>NZ_JAUSZJ010000002.1:642500-942500 GCF_030817475.1 Streptomyces sp. V2I9 | reverse complement strand
CGAACACCTGCCCGACCTCCGGGCCCGCACCCTGACCCGCCGCGCCGTTCCCGTCGAGTCCGCCACCCCGCTCTCCGAAGCGCTGCGCCGGGCCAACGAGGCGGGCGCCCGCGCCCTGGTCGTGGTCGACGGACAGGGCAACCCCAAGGGCCTCGTCCGCGAGGCCGCCATCGTCGGCGTCCCCGAGCACCGCCGGCCCTGGGTCGCCGTCAGCGGCCTCGCCCAGGACCTCACCGACGGCATGCGGGTCCCCGCGGAGCTGGCCGGCGAGGCCCTCCTGGACCGGCTCAAGGCCACCCCCGCCACCGAGTACCTGGTCGTCGAGGAGACCGGCGAGATCTACGGCGTCCTCTCCACCGCCGATGTGGAGCGCGCCTTCGTCAAGGCCATGGCCCGACCTGGCTCCTGAGCCCCCCGGCACCCGCGGGAGGGGCGGCGGGAGGCCCCGGAATCACCGGTAGGCTGGTCACATGTCTGAACCGACCGGTGCCGCCCGCCGACGTGGGCCCTTCAAGGTCGGGGACCAGGTACAGCTCACCGACCCCAAGGGCCGCCACTACACCTTCACGCTCGAAGCCGGAAAGAACTTCCACACCCACAAGGGTTCTTTCCCGCACGACGAGCTGATCGGTGCGCCCGAGGGCAGTGTTGTCCGCACCACGGGAAACGTCGCCTACCTCGCGCTGCGCCCCCTGCTCCCCGACTACGTCCTCTCCATGCCCCGCGGCGCCGCCGTGGTCTACCCCAAGGACGCGGGCCAGATCCTGGCCTTCGCCGACATCTTCCCCGGCGCGCGCGTCGTGGAGGCCGGGGTCGGCTCCGGCTCGCTCAGCACCTTCCTGCTGCGCGCCATCGGTGAGCAGGGCATGCTGCACTCCTACGAGCGCCGCGAGGACTTCGCCGAGATCGCCCAGCAGAACGTCGAGCGCTACTTCGGCTCCCCGCACCCGGCCTGGCAGCTGACCGTCGGAGACCTCCAGGACAACCTCTCCGACACCGACGTCGACCGCGTCGTGCTGGACATGCTCGCCCCCTGGGAGTGCCTGGAGGCCGTCTCCAAGGCCCTGGTGCCCGGCGGCATCCTCTGCGCCTACGTGGCCACCACCACCCAGCTCTCGCGCACCGTCGAGTCCATCCGCGAGATCGGCTGCTTCGCCGAACCGCAGCCCTGGGAGTCGATGATCCGCAACTGGCACGTGGAGGGCCTCGCGGTCCGTCCCGACCACCGGATGATCGGCCACACCGGTTTCCTGGTCACCGCGCGGCGTCTCGCGGACGGCGTCGAGCCGCCGCAGCGCCGCCGCCGCCCCTCCAAGGGCGCCTACGGCGAGGACTACGACGGACCCAACAGCCGGGGTGGCGCCGCCACCGCCGGAGCCTGACCCGCACAACGCACCGGCGCCGCCGTGCGGTTCCCCGACCGACCGGGGACCGCGCGGCGGCGCTTTTTCCGTGGACCCCGCCGTTCCGCCCGCGTGTGAGGTGTGGCACGATTCCGGCAACCCCTCGGGGGTGCTCCCCCCAGCGGGCTCCCAGGAACCATCAGGAGACGTACCGCGTGCAGACACCCGCGCTCCCGGACCTCGCCCACACCGCCGCCAAGCCGGTGCACTGGCTCGCCACGGCCGCGGCGATGGCGGGGGTCGTCGCGCTGGCCGGACTGCTCCAGCCCCGCACGGCCACCGCGACCGCCACGGCCTCCGAGCAGCGGACCACCACGCCGCACGGTGCCGCCGCGCCCGCCCCGGACCCGGCCGGTGTGGACTTCCCGCTGGAGTGCGGCGCGGCCGGGACGACCGTCGCCCGGCACGCCCCCGGCGACCTGGACGGCGACGGGCGGCCGGAAACCGTCGCCGTGGTGCACTGCGACGCCGGGTCGGGGACCCCGCCCGCCGGGATCTACGTCCTGACACGGACGGACGGGGCCGCGCCGCGGGTCGTGGCGACCCTGGTGGACCCCGCCGACCGCAAGACGGTCAAGGACTTCGCCGTACGCGGCGGCGCCGTCTCCGCGACCCTGCTCGGCTACTCCTCCCTGGAGGTGCCCCGCTGCTGCCCCGACCAGGAGGAACAGGCGTCCTGGCGGTGGCGGGGGAAGGCTTTCGTCCGCAGCACCGGAGACCTCGCCCGAAGCGCCTGAGCGCTCGCTCCCGGTCCACCCCGCGACGTCCGGGGCGCGGAAGGACGGCCGGTCAGTCGGCGTCCGGCCCGTACACCTCGACGCTGTCCTTGACGCGCCGTACGTGGATGCAGTCCCCGGGACACTCCTTGGCCGAATCGACCACGTCCTGGAGCAGCGGCAGCGGCACCGGAGTGGTCGCCCCCGCGTCCTGGAGCAGCTCGTCGTCCGCGCTCTTCACATACGCCAGGCCGTCGATGTCCAGCTCGAAGACATCGGGGGCGTACTGCACGCAGATGCCGTCGCCCGTACAGAGGTCCTGGTCGATCCAGACCTCCAGGTCCTGCGTGTCACTGTCGCCCGGCGAGTCCTGCTGCACGGTCATGTGTCCTGCCGTTCCTGCGTATCCGAACCAATTGGAGCCAGCCCTGACGGGTGTTGACCGGTTCGACGATACAACCGGCTGCTTTCCGGTGCCGAAGGGTGGGTATTCCCTTGGCGTGAGGGAGAGCGCAAGGGTGAAGATCGGACACACCCCGCAGTCTTTGTGATCTAGGGGTTTCAATCACCACCCACCCAGGTAGGGTCAGGAAGCGTCCAGCTCCCCATGGAGGAGGTGAGGACCGTGGCAGCCCACGACGACGACATCAACCGCGGCATCCGGCCCACGCGAGGGTCGGAGGACCCAGCCGGCCAGGTTGCCTATCTCGAGCAGGAAATCGCCGTCCTGCGACGTAAGCTCGCCGACTCGCCGCGCCACACGAGGATTCTCGAAGAGCGCGTCGTCGAGTTGCAGACGAATCTGGCAGGCGTGTCCGCACAGAACGAGCGGCTCGCCAACACGCTCCGCGAGGCGCGTGACCAGATCGTGGCCCTCAAGGAGGAGGTCGACCGGCTCGCGCAGCCGCCGGCCGGCTTCGGCGTCTTCCTGCAGGCCAACGAGGACGGCACCTGCGACATCTTCACCGGGGGCCGCAAGCTCCGGGTGAACGTCAGCCCCAGTGTCGAGCTCGAGGACCTGCGGCGTGGCCAGGAGGTCATGCTCAACGAAGCGCTCAACGTGGTCGAGGCCATGGAGTTCGAGCGCGCCGGGGACATCGTCACCCTCAAGGAGATCCTCGAGGACGGCGAGCGCGCCCTGGTGGTCGGGCACACCGACGAGGAGAGGGTGGTACGGCTCGCCGAACCGCTGCTGAACCTCACCATCCGCTCCGGCGACGCCCTGCTCCTGGACTCCAGGTCGGGTTACGTCTACGAAGTGGTGCCCAAGAGCGAGGTCGAGGAGCTCGTCCTCGAAGAGGTGCCGGACATCGACTACGACAAGATCGGCGGTCTGGGCGACCAGATCGAGCTGATCCGGGACGCGGTCGAGCTTCCGTACCTGCACCCCGACCTCTTCAAGGAGCACGAGCTCCGCCCGCCGAAGGGCATCCTGCTCTACGGTCCGCCCGGCTGCGGCAAGACGCTCATCGCCAAGGCCGTCGCCAACTCGCTCGCCAAGAAGGTCGCCGAGGTGACCGGGCAGCCCGCGGGGAAGAGCTACTTCCTCAATATCAAGGGCCCCGAGCTGCTCAACAAGTACGTCGGCGAGACCGAGCGGCACATCCGCCTGGTCTTCCAGCGAGCGAGGGAGAAGGCGAGCGAGGGCACCCCCGTCATCGTCTTCTTCGACGAGATGGAGTCCCTCTTCCGCACCCGCGGCAGCGGCGTCAGCTCGGACGTGGAGAACACCATCGTCCCGCAGCTGCTCGCCGAGATCGACGGTGTGGAGGGCCTGGAGAACGTCATCGTCATCGGCGCCTCCAACCGTGAGGACATGATCGACCCCGCCATCCTGCGACCCGGTCGCCTCGATGTGAAGATCAAGATCGAGCGTCCGGACGCCGAGGCCGCGAAGGACATCTTCGCGAAATACCTGACCCCGTCGCTTCCGCTGCACGCGGACGACCTCTCCGAGCACACCGGCTCGCGCGAGGCCGCCGCCCACGCCATGATCCAGTCGGTCGTGGAGCGGATGTACACGGAGTCCGAGGAGAACCGCTTCCTCGAGGTCACGTACGCCAACGGCGACAAGGAAGTCCTGTACTTCAAGGACTTCAACTCCGGCGCGATGATTCAGAACATCGTCGACCGGGCCAAGAAAATGGCCATCAAGGCATTCCTGGAACAGGGCCAGAAGGGGCTGCGGGTCGCCCATCTCCTGCAGGCCTGCGTGGACGAGTTCAAGGAGAACGAGGACCTGCCGAACACCACCAACCCGGACGACTGGGCCAGGATTTCCGGAAAGAAGGGTGAGCGGATCGTCTTCATTCGCACACTCGTCACCGGAAAGCAGGGCGCGGACACCGGACGCTCCATCGACACGGTGGCCAATACCGGCCAGTACCTGTAATGCACGGACCGGCTGCGGAAGGCCCGGTGGGCCTCCGCAGCCGGTCGCATTCCCCGTTCCGGCCACGCCGGAGCAATGTCGTAATTGATCTCCCCACCGGCGCAGAGGCGCTCTAGGCTCTGCGGTACCGCCGAGTCGCGCAGTGCGGTGTCGGGCACCACACACGCACCGGACCCAGCAGCGGTACGTGAGCGTCGCTCCCGGAGGGGACCGACGCCGGGCAAGGAGGGCCGCATGACCGTACGGCGAGTAATGGGCATCGAGACGGAGTACGGGATCTCCGTCCCCGGCCACCCCAACGCCAATGCCATGCTCACCTCGTCCCAGATCGTCAACGCCTACGCGGCGGCGATGCACCGGGCGCGGCGCGCCCGCTGGGACTTCGAGGAGGAGAACCCGCTGCGTGACGCGCGAGGCTTCGACCTCGCCCGCGAGACCGCCGACTCCAGCCAGCTCACCGACGAGGACATCGGCCTGGCCAATGTCATCCTCACCAACGGCGCCCGGCTCTACGTCGACCACGCGCACCCCGAGTACAGCTCGCCCGAGATCACCAATCCGCGCGACGCGGTGCTCTGGGACAAGGCCGGCGAGCGGATCATGGCGGAGGCCGCCGAGCGGGCGGCCGCCATTCCCGGAGCCCAGCCGATCCACCTCTACAAGAACAACACCGACAACAAGGGCGCCTCCTACGGCACGCACGAGAACTACCTCATGCAGCGGGAGACGCCGTTCTCGGACATCGTGCGCCATCTGACGCCGTTCTTCGTCTCCCGCCAGGTCGTCACGGGCGCGGGCCGGGTCGGCATCGGGCAGGACGGACACGAGCACGGCTTCCAGATCAGCCAGCGCGCCGACTACTTCGAGGTCGAGGTCGGCCTGGAGACCACGCTCAAGCGCCCCATCATCAACACGCGGGACGAACCCCACTCCGACGCGGAGAAGTACCGCCGGCTCCACGTGATCATCGGGGACGCCAACCTCTCGGAGATCTCCACCTACCTCAAGCTCGGCACCACGTCCCTGGTGCTGTCCATGATCGAGGACGCGTTCATCACCGTCGACCTCGCGGTCGACCAGCCCGTCCGCACCCTGCACGAGGTCTCGCACGACCCGGACCTGCGTCAGCTGATCACGCTCCGCAGCGGCCGGACGCTCACCGCCGTCCAGTTGCAGATGGAGTACTTCGAGCTGGCCCGCAAGTACGTCGACGAGCGGTACGGCGCGGACGCCGACGAGCAGACCAAGGACGTCCTGACCCGCTGGGAGGACACGCTCAACCGGCTGGAGACCGACCCGATGAGCCTGTCGGGCGAGCTGGACTGGATCGCCAAGCGGGAGCTGATGGAGGGCTACCGCCGCCGCGACGCCCTGGACTGGGACGCTCCGCGGCTCCATCTGGTGGACCTCCAGTACGCGGACGTGCGCCCCGACAAGGGCCTGTACAACCGCCTGGTGGCGCGCGGGAAGATCAAGCGCCTCCTGGACGAGGACGACGTCACCAGGGCCCGTACGCAGCCGCCGGAGGACACCAGGGCCTACTTCCGGGGCCGCTGCCTGGAGCAGTACGCCGACGACGTGGCGGCAGCCTCCTGGGACTCGGTCATCTTCGACCTGCCGGACCGTGACTCCCTGCAACGGGTACCCACCCTGGAGCCGCTGCGCGGGACCAGGGAACACGTCCAGGGCCTGCTGGACCGCTGCCGTACGGCGGAGGAGCTGGTCCGGGCGCTGACGGGCGGCTGAAAGTCCTCCGGGCTGGGAATCAATCACCCGAGGCCCGGACGTCGAACAACCACCGGGCCAGATGTCGGGCCCCGTGGGTAGGGTCTGATCAAGAGCTTCGATTGCTTCGAACCGAGCGGGGTGAGCTACATGGCGACCAAGGACACCGGCGGCGGACAGCAGAAGGCGACGCGTTCCACCGAGGAGACCGAGGAGCAGGCGCAGGATGCGCAGGCGTCCGAGGACCTCGCGGAACGCCAGGAGAAGCTGAGCGACGACGTCGACTCGGTCCTGGACGAGATCGACGACGTCCTGGAGGAGAACGCCGAGGACTTCGTGAGGTCCTTCGTCCAGAAGGGCGGGCAGTAGCCCGGCCGCACAGGCGCCCGGAGCGTTCCGGGCGCCCGTGCGGACAGCGGGGGAGACGGGGTGAGGGCGTGGCGTCGCGGCGCACGCCGTCGCCCCGCGCGCCGACACGGGGGCCGCTTCCCGGCCCCGCCGGATCGGTACGGACAACCTCCGCCGAACATGTGGATCACTCCCGCCGGACGGGTAGGGTCCCTGGCGTACGTACGTGCTTCAACGGCAATTCGGCCATCGGCAAGTTGGGGGATGATCCTGACTCTCTTGCGCAGGGCCATCGCATACCTGGAGGGAAACGCGTGGAAGCCAACACTCGTAGCACCGGGCGTCTACCAGCTGCCTTCCTGACGCCGGGGTCGTCCTCGTTCATGGACTTCCTCTCCGACCAGTCGCCCGAGATGCTTCCGGGCAATCGGAGCCTGCCGCCGCTCCAGGGGGCCATCGAGGCGCCGCACGGGACGACCATCGTGGCCGCGTCCTTCCCCGGCGGCGTGGTCCTGGCCGGCGACCGGCGCGCCACCATGGGCAACATGATCGCGCAGCGCGACATCGAGAAGGTCTTCCCGGCCGACGAGTACTCGGCGGTGGGCATCGCCGGCACCGCCGGACTGGCCGTGGAGATGGTCAAGCTGTTCCAGCTGGAGCTGGAGCACTTCGAGAAGGTCGAGGGCGCCCAGCTCTCCCTGGAGGGCAAGGCCAACCGCCTCTCCACCATGATCCGCTCCAACCTCGCGATGGCCATGCAGGGCCTCGCCGTGGTGCCCCTGTTCGCGGGCTACGACGTCGACCGCGACAAGGGCCGGATCTTCTCCTACGACGTCACCGGCGGCCGCTCCGAGGAGACCGGCTACGCCGCCACCGGCTCCGGGTCGATCTTCGCCCGCGGCTCCATGAAGAAGCTCTACCGCGCGGACCTGACGGAGGAGCAGGCCCTCACGCTGGTCGTGCAGGCGCTGTACGACGCGGCGGACGACGACTCGGCGACCGGCGGTCCGGACGTGGCCCGCCGCATCTACCCGATCGTCACCGTCATCACCGACGAAGGCTTCCGGAGGCTGACCGACCAGGAGTCCTCCGAGATCGCGCGCTCCGTCCTGGAACGCCGGCTGGAGCAGCCCGACGGCCCGCGCGCAGCGCTGCTCTGATCCGGATTCCGAGCCCCCCGACGCACTCGTCACTGACAGAAAGGGACGGATAGCCGGTGTCGACGCCGTTCTATGTCTCACCCCAGCAGGCCATGGCCGACCGGGCGGAATACGCCCGCAAGGGCATCGCCCGTGGTCGCAGCCTCGTTGTGCTGCAGTACGCCGACGGCATTGTGTTCGTCGGCGAGAACCCGTCCCGCGCACTCCACAAGTTCAGCGAGATCTACGACCGGATCGGCTTCGCGGCCGCAGGCAAGTACAACGAGTACGAGAACCTCCGCATCGGCGGAGTCCGCTACGCGGATCTGCGCGGGTACACCTACGACCGCGACGACGTGACGGCCCGTGGGCTGGCCAACGTCTACGCGCAGACGCTCGGCACCATCTTCTCCAGCGCGGCCGAGAAGCCGTACGAGGTGGAGCTGGTGGTCGCCGAGGTCGGCACCGATCCCGAGGGCGACCAGATCTACCGGCTGCCGCACGACGGTTCGATCGTGGACGAGCACGGCTCGGTCGCGGTCGGCGGCAACGCCGAGCAGATCAGCGGTTTCCTCGACCAGCGCCACCGCGACGGCATGACACTGGCCGAGGCGCTCAAGCTCGCCGTACAGGCCCTCTCGCGGGAGCCCGGCGGCGGCGAGCGGGAGATCCCCGCCGAGCGCCTGGAGGTCGCGGTCCTGGACCGCACCCGCCCCCAGAAGCGCAAGTTCAAGCGGATCGTCGGCCGTCAGCTGGCCCGGCTGCTGGAGACGGACTCCGCGGGCAGCACGCCCACGGACGCCCCGTCCGACACCGAGGAGAGCGACGCTCCCGACACCGGCAGCGCGTCCGGTTCCACCGAGGAGTAGCGAGCAGCACCCGGCGCTGTCCCCGGTCCGCGGTCCGGGGGCAGCGCCTCGTCATGCCCCGGCGGCGCGCGGCGGAGCGGTGGAGCCGCGGACGACGAGCCGGACCGGCAGACCGCCCGGCTCGACGGGCCGGCCGTCCAGCACGGCGAGCAGCGCCTCCATGCCCCGCTCGCCGACCAGCTCCGCCGGGAGCCGCACCGTGGTCAGCTCCGGCTCCAGGGCGGTCGCCAGCGCCAGATCGTCGAAGCCGGTGACCGACAGCTCGTCCGGCACCCGCAGCCCGAGCCTGCGGGCCGCCTTGCAGGCGCCCGCCGCCAGGATGTCGTCGTCGCAGACGATCGCGGTGGGCCGGTCCCCGGCGGCCGCCAGCGCCTGTTCCACGGCCTCCCGGCCCGCCCGTACGTCCAGCGGGGCCCGTACGGTCCGTACCGTCGCGGACCCCACCGCGCCCAGCGCGTCGTGCAGCGCGGCGGCGCGCACCGCGAACGTCCAGGTGTCCACGGCGGACGCCAGGTGCAGGAAGCGGCGGTGGCCGAGGCCCACCAGATGGTCCGTCACCTGCCGCATGCCGTCGGCGATGTCGAGGTTCACGTGGGCGGCCGGACCGCTGCCCGACGGATCGCTGTCCAGCATCACCAGCGGAAGGTCCGCCCCGTGCAGCGCCTCCAGCGCGTCGGCGGCCATCGAGGACGCGATGACCCCGTCGAGCGCCGCGCGGGCCGAGGCGAACGGGTCCCTCGCCGGGCCCGTGCCGTCCGGCGAGGGGTAGAGCACCACGCCGAAGTCGTGCTCGGCGGCGAGCCCCGCGGCCCCGGCGTACACACGGGCGAAGAACTCGTTGGTGAGGGCGGGCACCACCAGCAGGGCGGTCCTGGTCCGGCCGAGCCGGAGGCTGCGGGCCGCCAGATTGGGCCGGTAGCCGAGCTCGGCCGCCGCGTCCCGGACCCGCCGGGACGTGGCCTCCGACACCCGGCCCGGCCATTTCCCGCCGAGGACCAGGGAGACCGTCGCCTGCGAGACGCCCGCCGCACGGGCCACGTCGCGGCTGGTGGGCCGGGCGGGAACGGGCTGCTGCGCGCTGGTCACTCGTGCCTCCGTGCGGGATGTTCCGTGGAGCCGCGGGGTGGACCCGCGAACTGCGCACATGGTACGTATGAGTCCTGAGGTTATACGTAACACTTCGGCGCGTGGGCGGCCGGGGCGGAGAGGGGCGGGAATGGCCGCGGGATATCTGGACATCCTCCGGGCGCGGCACGCGGCCCGGCTGCTGACGGGCACCCTGGTGGGGCGGCTGCCCAACGGCACCGCGCACATCGCGATCGTGCTGTTCACCCGCGCGGAGGGCGGCAGCTACACCCTGGCCGGGGCGCTCGCCGCCGCGTACGGGCTGGCGACCGCCGTGGGGCAGCCGCTGCTCGGCCGGGCGGTCGACCTGTACGGGCAGCCGCGCGTCCAGCTCCCGGCCGCCGTGCTCTCCGCGCTCGGGATGGTCCTGCTGGCCCTCACCGGCCTCGGCTCGCTCCCGCTGGCCTATGTCGCCGTCGTCGTCGCGGGTCTCGCCACTCCGCCCCTGGAGGGCGGCCTGCGGGCGCTGTGGCCCGACGTCCTCGAGGGCGAGGACCAGGTGCACCGGGCCTACGCCCTGGACGCCGTGGCGCAGGAGGTCATGTTCACCGTCGGGCCGCTCCTGGTGACCCTGCTCGTCTCGCTCCGGTCCCCGGCCGCCGCCCTGCTCGTCATCAACGCCATCGGTGTCCTCGGCGCGCTCTCGGTCGTCCTGTCCGAACCCTCGCGCACCTGGCGCTCCGCACCCCGCGAGGCGCACTGGCTCGGCGCCCTGCGCTCGCCCGGACTCCTCGCGCTCCTGGGCGCGTTCTTCTTCGTCGGGCTCGCCCTCGGCTCCATCACGGTGGCCGGGGTGGCGTACGCCGACGACCACGGGCAGGAGTCCGTGTACGGCTGGCTGATGGCCGCGCTCGGCCTCGGCGCGCTGATCGGCGGCCTGGCCTACGGGGCGCGGCAGTGGACCGGCGCCCCCGAGAAGCGGCTGCGGGTCATCGTCGGACTGCTGGCGCTGGGCTATCTGCCGCTGACGCTCACGCCCCCGGTCCCGGTCATGACCGCCCTCGCCGCCCTCGCCGGGGTGTTCCTCGCGCCCGCCATCGCCTGCTCCTTCATCGTGGTCGACCGCCATGCCCCGCGCGGCACGGTGACCGAGGCGTTCTCCTGGCTCGTCACCACGTTCGGCGTAGGCGCGGCGGCCGGCACGGCCGCTGCCGGGCCGGCCGTCGAACTCGGCTCCACCGCCTGGAGCTTCGCCGTCGCGGGGGCCGGGGGAGTGGCGGCCCTGGTCGTCCTGCTGGCCACCGGAAGGCTCCTCGCGGCTCCCATCCGTACGGGCGAGGTCGTGACGGGATCGGAAAATGATCGAAACGGTGCCGTCGAACCCGGTTTCAGCTCGGGCCATAAGGCGTAATGTTCAGTCATGGACCGCCGCATTTTCGGGCTGGAGAACGAGTACGGCGTCACGTGCACGTTCAGGGGACAGCGCCGACTGTCACCTGACGAAGTGGCGCGCTACCTCTTCCGCCGTGTTGTGTCATGGGGCCGCAGCAGCAACGTCTTTCTGCGGAACGGCGCCCGCCTCTACCTCGACGTGGGATCGCATCCGGAATACGCGACACCCGAGTGCGACAACGTGACCGAACTGGTCACGCACGACAAGGCGGGCGAGCGCATTCTGGAAGGCCTGCTCGTCGACGCCGAACGCCGCCTGCACGAGGAGGGAATCGCGGGCGACGTCTATCTCTTCAAGAACAACACCGACTCGGCGGGAAACTCCTACGGCTGCCACGAGAACTACCTCGTGGCCCGGCACGGGGAATTCTCCCGACTCGCGGACATCCTCATTCCGTTCCTCGTCACCCGGCAGCTGATCTGCGGCGCGGGCAAGGTGCTCCAGACCCCGCGCGGCGCGGTCTACTGCGTCAGCCAGCGCGCCGAGCACATCTGGGAGGGCGTCAGCTCCGCGACGACCCGCTCCCGGCCGATCATCAACACCCGCGACGAACCGCACGCCGACGCCGAGCGGTACCGCCGCCTCCACGTCATCGTCGGTGACTCGAACATGTCCGAGACGACCATGCTGCTCAAGGTCGGCGCCACCGACCTGGTGCTCCGCATGATCGAGGCGGGCACGGTGATGCGCGACCTCACCCTGGAGAACCCGATCCGGGCGATCCGCGAGGTCAGCCACGACCTCACCGGCCGCCGCAAGGTGCGCCTGGCCAGCGGCCGGGAGGCATCGGCCATCGAGATCCAGCGGGAGTACTACGAGAAGGCCGTCGACTTCGTCGAGCGCCGGGGCATCCGCACCGGCACCGTCGACCAGGTCCTGGAGCTGTGGGGCCGCACCCTCGACGCGGTCGAGGCCGAGGACCTCGACCGGATCGACACCGAGATCGACTGGGTCATGAAGTACAAGCTCATCGAGCGGTACCGGGCCAAGCACAACATGACCATGTCGAATCCGCGGGTCGCCCAGATAGACCTCGCCTACCACGACATCCACCGCCGCCGCGGGCTTTTCTACCTCCTGGAGAGGAAGGGGCAGACCGCCCGCATCTGCAACGACCTGAAGATCTTCGAGGGCAAGTCGGTGCCCCCGCAGACCACCCGGGCGCGGCTGCGCGGCGATTTCATCCGCCGGGCACAGGAGCAGCGCAGGGACTTCACCGTCGACTGGGTCCACCTCAAGCTCAACGACCAGGCCCAGCGCACGGTCCTGTGCAAGGACCCGTTCCGTTCCGTGGACGAGCGGGTGGAGAAGCTGATCGCCGGCATGTGACCGGCCCACAGGCCCTCCGGCAGCCGGCCGTGGCCCCGGACCGCGCGAGAGCGCGGTCCGGGGCCACGGCCGGTCGTACGGGGGGTGAGTACCGGCCGGGCCGCACCCACGTGCGTGCGGGGGCGAGTAACGGGACCGTGCCCGGTCCGTGCGGGTGCGAGGTCCGCGGCTCCCGGCAGGGCCCCGGCGTCCCGGCCGCCCGGGCCCTGCCGGGGGCGGAGGTGTGTCGGCACTCGTGGTGCCCCCGGGGTGAGGTCGTACAGTGGCGGGACTTGCCCGGAGCCCCCTACTCGCGAGTTGGACTGATGAACCCCACGAAGACTGCCCGGTACGCCGCCGCACTGGTCGTGCCCGCCCTCCTGTTCACCGCCGCCTGCGGGTCCGACTCCAAGGACGACGACGCGCCGAAGTCGGGACCCGTCGGGAAGGTGTCCGGAGCGTTCGGATCCGAGCCCAAGATCGAGGTGCCCAAGGGCGCCAAGGCGGCCGACGAGATCGTGGTGGACGAGGTGTCCACCGGTGACGGCGCCGAGGTGAAGAAGGGCGACATCGTCCGCCTGGACTTCGCCGGAAACATCAAGGCGCTCGGCTCCACCTGGGCCAAGGGGCAGAACGCCGCCCCGAAGGCCCCGCGCGCCCAGGTCGTGCAGGAAGCCGGTCAGCAGGGACAGATGCTGCCGACCAAGGTCGCGGACGCGCTGGTGGGCCACAAGGTCGGCAGCCGGATCCAGGTCGAGGGCACGGCCAAGGCGATCGTCGGAGAGCAGCTGAACCCGCAGTCGGGGATCAAGCCCTCCGACCCGCTGGTCTGGGTCGTCGACATCGTCAACGCCAAGAAGGTCGACAAGAAGGGCGAGGCGAAGGGGGAGCAGGCCGCGGCCGAGGCCGGGATGCCCGAGGTGAAGGCGGCGTCGCAGAAGGCCGCGACGATCACCATCCCCAAGGGCGAGAAGGCCCCCAAGGAGCTCAAGGAGCAGGTGCTGATCAAGGGTGACGGGGCCGAGGTCAAGGCCGGCGAGGGCCTGGTCGTCCAGTACACCGGCGTGAAGTGGGAGGACGGCGAGAAGTTCGACTCCTCCTGGGACCACGGCGGCGCGAGCGCCTTCCCGATCGGCGTCAACGGCGTCATCCAGGGCTGGGACAAGGGGCTGGTCGGCAAGCACGTCGGCGACCGCGTCCTGCTGACGATCCCGCCCAACCAGGCCTACGGCGCCGACCCCTCGCACCAGCTGGCCAAGAACAACCTGGTCTTCGTCGTCGACATCCTCGACACCGTCTGACCGGCGGCACGGCCCCGTACGGTCCGACCGCCGGGGCGACCCGTGCGAAACTTGTGCCCCCAAGATTTTTTTAGGAGCAGTTCAGTGAGCATCGAGAAGCCCGAGGTCGACTTCCCGGGCGGCGAGCCGCCGGCCGACCTGGAGATCAAGGACATCTGGGAGGGCGACGGCCCGGTGGCCCGGGCGGGCCAGACCGTCTCCGTCCACTACGTGGGTGTCTCCTTCTCCAGCGGCGAGGAGTTCGACGCCTCCTGGAACCGCGGCACCCCGCTGCAGTTCCAGCTCGGCGCCGGCCAGGTCATCGCCGGCTGGGACCAGGGTGTGCAGGGCATGAAGGTCGGCGGCCGCCGCCAGCTGACCATCCCCGCCCACCTGGCCTACGGCGACCGCGGCGCCGGCGGCAAGATCGCCCCCGGCGAGACGCTGATCTTCGTCTGCGACCTCGTCGCGGTCTGATCCGCCCCACGCGCGCATCAGGAGGGCCCCCGCCGGCGGCGGGGGCCCTCCGTGTTCTCCGGCGGCCCCCTCCACCGGCCGGCGACCTGCGGCCCGGCTTTGGTCCGCGCCCCCCTGAGCGGTACGGTCGAGCGTCGTAGAGCACCGGAGAAAGGGCATCGATGGCGATTGCCAAGGCCGAGCGGTTGATGAACCTCGCGCTGTGCCTGCTGGGGACCCGGCGCCCGCTCAGCAAGCGCGAACTCCGCGGATCCATCGAGGCGTACCTCGAAGCGGGCTCCGACGACTCCTTCAACCGGATGTTCGAGCGGGACAAGGACGATCTGCGCGAGCTGGGCCTCGTCATCGAGACCGTCGAGAACCTCGACGGCGAGATCGGCTACCTGGCCCGCCGCGACAGCAACAGGCTTCCTCCCATCACCCTGGACGCCGAGGAGGCCGCCGCTCTCGGCCTCGCCGCGAAGGTCTGGCAGCAGGCGCGCCTCGCCGGTGCGGCCAGCGGTGCCCTGCAGAAGCTGCGCGCCGCCGGCATGCCCGAGTCCGAGGACGCCTACGAGGTCCACAGCGCCCTCGAACCCCGCATCCCCGTCCACGAGGCCGCCTTCGAGCCCCTCATGCTGGCCTGCCGCGACCGCCGTCCCGTCACCTTCGACTACCGCAAGGCCAACAGCGCCCGCGCCGAACAGCGCCAGGTGGAGCCCTGGACTCTCGAATGCTGGCGCGGCCACTGGTACCTCGCCGGATGGGACCGCGAACGCGGCGCCGAACGCGTCTTCCGGCTCTCCCGTATCACCGGCAAGGTCCGCTCCCGCGCCGGGGCGTTCACCGCCGAGGTGCCCGACGTGGTCACCGTCCGCGAGACGGTGGAGAGCTGGGCCGGCGAGGTCGCCACCCGTACCGCGCGGATCAGGCTCCGCGCCGGGGCCGGCTACCCGCTGCGGTCGCGCGCCACAGCGGTACGGGAACGCGGTGACGGCTGGGACGAACTGGAGATCCCGTACGGCCACGGCCTCGACGCCTGGCTCGTCGAGTTCGGCCCGGACGTCGTCGTGGAGGAACCCGCCGATCTGCGGGCCGATGTGGTGGACCGGCTCCGCGCCGTGGCCAAGGACTAGGGACGAGGGAGAACGGAACGATGGCCACGAACGCGATCGACCAGACCCGCAGGATGCTGTCCCTGGTGACGTATCTGCGCGAACGCCCCGGCGCCCACGTCCAGGACGTGGCACGGGCCTTCGGGATCACCGAGGACGAGCTGATCTCGGACCTCGACGTGCTGCCCATGTGCGGCACCAGCTTCCGCGGCGGCGACCTCCTCGACATCGACACCGACGGCGACCGGATCTGGTGGCACAACCCGGACGACGTCGCCGAACCGCTCCGGCTCGCCGCCGACGAGGCCACCGCGCTGCTCGTGGCCGCCCGCGCCGTCGCCACCCTGCCCGGCCTGCGCGAGAGCGACCGCCTCGCCCTCGTCCGTGCCACCGCCAAGCTGGAGACGGCCGCCGGGGAGTCCGGGGCCGCCAGCTCCCGGCTCTCGGTGACCTTCGAGGCGGAGGGCGGTGTCTTCGCCGACGTCGACCGCGCCATCTCCGAGCGCCGCCGGCTCTGGCTGCGCTACTACTCGCCCGCCCGCGACGAACTGACCGAGCGCGAGGTCGACCCGATCCGGCTCTTCGCCGTCGGCCACACCTACATGGAGGGCTGGTGCCGGCTCTCCGAGGCCCGCCGGACCTTCCGGCTGGACCGGGTCGCCGAGATCCGCATCCTCGACGCCCCCGCCGCCCCGCCCGAGCTGGAGCTGCGCGACCTGTCCGCCGGGCTCGTCCAGCCCGCCGCCGAGGACCCCGAGGTCGTGATCGAGGTCGGCACCGGCGGCCGCTGGGTCGCCGAGTACTACCCGCACGACTCCGCCGAGGAGCTCCCCGACGGCGGCCTGCGGATCATCCTGCGCACCCCGGACCCGGCCTCGCTGCGCCGGCTCGCCCTGCGCCTGGGCGGCGACGGCCGCATCGTCACCCCGCCGGAACTCGCCGACAGTGCCCGTGACGCCGCCCGCCAGGCGCTCGCCGCCTACGAGGACGCGGTCTGAGGGCGCGGGGAGGCGAGACGACGATGAACCGGACGTCCCCGTTCCCGACCGCCGCCACCGGGCTCCGCCCGGCGTCCCGGCCCGGCGAGGTCCCCGTACCGGTGACCGCCGTGCGCTTCCGGGCCGCCTGCCCCGACTGCCGCGCCCGCTTCGAGCTCGCCGCCGCGGCGCTGCGCCTGGCGATCGGCGCCACCAGCCGCACGACCTTCTACACCTTCACCTGCCCCGACTGCGGGGCCTGTGTCCGCAAGCCCGCCGGAGAGCGCATCATCGAACTGCTCACCGGCGGCGGGGTGCGGACCCTGCGTCTGCACACCGCCCTGTAGCGCCCGCCGCGGCACCTGCCCGCGGTCCGCAAGCCCGTAGGAAGAGGCACGCCGTATGTTCTGGCCCATGCTCGCCATCGCCCTCGGATTCCTGGGCGTCGCCGTCCTCGGCGTGCTCGGCGTCAAGGTCTTCGTGGAGGCCCGGCGCCTCGGCCGGCAGGTCTCGGCCACCACCGAGCGGATCAACCGGGCGTCGGAGGACCTCGAACAGGCCGCCACCCGGCTCGCGGCCACCGGCGACAGCCTGCGCTGACGGGCCCGCGGCCCCGGGCCGGCCGGGCGAGGGGGGTACTCTGCAGGGGTCGGCCCCGGCAGGGAGATGCGGGCCGCAAGCTGGAGTACGCACGGGCATTGCCTCGCGTTTACCCCTGCGGGTTACGATCGCTGGCAAGCGCAACGATCGGACGTATGCCCGGTCGAACGGGTAGCGAGCCCACCCCCAGCCCAGCCGCCTCAGTGAGAAGGAAGTCGCACATGATCGGCAATCTGAAGCCCCTCGAGATCGTTCTGATCATCGCTGTCATCCTGCTGCTCTTCGGTGCCAAGAAGCTCCCCGACATGGCGCGTTCGCTCGGCAAGTCGGCCCGCATCCTCAAGAGCGAGGCCAAGGCCATGAAGAAGGACGACGCGGCGACCGCGGCGCCCACCACGGAGACCGTCGAGGACACGGTCCCTCCGCAGGCCACCACCGCGCGCACCATCCAGGCCGCACCGGGCGACGTCACCAGCTCCCGCCCGGTCAACGAGGCCAAGCCCACCACCCAGAGCTGACCGCTGACGCGTTTCGCCGACAGCCGCCGCACGAGACGAGGGAAGTGGGTTGCTCAAGTCTGCCCGCAAGCAGGAGAAGAACGACGAGGGGCGGATGCCTCTCCTCGATCACCTGCGTGAGCTGCGTAACCGGCTGCTGAAGGCCGTGCTGGCGATCGTGATCGCCGTCATCGGGGCCGCCTTCTTCCACAAGGAGATCTTCGAGTTCCTGATGAAGCCGATCCTCGACTCGGTCGGCTGCAAGAACGGCGTCGAGACGATGGTCAACGGCCGCCCGTGCGCGGAGATGACCACCAACGGCCTGCTGTCGCCGTTCACCATCGCCCTGAAGGTGTCCCTCATGGCGGGTGTCCTCGTCGCCACGCCCGTCTGGCTGTACCAGCTCTGGGCCTTCGTCGCCCCCGGCCTCCACCAGAAGGAGAAGCGGTACTCCCTGGCCTTCGTGGCCGCGGGCGTCCCGCTGTTCACGGCGGGCGCCTACCTCGCGTACGCGATCCTGCCGCAGACGGCCGAGATCATGCTCGGCTTCACGCCGGACAATGTGACCAACCTCCTGCCGCTCGACGACTTCCTCGATCTGATCACCCGCATGGTGATCGTCTTCGGCCTCGCCTTCGAGCTGCCGCTCCTGCTCGTCGCCCTCAACATGACCGGGGTCCTCACCGGCACCCGGATGCTGCGCTGGTGGCGCGGCATGCTCGTCGGCCTCACCGCCTTCGCGGCCATCGCCACCCCCGGCGGCGAGCCCATCTCCATGCTGCTCCTCGCCGGCCCGCTCGCGGTCCTCTACTTCCTCGCCGTCGGCTTCTCCCTGCTGAACGACAAGCGCCGCAACCGCAACAACCCCGACGCCGAGCTCAGCGACGACGAGGCGGCTCCCCTCGACCTGACGCCCGAGCCCGTCGGCCGCGTGGAGAACGTCTCCCCCTCTTCCCGCCCCGCCCTTCCCGGACAGGCGTCCGGAGAGGCGGACGCCGCCGGACCGCACCGGCTGAACGGTTACGACGACATCACCTGACCTTGTAGGGTCCGGCGGGTGACCAGCGAGATCACCCTCTTCGTCAATCCCACCGCGGGGCGCGGCCGGGGCGCGCACGCCGCGCAGCCGGCCGCTTCCGCGTTGCGGGACGCCGGATTCTCCGTCCGTACGGTGCTGGGCGAGGACGCCGGCGACGCCCTGCGCCGGGCCCGTGAGGCGGTCGCCGCGGGGACCGGGGCGCTGATAGCCGTGGGCGGGGACGGGCTGGTGTCCCTCGCCCTCCAGGCCGTCGCCGGGACCGCGACCCCGCTCGGGATCGTCGCCGCCGGCAGCGGCAACGACTTCGCCCGCGCGCTGGGCCTGCCGATCCGCGATCCGGCCGCCGCCGGACGGCTGGCCGCGCGGGCGCTCAAGGGCGGCGGCCACCGCGAGATCGACCTCGGCCGGGTCGGGGAGCGCTGGTTCGGCACGGTCCTCGCCTCCGGCTTCGACTCCCGCGTCAACGACCGGGGCAACCGGATGCGCCTCGTCGGCGGCCGGTTCACGTACGACCTCGCGATCCTCGCCGAACTGGCCGCCTTCCGGCCGATCCCGTACCGGCTCCGGCTCGACGGGGGAGAGCCCACCGAGATCGAGGCCACCCTCATCGCGGTCGGCAACGGGAGCGCGTACGGCGGGGGCATGCGGATCTGTGCCGGCGCGGAGATGGACGACGGCCTCTTCGACGTGACCGTGGTGGGGCGGTGCACCCGCGCCACGCTGCTCAAGGTCTTTCCGAGGGTCTACCGGGGCACGCACCTGGACCATCCGGCCGTCACCGTGCACCGGGTCTCCTCCATCGAGCTGGCTGCCGCCGGGATCACGGCGTACGCGGACGGTGAACCGGTGGGTCCGCTGCCGCTCACCGCCACCTGCGTACTGGGCGCGGTGCGGGTGCTCACCGGAGGCTGACGGGGTCCGACGGGGTGGAGTGCCGAGGCGACATAAAGATCGGGCTGACTGTCGGAGGTGGCGGGTAGGCTCGTGGTCAAGATGACAGAGGACCTCTCACCAGCTGAGCGATACCAGGCTTCTCGCGAGCGTGCGGCCGAGATGGCGACGGCTCTCGGGCCGTTCCGCGAGATGTACGAGTTCGGTCTGGACCCGTTCCAGATCGAGGCATGCCAGGCCCTGGAGGCGGGCAAGGGGGTGCTGGTCGCGGCCCCCACCGGGTCGGGCAAGACGATCGTCGGCGAGTTCGCCGTGCACCTGGCCCTGGAACAGGGCCGCAAGTGCTTCTACACCACGCCGATCAAGGCGCTCTCCAACCAGAAGTTCGCCGATCTGGTCAAGCGGTACGGCGCGGACAAGGTCGGCCTCCTCACGGGCGACAACAGCGTCAACTCCGAGGCGCCCGTGGTCGTGATGACCACCGAGGTCCTGCGGAACATGCTGTACGCGGGCTCACCCTCGCTGTCCGGCCTCGGTTACGTGGTCATGGACGAGGTGCACTACCTCTCCGACCGGTTCCGGGGCGCGGTGTGGGAGGAAGTGATCATCCACCTCCCGGAGTCGGTGACGCTGGTATCCCTCTCGGCGACCGTCTCCAACGCGGAGGAGTTCGGCGACTGGCTGGACACCGTACGCGGCGACACCGAGGTGATCGTCTCCGAGCACCGGCCGGTGCCGCTCTGGCAGCACGTGATGGCCGGACGCCGGATGTACGACCTCTTCGAGGAGACGACCGACCACGGCGGCCGGGGCGCGGGGCGGCGCGAGGTCAACCCGGACCTGGTCCGGCTCGCCCGCCAGGAGAGCCAGAACGTCTACAACCCGCGCGACCGCCGCCGGGGCAAGATGGTGCGGGAGGCCGACCGCGAGCGCGAGCGGCGTCAGCGCGGCCGGATCTGGACGCCCGGCCGCCCCGAGGTCATCGAGCGGCTGGACAACGAGGGCCTGCTGCCCGCCATCACCTTCATCTTCAGCCGGGCGGGCTGCGAGGCCGCCGTCCAGCAGTGCCTGTACGCCGGCCTCCGGCTCAACGACGAGGACAACCGGCGGCTGGTTCGCGAGATCGTCGAGGAGCGGACGGCGTCCATCCCCGGCGAGGATCTGCACGTCCTGGGCTACTACGAGTGGCTGGAGGGACTGGAGCGGGGCATCGCCGCCCACCACGCGGGCATGCTGCCGACCTTCAAGGAGGTCGTCGAGGAGCTGTTCGTCCGGGGCCTGGTGAAGGCCGTCTTCGCCACCGAGACGCTGGCGCTCGGCATCAACATGCCCGCGCGTTCCGTGGTGCTGGAGAAGCTGGTCAAGTGGAACGGCGAGCAGCACGCCGACATCACCCCCGGCGAGTACACCCAGCTCACCGGCCGGGCCGGACGCCGCGGCATCGACGTCGAGGGCCACGCGGTGGTCCTGTGGCAGCGCGGCATGGACCCGACGGCACTGGCCGGCCTCGCGGGCACGCGGACGTATCCGCTGCGCTCCAGCTTCCGTCCCTCGTACAACATGGCGGTCAACCTGGTGCAGCAGTTCGGGCGGCACCGCTCGCGCGAGCTGCTGGAGACCTCGTTCGCCCAGTTCCAGGCGGACAAGTCCGTCGTCGGGATCTCCCGGCAGGTGCAGCGCAACGAGGAAGGGCTGGAGGGCTACAAGGAGGGCATGACCTGCCACCTCGGGGACTTCGAGGAGTACGCGCGCCTGCGGCGCGACCTCAAGGACCGCGAGACGGAGCTGGCCAAGCAGGGCGCGGCCCAGCGGAGGGCGGCCGCGGCCTCCTCGCTGGAGAAGCTGAAGCCCGGAGACGTCATCCACGTGCCGACGGGGAAGTTCGCGGGGCTGGCCCTGGTGCTGGACCCGGGTCTGCCCGCCGGGCGGGCCAACGGGCACCGCGGCTTCGACCACCACGACGGGCCGCGGCCGCTCGTGCTGACCGCCGAGCGGCAGGTCAAGCGGCTGGCTTCGATGGACTTCCCGGTGCCGGTGGAGGCGCTGGACCGGATGCGGGTTCCGAAGTCGTTCAACCCGCGATCGCCGCAGTCCCGGCGCGACCTCGCCTCGGCGCTGCGGACCAAGGCCGGGCACATCGTGCCCGACCGGCACCGCAAGGGGCGCGCGCCGGCCGCCGACGACCGCGAGATCGCCCGGCTGCGGACCGAGCTGCGCGCCCACCCCTGTCACGGGTGCGACGAGCGCGAGGACCATGCGCGGTGGGCCGAGCGCTATCACCGGTTGCAGCGGGACACCCGGCAGCTGGAGAAGCGGATCGAGGGGCGGACGAACACGATCGCCCGGACCTTCGACCGGATCGTCGCCCTCCTCACGGAGATGGACTACCTCCGGGGAGACGAGGTCACGGAGAACGGCCGGCGACTGGCCCGGCTCTACGGCGAATTGGACCTGCTCGCCAGCGAGTGCCTGCGGGACGGCGTGTGGGAGGGGCTCAACCCCGCCGAACTCGCCGCCTGCGTCTCGGCGTTGGTGTACGAGGCGCGGCAGTCCGACGACGCGGTCGCACCCAAGGTGCCGTCCGGTCCCGCCAAGGCCGCCCTGGGCGAAATGGTGCGGATCTGGGGGCGGCTGGACGCCCTGGAGGAGGACTTCAAGATCAACCAGGCGGAGGGGGTCGGGCAGCGCGAGCCCGATCTCGGCTTCGCCTGGGCGGTCTACATGTGGGCCTCCGGCCGGACGCTCGACGAGGTGCTGCGTGAGGCGGAGATGCCGGCGGGAGACTTCGTCCGGTGGTGCAAGCAGGTGATCGACGTGCTGGGGCAGGTGGCCGCCGCGGCACCGCGGGAGTCGGGGGCCGGGGCTGCCGGCGCCACGACCTCCAGCGTGGCGAAGAACGCCCGTAAGGCGGTGGACGCGGTGCTGCGGGGGGTCGTGGCGTACAGCTCGGTGGGGTGAGCGGCCGGGCGGGCGCGCCGGGTGCCTGCGGCGGACCTGTTTCCCGTCGCGCCCTCTCCCTCGGCCGGGGGCGCGCCCCCGGACCCCGCTCATCGCGCTCCCGAGAGGCTGGGGGCCGAGGTGCTCGGCCCCCAGCCCCCGATCCTCGAAGCCGGAGGGCCGGAGGGCCGGGGGTCCGCAGGGTGGGGCGCTGTCACGTCCTGCGGGTCCTGGCCGCCGCTCCCGCACAGACCATGCCCAGCAGCACGGTCAGTCCGCCGGCGATGATGTTGCTGATCACGATCCCGGTGTCCGGGCTGCTGCCCACCACCCAGGTCGACACGATGATCCACGCACCCATCGCGCAGATCGCCCAGCTCAGTCCGTACATGCGTTCCGGCATCACGGTGAAGCCGAGCGCCAGTACCGCGACCGCGATGCCCATCACCAGGTTGTGCGTGACCAGAGCCGGCTGGCTCGCCGTGAAGTGGAGCACCCACGGGGAGACGGCGCAGTAGAGGCCGACCAGGAAGACCGGCGCGTCCACCAGCGCCACATCACGACCGCCCATCACGCGGTCGTACCGCGCACGCATCTCGGAGGCGTCGGGGTGGCCCGACAGATCGCTCCTCGCGTGTGAGACGTTGCTCATGAGATCTCGTCCCCTTCGGTCCTGCGGGCCCCGCCGCCGTGGGGTTGATTGCGACGAGCACCCATACCTCCATCGTGCGCTTATCCGGTTCTTATGTGAATATTTCGGGCGATGCTGTTCGAGCGATCGACGCGTGCGTCCTCATACGGTCCGAGGGCCCTCTGCGTCGAGCCGTGCCGCCAGGGTGAGAAGGTCCGCCGTGTCCAGGCAGCGATCCGCGTAGCCGGGCAGCGGTACGTGCAGCAGCCCGGTCCACCGGGCCGGCACCGCTCCGATTCCGTACACGGCTCCCGCCAGGCCGCCCGTCACGGCCGCCACGGTGTCGGTGTCCCCGCCCACGTCCACCGCGCACGCCAACGCCCGCTCGAAGCTGTCGGTCGTGCGCAGCGCCCAGAGGGCCGTGCCGAGGCAGGGCCACACCGCGCCGTTGAACTCGGTCGCCAGGCCGGGGTGCCAGTCGTGGGCCAGCACCGCCGCCCAGCGGTCCCGGTGGTCGGCGTGCACCTCGGCCAGCGTTCCGGGGACGGCGGCGAGCGGATCGCCGCCCGCGAGCGCGACCCGGATCAGTTCGTGGAGGACCGCGGTGCCCTCCCGGGCCGCTCCGTCGCCGTGGGTCAGCGCAGCGATCCGGCGGGCCGCTTCCATCGTCGGCGTACGTCCGGCGCGCGCGAAGTACACCGCGGACGTGGAGGCCCGCATCAGCGAACCGTTGCCCGCCGCCCGCCCGTTGACCTGGAAATGCAGGCCCGCCGCCAGGTCCCACGGCGAGCCGTTCGTCAGCACGTCCTCGGTCTGCAGGCCGATGTCCTTGGGCTCGCCCGCCGCCCACCGCCGGAACCGGTCGAAGACGTCAGGCAGGTCCAGGCCGCCGCGCTCCAGCAGCGACTCCCCGACCAGCACGGCCATCTGGGTGTCGTCCGTCGCCTCGCCCGGATCCCAGCCACCGCCTCCGCACAGGGTCCCGACGCCGTCGGGGAAGCGGGTGGTGAAGACCCCGGAAGGGCCGAACTCGAACGGGGCGCCGAGCGCGTCCCCGGCAGCGGAGCCCACCACGGCTCCGGCTACGCGGTCGCCACGGTCCACGGGTGCGCGCTGCGTCATCCGGTCAGGCTAAGGGCTGGGGCGCACGGGACACGAGGACACGAGACATGAGGAGGGGCGGGGCCGCGGTGTTCCGCGGCCCCGCCCCTCCTCTACGGGCGTCCGGAGCGGGTCACTTCGGGGGCATCAGGACCGTGTCGACGATGTGGACCGTCGCGTTGGCGGTCGGGACATTACCGCAGACGACCTTCGAGGAGTCGTTCACGGTGTACTCCGTGCCCGAGCCCGCCGTCGTCAGGCTGCTCTTCTCCAGAGTGCCGAAGGAGCCCTTCTCCAACTGCTTCGGCGTCAGCTTCTCACCGACCACGTGGTAGGTGAGCACCTTGGTGAGCTCGGCCTTGTCCGCCAGCAGCGCGTCCAGGTCGGCCTGCGGGATCTTGGCGAAGGCGTCGTTCGTCGGGGCGAACACCGTGATGTTCTGCGCGTTGTTGAGCGTGTCCACCAGGCCGGCCTGCTTCACGGCGGCCACGAGCGTCGACAGCTCCTTGTTGTTCGACGCGGCCGTGGCGACCGGGTCCTGCGCCATGCCGTCGAACGAGCCCGCGCCTTCCTTCGGCACCGACGAACAGGCCGGGCCGAACGGCTTGTCCGTGGTCGTCGAGTCATCGGCCGGAGACTCCGCCGGCGTGGACGCGCTGGGCGTCGAACCCGCGGCCGAGTCCTTGGAGGAGTCGTCCGACGAGCAGGCGGCCAGGGCCAGCGGCAGCACGACGGTTGCGGACACGGCGAGCGCGGCGCGGCGGAAGAGGAGCGAGTTCATGGTGTTTCTCCTGAATCGAAGGGTGTCGAGGGCGTCGAGTGGATCGAGGGGACAAAGCGACAAAGAGGCACGTGAGGAGCCGGGGAACTGTCGAGCGCGCCGACTTCTCGGCGCTCGGCACTCGGCGCGTGGGGTGTCCCGTGGTCCGTCTCCCAGCCGCGGGAGACGGACCACCGTGCCGAGCGGGACCGCCGGGAGAGGCGTGCGCCGTTCGTCCGCGCGTCGTTCCGGTCTGTTCTCACGCAAGGGGTTCGGCGCCCGGCGGCCGCCGGATTGGCCGGATGCCTGCATTCACTCGTTCGGAGGTATGCCGAAGATCGACCAATCCCTCGGGGCGGCAGCCACGAATGGGCTCTCGAAGGAGTGCTCCCGCAGCGCTCCGACCCGTGGGGGACGACCGGAGGGAGCCGGGAGATGGCAGGGCGACGGCGGACGGCCGCGGTGGGGTCCGGGGTGGCGGGGCTGACCGCCGCGTACGTGCTCCGGGACGCGCACGACGTGACCCTGTACGAGGCGGACGACCGCGTCGGCGGTCACGCCCACACGCATGAACTGGACGCCTCCGACGGCCGGACGCACAGCGTCGACTCCGGCTTCATCGTGCACAACCGGCGTACCTATCCGCACCTGCTCCGGCTCTTCGACGAACTCGGCGTCGCCACCCAGGAGTCCGAGATGTCGATGTCGGTACGGTGCGAGGGGTGCGGCCTCGAATACGCCGGGGCGCGCGGTCCGTCCGGACTCTTCGCGCAGCCGCGCTCCGCCCTGCGCGGCCCCTACCTGCGGATGCTCGCCGACGTGCCGCGCTTCCACCGCGCGGCCCGAGCCATCCTCGCGCTGCCGGAGAGCGGCGCACAGGAGATGACGCTGGGGGAGTTCGCCCGGCGGGGCCGGTTCTCGCCCTACTTCCGCGCCCACTTCCTGACGCCCGTCGTCTCCGCCGTCTGGTCCTGCGACCCGGTCAGCGCGCTGAGTTACCCGGCCCGCTACCTCTTCCGGTTCCTCGACCACCACGGGATGCTCTCGATCGGCGGCTCGCCGGTCTGGCGCACCGTGACCGGCGGCTTCCGCGCGTACGTCGGCCTCGTCGTCGAGCGGCTCGCCGCCGTGCACACCACGACGCCGGTGCGCGCCGTCGCCCGGCACGCGGACGGCGTCGAGATCACCACGGAGGACGGCACGACGGCCTCGTACGACTCCGTCGTCAGCCAGCATGGTCTACGAACACCCCGTCTACACCCCTGAATCCGTCGCTGCCCAGGCCCCGGCTGCCCGCTCTCTCCGGCCCGGTCACCGCCTACGCCGGGGCGTACCACGGCTGGGGGTTCCACGAGGACGGCTGCCGTTCGGGGGCCGAGGCCGCCGCCGCCCTGGGGGTGGCCTGGTGAACGCCCTCTACCCGTGCACCATCACGCACGTACGGAACCGGCCCACGGCGTACGCGTTCCGGCACCGGACCTACCTGTGGCTGATCGACCCCGACCGGCCGCCCCGGCCGCCCCGCGCCCTGCGGCCGCTGGCCCGGTTCGAGCCCCGCGACCACTTCGGCGGCACCGCGCCCACCATCCGCGCCGGGCTCGAACGCTTCCTGCGCGCCCGAGGCGTCGAACTCGGCGACGGCACCGTCACCATGCTCACCCAGGCGCGGGTGTTCGGGCACGTCTCAACCCGATCACCGTCTACTGGTGCCACCGCCCCGACGGCAGCCCCCTCTGCGTCGTCGCCGAGGTGCACAACACGTACGGCGGGCGCCACGGCTACCTGCTCCACCCCGACGGGGACGGCCGGGCGGTGACCGGCAAGAAGTTCTACGTCTCGCCGTTCTTCCCCGTGGACGGCGGCTACCGGATGCGGCTGCCCGAGCCGGGGCCCCGGCTCGACCTGACGGTTCATCTGGAGCGCGAAGGGGGCCGCCCGTTCACCGCGACCGTGCGGGGCGCGCGCCGCCCCGCCACCCCGCGCGAACTGCTGCGGCTCGCCCTGCGCCACCCGCTGTCCCCCCTCGTCGTCTCCGCCGCGATCCGCCTGCACGGCATCCGGCTTCATCTGCGCGGGCTCCCCGTGCGCCCCCGACCCCCGCACCGCACCCAGGAAGGCATGCAGTGACCGCTCCCACCCCGGCGCTGTCGGCAGACCACACCTCCGGCACCGATCCGGAACGCTGGCCCGACGTCGCCATCCCGCCCCGCGTCTCCCGCGCCCGGACCGCCGTCGCGGAACGCATCGTGCGCCGCGCCCTCGGCAGCTTCCCGCTGCGCGCCCGGCTCGCGGGCCGCGAGGACATCGGACTCGGCGGGCCGCTCATGGACATCCGCGACCCCGACGCCTTCTTCCGGCGGATCGGCGCGAGCGGGCTCATCGGCTTCGGCGAGTCCTACCTGGCCGGCGAGTGGGACGCGCCCGACCTCGTCGGCGTCCTGACCGTGCTCGCCGGCCACGCGGCCGACCTCGTCCCCCGGCCCCTGCAACGGCTGCGCGGCGCCTGGGCGCTGCGCAGGCCCGCAGCGCAGCTCAACACCCCCGACGGCTCCCGGAACAACATCAGCCACCACTACGACCTGTCCAACGACCTGTTCGCCCTCTTCCTCGACGAGACGCTGTCCTACTCCTCCGCCGTCTTCCGCGGCTTCCCGGCCGAACACGACCTGCTGCCCGCCGCCCAGCACCGCAAGATCGACCGGCTGCTGGACGCCGCCGGGGTCACCGAGGGCACCCGCCTCCTGGAGATCGGCACCGGCTGGGGCGAACTGGCCGTCCGTGCGGCCGCGCGCGGCGCCCGCGTCGTCACTGTCACCCTCTCCGCCGAGCAGCGCGACCTGGCCCGTGTCCGCATCCGCGAGGCCGGGTTCGAGGACCGCGTGGAAGTGCGGCTGAGCGACTACCGGCAGGTCACCGGCGCCTACGACGCCATCGTCAGCGTCGAGATGATCGAGGCGGTCGGCGAGGAGTTCTGGCCCGTCTACTTCCACACCCTGGACCGTCTGCTCGCCCCCGGCGGCCGGGTCGCCCTCCAGACCATCACCATGCCCGACGACCGGCTGCGCGCCAGCCGCTCCACGTACACCTGGATACAGAAGTACATCTTCCCCGGTGGACTGCTGCCCTCCACCGAGGCCGTCGAGCGGATCACCGCCGCCCACACCGGCCTGCGCACCACCCGGCGCATCCGGTTCGGCGCGCACTACGCCGAGACGCTCCGGCTGTGGCGCGAGCGGTTCACCGAGCGTGCGGCCGAGGTCGACGCCCTCGGCTTCGACGCCGTCTTCCGCCGGATGTGGACCTTCTACCTCGCCTACTCCGAAGCGGGCTTCCGCTCCGGCTACCTCGATGTGCGGCAACTGCTCCTGACCCGTGAGGAGACCGCGTGAGCACCACCGCGACCAAGCCCTCCGCCCGGTGCACTCCGACCGGGGCGGCCCAGCGCGTCGCACCGATGATCGAACGGTTCCTCGGCGGGGGACTGCCGGTCCGGCTGCGGATGTGGGACGGCAGCGAGACCGGGCCGCGCGACGCCCCCACGGTCCATGTGCGGACCCGCAGGGCGCTGCGCCGCCTGCTGTGGCAGCCGGGCGAACTCGGCCTGGCCGAGGCGTACATCACGGGCGACATCGACCTCGACGCCGACCTCGCCGACGGGCTGCGCGCCCTGCGCCGCGCCGTGCGCGAACGGGGCCTGACCGCACCCGCCCCCACCCTCGCGGACCGGGTCGGTGCGGCCGGGCTCCCGGCTGCTGGACATCGGATGCGGCTGGGGTTACCTGAGCCTGTACGCGGCCGAGCGCCACGGCGTCCACGTCACCGCCGTCACCCTCGCCGCCGAGCAGGCCGCGTACGTGCGGGAGCAGGTCGCGGGCCGGGGTCTCGGCGATCTCGTCGAGGTGCTGCACGCCGACTACCGGGACATCGGGGGGAGCGTACGACGCCGTGTCCACCGTCGAGATGGGCGAGCACGTGGGGGACGCCGAGTACCCGGCGTTACCGCGATCCTGCACGACGCGCTGCGGCCGAGGGGCCGGGCCCTGGTCCAGCAGATGTCCCGAGGGGCGAACGCACCGGGCGGCGGCGCGTTCATCGAGTCCTACATCGCCCCCGATATGCACATGCGGCCGCTCGGCGAGACCGTCTCCCTGCTGGAGGGGGCCGGGCTCGAAGTGCGGGACGTCGAGTCGCTGCGCGAGCACTACGTACGGACCGTGGAGGCGTGGCGGCGCACGCTGGAGGAGCGATGGGCGGAGTTCGTCGCGCGGGTGGGGGAGGAGACCGCTCGGGTGTGGCGGCTCTACCTCGCCGGCGGCGCGCTCGCGTTCGAGGAGCGCCGGATGGGCGTCGATCAGATCCTCTCCGTACGGCCGGACGCGGTCGGCTCCGCGGCGATGCCCGCCACCCGGCGCGGTTGGTACGCCCCGGCGGACCCGGGGGAGGAGCGATGAGCGGCTTCGCCTGGTCCGCGTTCACGAGCGGGCTGGCGGGCGCGGCCGCCGCCCTCGCCGTCATGCTCGTCACCTTCGTGATCGCCCTGAGGAAGGGCGTCCACCGGATCGTCGACGTCGCCTGGGGCATCGGGTTCGCCGCCGTCGCCCTGGTGTCGTACGTCCTCTCGTCCGGCACCGGCGACGACGGCCGACGGCTGCTGGTCACCGCGCTCACCGTGATCTGGGGGCTGCGCCTCTCGGTCCACATCGGACGGCGGGGGAGGGGGCACGGGGAGGACCCGCGCTACGCGAAGATGCTGGCCAAGGCCCCCGGCCGCCCCCAGCTGTACGCCCTGCGCAAGGTGTACCTCCTCCAGGGCGCACTGGTCTGGCTCGTCTCGCTCCCGGTGCAGACCGCGCAGTACCTCACCGCGCCGCTCGCGTGGTGGGCCCTGGCGGGGGCGCTGCTGTGGGCGGTCGGGCTCGCCTTCGAGGCGATCGGGGACGCCCAGCTCGCCCGGTTCAAGGCCGACCCCGCGAACCAGGGGAAGATCATGGACCGGGGGCTGTGGTCCTGGACCCGCCATCCGAACTACTTCGGGGACTTCTGCGTCTGGTGGGGCCTCTTCCTCTTCGTCTGCCAGTCGCCCGCCGCCGCGGCCGCGACCGTCGTCGCCCCGCTGGTGATGAGCTTCCTGCTCACCAAGGGCAGCGGGGCGGCCCTGCTGGAGCGCCACATGGCGCACCGGCCCGGATTCGCCGCGTACCGCGCCCGGACGAGCGGCTTCTTCCCCCGGCCGCCCCGCCGGAGCTGAGCACGGCGACCAGGGCGCCGGAGCCGCGCACACCGAAGGGGCCCGTTCCACGGCCGGCCGTGGAACGGGCCCCTTCACCGGTGCCGTACGGTCAGTCCAGGCCGCGGGCGCGTTCGAAGCGGGCCCGCGCCTCGGCCAGGTCCACCAGCGGGTCGGGGTAGTCGAGGCCCGCCCGGTCCAGCCCCTCCGCCTTCCAGGGCTCGTGGACCGCGGCCCCCTCCAGCTCCGCCAGCTCCGGGACCCACCGCCGTACGTACTCGCCGCGGGGGTCGAAGCGCTTGCCCTGGATCACCGGGTTGAGCACCCGGTTGGGGCGGGTGTCCGTGCCGGTGCCCGCCACCCACTGCCAGTTGAGCTGATTGTTCGCCAGATCTCCGTCGACCAGCAGGTCCAGGAAGTGCCGGGCGCCCACCCGCCAGTCCACGTACAGCGTCTTGGTGAGGAAGCTCGCCGCCAGCATCCGGGCCCGGTTGTGCATCCAGCCCTCGTGCGCGAGCTGCCGCATCGCCGCGTCCACCGGCGGGTAGCCCGTCCGCCCGGACTTCCAGGCGTCGATCTCGTCCGGGTCGGAGCGCCAGCGGTCGTGACGCGGCCGGTAGTCGGACCAGGAGGCGTCCGGGCGGGCCGCGAGGACCTGGTGGTGGAAGTCGCGCCAGGCCAGCTGCCGGACGAATGCCTCGCCGCCGGGGCCGCCCTTCTCCCGTGCGCGGGCGGCCAGTTCGGCGGCGGAGACCGTACCGAAGTGCAGGTGGGGGGAGAGCCGGGAGGTCGCGTCGCCCGCCAGGTCGTCGTGGCCGTCCTCGTAGTCGGCCATCGGCCCGTTCACCCAGGACGTCACCAGCTCGCGGCCCGCGGTCTCGCCGCCTCGGGCCAGACCGGGGGAGAGACCCTTGAGCGCGTCCCGGTCCGGCAGCGCGTCACCGGACACGCCGTCCGGCACCCGGACCGTGCGGGGAGCGGCCAGGGTGCCCCGTACTCCCTCCGCCTCCCAGCGGCGGAAGTACGGGGTGAACACCGCGAAGTGGTCCTTGCCGCCCGACGGGACCACCCGGCCCGGTGCGAGCGCGGTGATCACCGCGTCATGGACGCGCAGGTCGCAGCCGGTGCCCTCCAGGGCCTCCCGGACGCGCTCCTCGCGTCGTGACGCGTACCCGCTGACCCCGGCGGCGATGTGCACGGACGCGGCCCCGGTCCGCTCGACGACCCGCCTCACCTCACGGGCGCTGTCGCCTCGGCGGACGATCAGCCTGCCGCCCCGCTCCCGGAGTCCGGCGTCCAGGTCCGCCAGGCAGTCGGCCAGGAACGCCAGCCGGTTGGGCGCGTCGAATCCGGCGCGGTGGACGGCGTCGTCCCGGACGAACAGCGGGACGACCTCGTCGGCGTCCCGCAGGGCGGCACACAGCACCGGGTTGTCGTGCAGACGCAGATCGGAGGTGAACAGCACCACCGCGACACTCATGGAACACCGGCTCCCTTGTGTTGTTACGTGGTCGAGCGGTCAGGCGGTCGGGAAGTCCATCAGCGCCACCGGCGACGAGGTCGGCTCGGCGGACCCCCCGGCGGGTTCGACGGTGATGCCCATCCCGGACGCCCGGTCCACCGGCCCGTCCAGCAGGATGGCGTCGTCGCTCGCCTTCGGGTCCATCAGACCGGCCGAACGCATGGTGCCGGCGTCGTTGAACCAGAGCTGGTAGACCTTGCCGCTCGGCGGCCTTTCCATGCCCGACGCCAGGAACACCGCCCGATCGAGGCCCCGCGAGACCACGACGGTGCCGTGCGCGCCGCCGGTCAGTTCGCCCGACGACGTCTTCGCGTCCGGGGCGGAGAGCACGCGGGCCAGCGCCTCGTTCTGCCGCTGTGCCCGGTCCGCCTCCCGCCGGGCGTCCTGCGCCACCTGGTTCTGCCAGACCGCGACCCCGCCGAACGCGGCGGCCGCCGCGACACAGGCGGCGAGCGCGTAGGCGTACCACCGTCCGGTGCGCCCGCCCCCGCCGGACCGTTCCGGCCTGCCGCGCGCCGGCGCCTCCTGGCGTACGGTCCTGATCTCCCGGAGCACCCGTCCGCGCAGCTCGGGCGACGGGGTCCCGGCGACGGCGAGGCCGAGCCGGGCGGCGGTGGCCGACAACTCCCGTACCTCCTGCGTGCACGCCTCGCAGTCCGCCAGATGGCGTTCGAACGCCAGCAGTTCGGAGTCCGGCAGCGCGTGCAGGGCGTAGGCCCCGGTCAGCGTGTGCAGTTCGGCCGTGTTCATGCGCTCACCCCCAGGCAGTCCCGCAGCCGGATGAGTCCGTCGCGGAGCCGTGTCTTGATGGTTCCCAACGGCACGGAGAGGAGTTCGGAGACCTCACGGTAGGTCAGGCCCCGGTAGTAGGCGAGCGTCACCGACTCCCGCTGCAACTCGGACAGGGTGCGCAGGCAGCGCCGTACCTGTTCTCTCTCCAGCCGGGTCTCGACCTGCTCGGACACCTCGTCGAAGGCGGGCGTCCGCTCCAGCAGCGCGGCCTTGTGCTCCCGTGCCGCGGCCGCCTCGGCCGAACGGACCCGGTCGACGGCCCGGTGGTGGGCCAGTGTGAGCACCCAGTTCATCGCGCTGCCCCGCGCGGGCTGATAGCGCGGTGCGGTGCGCCACACCTCCACCAGCACCTCCTGCGCCACCTCCTCCGACTGGGCCGGATCGCGGAGCACACTGCGCACGAGGCCGAGCACGGGCCCGCTCACCGCGTCGTACACCGCGCCGAACGCCTCCGGGTCGCCCCGCGCGACCCGCCCCAGGAGTTCCTGGAGATCGGGACCCGGCGAGGGCACCCCACTGATGTGTACGGCTTCCTTCACGCGGGTTTCCTCCCTGGGACCATCGTGGCTTCCGGCAGTGGTTCGGAGCCGGCGGCCGTACGGATTGGTCGGATTCCGCGATCTTTCCGGACCGGGCGCGCGGACGCGCGCCCGGTCCGCCGGACGGTGCGCCACGCCGCCCGACCGGAGGGGCGCCCGGACACGTTCCCACGCGCGGACCCCGCCCGCCGCGAGGTGCGGCGGACGGGGTCCGGGGTGCCGAGCCGGGCAGGTCGGCGGGCAAGTGCTACGCGGCGCCCGTGCCGCTCTCCTGCTCGCGCTCCACCTGCTCGTTCCACTCGCGCTTGACGGCGCGCCAGGCGTCGTCGTTCTGGCCGAGACGCCAGTAGCCGGAGATCGACAACTGGGCCAGCGGGATCTGCCGCTCCACCCGCAGGTGGCGGCGGATCTCCTTCACGAAGCCCGCCTCCCCGTGCACGAACGCCTGGACACGGCCCCCGGGGAAGTCCAGCCCCTTCACGGCGGCCGTCAGCAGCTCGCCGACGGGGCGGCCGCCTCGGTGCAGCCAGCTCACGGCCACCCCGTCCGGCGTCACGATCTTCTGCTCCTCCGAGGCGTCCGCCACCTCGACGAAGGCATGCACCAGCGCGCCCGCGGGCATCTGCTCCAGCGCCGCCGCGATCGCCGGCAGCGCGCTCTCGTCGCCGGCCAGCAGGTGCCAGTCCGCCGACGCGTCCGGCCCGTAACCACCGCCGGGACCGAGGAAGGTCACCTGCTCGCCCACCCGCGCCCGCTGAGCCCACGGCCCCGCGAGGCCCTCGTCACCGTGCACGACGAAGTCGACGGCCATCTCACGGGCGGCCGGGTCCCATGAACGCACCGTGTACGTCCGCGTGGTGGGCCACAGCTCGCGCGGGTTGCTCTCCCGGATCGCGGCCATGTCGAACGGGTGGGCGTAGTCCGCGCCCTCCGGTGCGAAGCACAGCTTGATGTAATGGTCGGTGAAACCGGAGAGGGCGAAGTCGGCGAGACCCTCGCCGCCGAGCACCACCCGCACCATGTGCGGGGTGATCTGCTCGGTGCGCACGACCTGCGCCCCCCGGGCCTTGGGTCCCTGCCGGGCCGGCCGCTCTGCCACGAGATGCTCCCTGGTTCGATTACTTAGGTAAACCTAAGCTAGCACCTCGGAGCTCACCGCTGAAGGGCGGTCAGGAGCCGCGATACCGCCCCGCCCAGCCCCCACTGCTCCGCCAGCGCCTCCAGAGCGGCCGGATCGTGCGGCTCGTGCGGCAGCGCCGGGTCGAAATCGGGCAGCGGGACGTCGTCGGCCACCCGGACCACCTTCGGCGCGACGGCCACGTAGGCGCGCGACTCGTCCAGGCGCTTGCGCTGCGACGGCGTCAGCTTCGCCTTCGGATCGTCCACCGCCGCCATGATCCCGTCGAGGTCGCCGTACGCGTCCAGCAGCTTCGCCGCCGTCTTCTCGCCGATGCCGGGAACGCCCGGCAGGCCGTCGCTCGGGTCGCCGCGCAGGAGCGCCAGATCCACGTACCCCGCGCCGTCCACGCCGTACTTCGCGCGCAGCCACGCCTCGTCGGTCGTCTGGAGGGTGCCCACGCCCTTGAGCGGGTAGAGCACGCGCACCTGCCGGGCGTCGTCGACCAGCTGGTACAGGTCGCGGTCGCCGGTGACGATGTCCACCGGCCCGGTCGCCCGCGCCGTGAGGGTGCCGATGACGTCGTCCGCCTCGTACGGGGTGGCGCCGATCCGGGCGATCCCGAAGGCCGCCAGCACGTCCTCGATGATCGGGACCTGAGGGGAGAGCGTGTCGGGGACCTCCTCCTCGTCCGTCTGTCCGGCGGGCGTCTCCTCGGCGACCCGGTGCGCCTTGTACGTCGGAATCAGGTCGACCCGCCACTGGGGGCGCCAGTCGTTGTCCCAGCAGGCGACCAGGTCGTCCGGCCGGTGGTCCTGCACCAGCCGGCCGATGAAGTCGAGGAGGCCGCGCACGGCGTTCACCGGCGTCCCGTCCGGCGCGCGCACCGAGTCGGGCACCCCGAAGTAGGCGCGGAAGTACAGGGAGGCGGTATCGAGGAGCATCAGGCGTCGCGTCACGGCCCCGATCATGCCGCACCCCGCCGACAGTCGCGTTCGGTAACCGCTTACCACCGCTTCGTGGCCGATGGGTGAGCTGGGTCACTGTCCTGTTTGAGCCGTGTAAGTGCGGGCAGCCGCGCCATCGGAGCGAACCACGTCGCATTTCCCACCGGCGCATGTGCCACGCGGACGGAATCCGCATCGCTCCACGGTCTGCCGGAGGGGGGTGGCAGACCGTTTTTCGGTTCAACGCGTGAGGTGTATGTGTCCAGGCTGCAAGCCGAGCACTTGTACAAAGTGTTCGGCAGACGACCCGATGAAGCCGTGCGGAAGCTCGAAAGCGGCTCCGGCCGCGACGAGCTGCGCGCCGACGGAACGACGGCAGCGGTGATCGACGCGTCGTTCACCGTGGAGCCGGGGCAGATCTTCGTCGTCATGGGGTTGTCCGGCTCCGGCAAGTCCACCCTGCTGCGGATGCTCAACGGCCTGCTGGAGCCCACGGCGGGCCGGGTCCTCTTCGACGGTCAGGACCTGACCGCCCTGAGCCCCCGCGACCTGCGGCACGTCCGCTCCACCAGGATCAGCATGGTGTTCCAGCACTTCGCGCTCTTCCCCCACCGGAGCGTCCTGGAGAACGCCGCGTACGGCCTGGAGGTCCAGGGCGTCCCGCGCGAGGAGCGCGAGGTGCGCGCCGCCGAGGCGCTGCGGCTCACCGGCCTCGAAGGCTGGGAGAGCTCCTGGCCCGACGAACTGTCCGGCGGCATGCAGCAGCGCGTGGGTCTCGCCCGCGCCCTGGCCACTGACGCCGACCTGCTGCTCATGGACGAGTCCTTCAGCGCGCTCGACCCGCTGATCCGCCGCGACATGCAGGACCAGCTCCTGGAGCTCCAGAAGCGCCTGAAGAAGACCATCGTCTTCATCACCCACGACCTCAACGAGGCCATGCGCCTCGGCGACCGCATCGCCGTGATGCGCGACGGCGAGATCGTCCAGCTCGGTACCGCCGAGGACATCCTCGTCACCCCGGCCAACGACTACGTCGCCTCCTTCACCCGGGACGTCGACCGCTCGCGGGTGCTCACCGCGAGCGCGATCATGGCCGAGCCGCACACCGTCATGGGCACCAGGGCGGCGGACGGCACGGAGCTGCGCACCCCGCAGGACGTCCTCGCCGCGGCCCCCGCCGCGGTCCCGGAGTCCACGCCGATCATCGACCTGTTCACACCCTGCGCGCAGAGCGGGAACCCGGTTGCCGTGACCGACGCCAAGGGCAAGCTCGTCGGCGTCGTCCCCGGCTCCCGGCTGCTCGCCGTCCTCGGCGAGCCCATGACCCCGGCGGAGGCGCCGCGGACCGGCACGACCGCGGCGGCGGCCGGCCTGAAGAAGGTGGCCGGTGTTTAGGCTCCCCCTCGGTGAGTGGATCGACTCCGCGGTCGACTGGCTGCAGACCCACCTCGCCTGGCTCTTCGACGCCATCAGCTCCCTCGTCAGCGGCATGTTCGACGGCATGGCCGCCGTCCTGTCCGCCCCCGCGCCGCTGATCTTCGCGGGCATCGTCGCCGTCATCGCCTGGTGGCTGCGCGGCCTGCCCGCGGCCCTGTTCACGTTCGCCGGATTCGCCCTCATCGACTCCGTCGAGCTGTGGGACGAGGCGATGGACACCCTCACGCTGGTGCTCGTGGCGACCCTCGTCACCCTGGTCATCGCCGTACCGCTCGGCATCTGGGCCTCCCGCTCCAAGGCCGTCAGCGCCGTGATCCGGCCGGTGCTGGACTTCATGCAGACCATGCCCGCCATGGTCTACCTGATCCCCGGCGTCATCTTCTTCGGCGTCGGCGTGGTCCCCGGCATCATCGCCACGATCATCTTCGCCCTGCCCCCCGGCGTCCGGATGACCGAACTCGGCATCCGCCAGGTCGACGGCGAACTCGTCGAGGCCGCCGAGGCGTTCGGCACCACCTCGCGCAACACCCTGCTGCGCGTCCAGCTGCCTCTCGCCCTGCCCACGATCATGGCCGGAATCAACCAGGTCATCATGCTCGGCCTCTCCATGGTCGTCATCGCGGGCATGGTGGGCGGCGGCGGCCTCGGCGGCTCCGTCTACCGCGCCATCGGCAACGTCGACGTCGGCCTCGGCTTCGAGGCGGGCATCTCCATCGTCATCCTCGCCATGTACCTGGACCGGATGACCGGTGCGCTCGGCACCGTGGTCTCCCCGCTCGGCCGCCGCGCGGTCGCCAAGACCCGCGCGGCTGCCGAGGGCTGGAAGATCTGGACCTACCGCCCGCAGCCCGTGGCCGCGGTCGCCGCCGTCGTCGCCCTCGCCCTCGTGGCCGGCGGCATGAGCTTCCTCGGCGGCTCCAAGGACTCCACCGCCGCCGGTGAGGACGCGAAGACCGGTGACGGCAGGAAGATCTCCATCGGCTACATCCCGTGGGACGAGGGCATCGCCTCCACCTTCCTCTGGAAGGAGATGCTGGAGCGGCGCGGCTTCGAGGTCGACGTCCAGCAGTACGAGGCGGGCGCGCTGTACACCGGCATGGCCAACGGCCAGATCGACTTCCAGACCGACTCCTGGCTGCCCGTCACCCACGCCAGCTACTGGAAGAAGTACCGGGACCGCCTGGAGGACCTGGGCTCGTGGTACGGACCCACCTCGCTGGAGTTGGCCGTCCCGGCGTACATGAAGGACGTCCGGTCCATGGAGGACCTGAAGGGCCGGGCCTCCGCGTTCAAGGGCCGGATCGTCGGCATCGAGCCGAGCGCCGGTGAGATGGGCCTGCTCAAGGACAAGCTCCTGCCGGGCTACGGCCTCGACGAGGAGTACAAGCTCATCGACGGCTCCACGCCGTCGATGCTGGCCGAGCTGAAGCGCGCGTACGCCAAGAAGGAACCGATCGTCGTTCCGCTCTGGTCGCCGCACTGGGCGTACAACCAGTACGACCTCACCAAGCTCGAGGACCCCAAGAACCTCTGGGGCAAGGGCGACGGCATCCACACCCTGGCACGCAAGGGCTTCTCGAAGGAGAACCCCGAGGTCGCCCGGTGGCTCAAGAGCTTCGAGCTGACCGAGGACCAGCTCACCAGCCTCGAAGCCGAGATCCAGAAGACCGGTTCCGGCAAGGAGCAGGAGGCCGTCCGCACCTGGCTCGGGGACCATCCGGGCGTGGCGGACGCCATGGCGCCCCAGTAGGGCGCCACGGGTACGAAGACCCGGGTCGCACGGGGTGGCACCCGCCTTCGGGCGGGGCCGCCCCTTCCGGCTGTCCGGGGGCGTTCACCGGACGTCGTGCGCGACCATGTGCGTAAGGTGCTGGCAACCGCGAGGATGGCGGGGGTGGGAGGGAGCTCGGGACATGGACGACAAGGACACACCGCGGGTAGGCGCCGCCGTCCGCCGACGGCGCAGAACCCTGGGCCTCACGCTGGCCGCGGTCGCCGAGCGCAGCGGCCTCTCCGTGCCCTTTCTCAGCCAGATCGAGAACGAGCGCGCCCGTCCCAGCGCCCGATCCCTCGACCGGGTCGCCGAAGCGCTGGAGACCACCACCGAGAAGCTCCACGCCGCCGCCGACTCCGCCCGCGCCGTGGACGTCGTCCGGGCCGGGGAGGGCGAGGGCGTCCGCCGGCTGGTGCGCGGCCGGCACCAGCTCAGCGCCCTGGAGTTCTCCGGCGAACCGGACCTCGGCCGCGAGTTCCAGCACCGCAACGACGAGCTGATGTACGTCGTCGAGGGCGCCGTCGACATCGAGGCCGAGGGCCAGGTGCACCGGCTGGAGCACGGCGACAGCCTGTTCCTCTCCGGCGGGGTCCGCCACCGCTGGCGCGCCACCGTGCCCGGCACCCGGCTCCTGGTCGTCGCGGTGGCCGAACACATCGACGCCACGTTCGACTCGCGCCGCTGAGACGGTACGGCGCGGGCCCGCCCCCTGCGGAGGCCCCCGCCGGAACCGCGCCCCCGACCTCGACGCGCTGAGGGCCGCCGGACTCGATGTCCTGGTCACCGAGGTCCGCACCCTGGACCAGGCGTTCACCGAACTGCACCGCGTCCTCGTGGACGGCTGCGGGCTCGCCCGGCCCCGCTGGCTGGACGAGGCCGAGGCCGCCTGGGCCGCCCTCCCCGCGCCCTCCGGTAGTCCGCGCCCCGCCGCCGTACCGGTCTGGCGCAGGCACTGGACGGTGCTCGGCCGCGACACCTTCGCCGGGGACCTCCGCACCCGTCTCGGCGTCCGCAACGTCTACGCCGACCACCCCGAGCGCTACCCGCGCGTCCCGCTCGCCGAGCTGAACGGCTCCGGGGCCGAACTGATCGTGCTGCCCGCCGAGCCCTACCGGTTCGACGCCGACGACGGGCCCGAGGCGTTCCCCGCCCTGCCCGCCGCACTCGTCGACGGGCGGTTGCTCACGTGGTACGGGCCGTCGCCGGCCGAGGCGGCACGGGTGCTGCCGTCAGCGCTCCGCCGACCACCCCGCGCACGGTCCGCGTCCCGGCCACCGCCCACGCCGCGACCAGGAACATGTACAGCGCCACCGCCAGCCAGGTCAGCGCGTCCAGGCCGGTGTGCCGTGCCAGACCGGACGCCCCCGTGACGCACGTACCGACGGGGAAGGTGAACGCCCACCACGTCATCGTGAACCCCATCCCGTTCCGTGCGGCCCGCACCACCATCGCGGCCGCCAGGGCCAGCCACAGCAGCGCGAAGCCCGTCACCGGCACCCCGTGGAGCACGGCGAACGCGCCGAACGCGGAGGCGTACGGGTCCCCGACCGCCCCCGGCGCGACGTCCGCCAACTGGTTCACGGCGGTCGTCGACTGGCCCAGCGGCCCCAGGACCAGGAAGAGCGTCGGCGTCAGCGCGAGGGGCAGCGGGCCGTGGTGGACCAGCCGGGAGAAGACCAGCGGAAGCACCACCAGCGTGGCCAGCGACGACATGCCGAACATCGCGTAGCAGGCCAGCAGCAGGGCCTCGCGTCCCTGCCCGGAGGACAGGTGGGGCACCAGCAGGGCGCCCTGCGTGGCCGACACCATCGGGGCGACCAGAGGCAGCAGCCAGACCGGCGACGCGGTGCCGGGCGCGGGCCGGTGGCGTACGACCAGCAGGTAGGGCACCACGACCGCGGCCACCAGCCCGATCGCCGTGCCCGCGGCGAACAGCACCACGTCGGCCGCGAGCGCCGCCCGCGCGCCCACCACGTCCGCGCCGACCGTCAGGGTGGCTCCGCCGACCGCCGTCAGCGCCATCGACAGGCAGCCGTAGAACGGGGCGATCGCCGGGTCCAGCAGATGGGCGCGCGCCTGGTCCCGGTGGCAGAGCCAGTGCCCGGCCCGCGCGGCGAGGACCGACAGCAGCAGCACGGCCGAGAGCGCCCACACGAGAACGCAGGCCACGCGCAGCCCTGGAACGTCCACCGGGAGCCCCGCCCCGGCGGACGCGACGATCGCGGTGCCCATGACGGACGCGTACCAGTTCGGTCCGATGTGCCGCAGGACCGGCACCCGCACGGGTCCGCCGGGAGCCTCTACAGGGCCGGGAGCCTCTACAGGGCGGACCTCCACCGCAAGGGCCTGCCCCGAACGGGCCTCCGCCCGGCCGGGCGGAGGGGGGAGCGGGGGCGGTGGCACGGCGGCGCCGGTCCGCGGAAAGATGGCCATGCCACGATTCTTCGCGTACGGGCTCCGGTCCTGCCAGGGACTCCGTCTCTATGAGGTCATAAGCTGACGTTATGACCGGTGACGACGCAGAGGTACCCCGCATCCCCATCGCCCACCGGGTCCCCGACCTCGGGGCGCTGGAGTTGCTCATCGCCGTCGCACGCCACGGCAGCCTCGGGCGGGCCGCCCGCGACGTCGGCATCACCCAGCCCGCCGCCTCCAGCCGCGTCCGGTCCATGGAACGGCAGCTCGGCGTCGCCCTGCTGGACCGCTCCCCGCGCGGCTCCCGGCTCACGGCAGCGGGCGCGCTCGTCACCGACTGGGCCCGCAGGGTCGTGGAGGCGGCGGAGGCCTTCGACGCGGGCGCGCAGGCGCTGCGCGACCGCCGCGATTCCCGGCTGCGGGTCGCCGCCAGCATGACGATCGCCGAGTACCTGCTGCCGGGCTGGCTGATCGCCCTGCGCGGGCAGCGCCCCGACACCGCCGTCTCGCTCCTCGTCGGCAACTCCTCGGCCGTCGCCCGCCGCCTGGTCACCGGCGAGGCCGACCTCGGCTTCGTCGAAGGGCTGTCCATACCGGAGGGGCTCGACGGCACGGTCATCGCCCACGACCGCCTCGTCGTCGTGGTCGCCCCCGGCCACCCCTGGGCCCGCCGCCGCACCCCGCTGCTCCCCGCCGAACTCGCCGCCACCCCGCTGATCCTGCGCGAACACGGCTCCGGCACCCGCCAGGTCCTGGACGCCGCGCTCGCCGTGCACGGCGGACTGGCCCCACCGCTGCTGGAGCTCTCCTCCACCACGGCGGTCAAGGGCACGGCGGAGAGCGGCGCCGGCCCCTGCGTCCTGAGCGAACTGGCCCTGGGCGAGGAACTGTCGGCCCGCCGCCTCGTGAAGGTCCCGATCGCAGGCGTACGGCTGCGCCGCCAGCTGCGCGCCGTCTGGCCGGGCGGCCACCGCCCCACCGGCCCCGCCCGCGACCTGCTGTCCCTGACCGGCCGCGAGGGCTGATGGCGCGGAGGCTCCGGGCGCCGGGAACTCCGCCGACCCCCGCGGCCGTGTCGAAGCCGGACTCTAAGGTGGGCACATGAATTACGCGACGCCGCCCGGCTGGTATCCGGACACGGGCGCACCCGGCCTGGAGCGCTGGTGGGACGGCACGGCCTGGACCGCGCACACCCGCCCGCTCGCCGCCGCCCCCGTGGCGGCACCCCGGCCTGCCGCACCGGCGGTGGAGTTCGGTCCGCCGTCGCTTCCGCTCCCGCGCCGGCGCGGTCCCCACGACGGCTCCGGGGGAGGCAACCGGATCAGGATCCTGGCGATCACGCTCTCCGGAATGCTGGTCCTGGGCGCGGCCGTCACCGGGGTGATCCTGCTGGGCCGTGACGAGGGCGGTACGACGGTGACCCCGACGACGACCGGCTCGGCCCCCGCCCCCGCCCCCACGGCCACCGCCACGACATCGGCCCAGCCCGAACCGGACGCGGACCCGTCCATCCTCGTGGACCAGCTCAACGGGGTCACCCTGCCGGTCCCCGAGGGCTGGGAGAAACCGGAGTACGGCACCCGGGGCGTCCCCACCATCCGCACGGAGCAGTCCTACGACTGCCCCGGCGGCTCCTCGTTCTGCTACCACGGCACGGTCACCACCCACACCGCCCGGAGCGCCGAGACCGCCCCCAAGGCCCTGGCCGAGGCGGACATCGCCACCGCGGCGGACAAGGCCTACGGCGAGGACGGCCTCGGCCGTCGTCTCCACGGCGGCATCCGGTCCCACCAGGTCCTCGAAGGCCGCGAACTGACCGTCGCCGGCCGCACCGGCTACCTGGTGCGCTGGCAGGTCACCACCGGCAAGGGGCCCGGAGGATACGTGCAGTCCCTCGCCTTCCCGTCCTCGGTGGGCTCCGAGACCCCGGTGATCGTCCGGTTCGCCTTCGACGCGGGCGTGGCCGAGCTGCCGCTCTCCCTGATGGACACGATCACCCGCGGCATCCGCCCGCTGGGGGACAGCGCGACGGGCGGGGGAGTCGGCGCGTCCATCGGCCCGTGACCCCGCGCCTGCCTCGGGCCGCGGTCGGAGGCAGGCGTCCGGCGGAGGCGGGGATCGGAGGCAGGCGTCCGGCGGACACAGGAAGCGGAGGCAGGCGTCAGAGGAAGGTCCGCCCCTCGCCCCGGTACGTCGGGACGGTCGCCGTGATCCGGTCGCCCTCGATCAGCTGGAGCGCGTCGAAGCGCTCGCACAGCTCCCCGGCCTTGGCGTGCCGGAACCACACCTTGTCACCGATCAGCAGATCGTCGGCGGGGGAGCCCAGCAGCGGCGTCTGCACCTCTCCCGCGCCCTCCTGCGGGTCGTAGCGCAGCCCCTCCGGCAGATACGGCACCGGCGAGCGGTCCGCCCCGGCCGCACCGGAGGCCGGGTAACCGCCGCCGAGCACCGTCACCACGCCCACGCCGGGCCGGCGCACCACGGGCTGGGCGAACAGGGCCGCCGGGCGGCCGGTGAACGACGTGTAGTTGTCGAACAGCCGGGGCACGTACAGCCCCGAACCGGCGGCGATCTCCGTGACCGCGTCCTCGGCCGCCGTGTGCTGCACGCTGCCCGTACCCCCGCCGTTGACGAACTCCAGGTCCGGCACGACGGCCCGGACCGCCCGCACCACCTCGGCCCGGCGCGCCGCCAGCTCCTTGAGGGCGGCCGCCTGCATCAGCCGGATCGCCCGCGACCGCAGCGGACGCCCGGCAACGGCGTCCCCGACCCCGGCGACATGCCCCTCGTACGCCATCAGTCCCACCAGCCGGAAGCCCGGCCGCCGGTCCACCGAGCGGGCCAGCTCCGCGAGGTGCGCGGGGGAGCGCAGGGGGGAGCGCAGCGCCCCGATCCGCACCCGCCCACCCAGCATCCGCAGCGAGGTGTCCAGCTCCAGGCAGACCCGGATCTCCTCCTGCCCGCCCGCACGGGACGCGTCCATCAGCTCCAGCTGGGCGTGGTCGTCGACCATCACCGTCACGGCGGCGGCCAGCTTCGGGTCGGCGGCCAGCTCGGCGAAGGCGGCGCGGTCGGCCGAGGGGTAGGCGAGGAGGACGTCGTCGAACCCGGCGCGCGCCAGCCACAGCGACTCCGCCAGCGTGAACGACATGATCCCGGAGAAACCGGGCCGCGCGAGCACCCGCTCCAGCAGGGTCCGGCACCGTACCGACTTGCTGGCGACCCGGAGTGGCTTTCCGGCCGCCCGTCGCACCAGATCGTCGGCGTTGGTGTCGAACGCCTCCAGGTCGACGATCGCGATCGGGGCGTCGAGATGGGCGGTGGCCCGGTTGTAGCGGGTCCGGTCAGCGGCACGGGCAGTCATGGCCGCAGCTTGCCAGAGAGCCGCTACGGCTGGGTAGGGGGACGATCGGGACAGATCCGCCGCCGACCTGGACGTCCCGTTCCCCGCCGCCGGCCCGCAGCCCGTAGAGTGACGTGCACACGAACACCAACGGGCCTGTCAGCGGCGGTGATCCGTGGTCGGTACGAGGATGTGTACGCAGGGGGCCGGATGAGTACCGAAGCGCAGCGCCCTCCTGTGCCGCCCCGCCCGGCCGCCCCTCCGACGCCGCCTTCGGCCCCGGCGACACCCGTGCCCCCGGCCCCCGCCCACCCGGCCGCGAAGCCCGCGCCGCCGGTGACCCAGGCAGCGACGCCTCCGGCCTCGGCGGCAACGGCCCGGAAGTCCGACCTCACGAGGCCCGCCCTCCCGGCCGCCGCACCGCCTCCTCCCGCCCCACCGGCCGCACCGCCGCCCCCCGTTCCCCGGACCGCACCGTCCGCTTCCGCCCCGCCGGCACCGCGGGCACCGTCCACCCCGCCTCCCGGCGGCGGCCCGGCGCGGCCCACGAGTCCGGCACATCCCGCCCCGCCCTCCGTCAGCCCGACGCCCCCCGGCGCGCCCCCCACCCCGCCCCCGCTCACGCGGGGCGGCCCCGCCGCTCCGACGCCCGTGCCGGGAGCGGTTCCGCAGCCTCCGGGCGGCTACCCGCCCCCGCTCCGCCTCGGCTTCCCGGAGACCCCCGCCGAGACCACCACCCGGCTGCGGCCCGTCCGGCCCCGGCAACGATGGCGTACCGTCGCGGCCGCCGCCTGCGTCGTGCTCGGCCTCGGGCTGATCGGCGGGGCCGCCACCGGAGCCTGGCTGACCGGGGACTCCTCGGCCGAGACCGCCGAGACCCCCTACACGGCCACCCGCACCGCCTGGCACAGCGTTCCCGTCGACACACTGTTCCCGCGCACCCTGCAGGGCAAGGGCGCCGGCCCCGGCGGTACCCACCGCAGCTGGACCCGCGTCGCCGTCGCCCCCGACTCCACCTGCGACGACGGTCTCGACCCGCTGCTCCTCACCACCCTCCGGTCCGTCGGCTGCGAACGGCTGGTGCGCGCCACCTACACCGACGCCACCCGTTCCGCCGTGACCACCGTCGGCCTGGTCTTCGCCGAGGCCGACGCCCCCGCCATGCGGGCCCTGCGCACCCGGTTCACCGAACAGAAGCTCGGCGCGCGCAAGGACCTCATGCCCCGTACGTACGCCCCGCGGGGCACCCCCGCCGCCTCCTTCGGCGCCGCGCAGCGGGCCAGCTGGACGGTCGTCCCGCTCACCGAGATCCCGGTCGTCGTCCTCGCCGTCTCCGGCTTCGCGGACGGGCGCGCCGTCGCCGATCCGCAGCCCGCGGCCGACGCCATGGCCGAAGGCGCCGGGACGGACATCGCGCAGGCCGGGCTCGGCCACGAGGCGAAGGGCGTCGCGGACCGGGTGGAACGCGGGCTGCGCAGAGCCGTCGCCGACCTCACGGAGCAGCCCGGATGACCCGACGACCCCACCGCGTCCTCGCCGCGGTCTGCGCCGCCGCCGTGCTCGCCCTCACCCCCGCCGCCCCCGCCCACGCGGACGCCATCCGCGACCAGCAGTGGGCCCTGGAGGCCCTGCACACGGACCGGGCCTGGCAGACCACCCGTGGCCGGGGCGTCACCGTCGCGGTCCTGGACACCGGGGTGGACGACGCCCATCCCGACCTGGCGGGCCAGGTGCTCCCCGGCAAGGACCTCATCGGCTTCGGCGCGGCCCGCGGCGACTCCTCCTGGGCCCTGCACGGCACCGCCATGGCCGGCATCATCGCCGGGCACGGCAACGGCCCCGGCCGCACCGACGGTGTCCTCGGCATCGCCCCCGAGGCCCGCATCCTGCCGGTCCGGGTCATCCTGGAGTCCAAGGACCCGGCCCGCGCCAAGGCCCGCAAGTCCCGCGGCGCCGCCCTCGCACGGGGTATCCGCTGGGCGGCCGACAACGGCGCCGACGTCATCAACCTCTCCCTCGGCGACGACAGCGAGTCCGCCCACCCCGATCCGGGCGAGGACTCGGCCATCCAGTACGCGCTCGCCAAGGGCATCCCCGTGGTCGCGTCGGCGGGCAACGGCGGCGAGAAGGGCGACCGGATCTCCTACCCGGCCGCGTACCCCGGAGTGATCGCGGTGGCCGCGGTCGACGAGTACGGCACGCACGCCTCGTTCTCCACCCGCCGCTGGTACGCCACCGTCAGCGCCCCCGGCGTCGACATCGTCGTCGCCAACCCGGACGGGCACTACTACATCGAGTGGGGCACCTCGGCAGCCGCCGCGTTCGTCTCCGGCGCGGTCGCGCTGGTCCGTGCCGCCCACCCCGGACTCGGCCCGGCCCAGATCAAGAAGCTGCTCGCCGACACCGCCCGTGACGCTCCCGCCGGGGGCCGTGACGACGCCCGCGGATACGGCATCGTCGACCCGGCCGAGGCCATCGAGGCGGGTGCCCGGCTGCGCCCGGAGGACCCGGGCGCCAAGGCGGCCCCGGCGGGACGACAGGGGCGGTACTTCGGCGAGGGCCCGGCCCCGTTCCGTACCGACGAGGTGACGGCCGACCGGGTCGCCCCGCTCGCCGGCGGCCTCGGCGCGGTGCTGCTGGCCGTGGCCGTCGTCCTGTGGCGCGGCCGCACCACCCCCGGCCGCCGCTGACCGGGCCCGCCCGGTGCACCGTCGCGCCGGTGGCCGCCTCCCACCGCCCCGCGATCCGTCACCCTTCCGGTGGCTCCGGCCCTCCGCGGCACCTGCGGGCGACCCCCCGGCGGTCAGGCACTACCCTCGTCCCGTGGAGCTCAAGAACATTCCGGACCCCGGTTTCTCCGACGACGACGGCTCGGCGTCCCCCGCCCTGACCAGCGCCCTGGACGCCTGGTCGCGGGACCGGAGTGCCGTCGGCCCGGTCCTCACGGCCCTGCGCGACGCCCGGCTCCTGGTCCCCGTCGTCGCCGTCCTCGGCGAGGTCGAGGTGGACGACAAGGGGTTGCGGCGCGAGAAGACCAGTGACATGGCCGTGCCCACCCTCAGCGCCGGCGGCCGGCGTGCGCTCCCCGCCTTCACCTCCACCGACTCGCTGGCGCTCTGGGACCCGCAGGCGCGCCCCGTCGCCGTGCCGCTGCACCAGGCACTCCAGGCCGCCGCCCACGAGAAGGCCGACACCGTCGTGCTCGACCTCGCCGGGCCCGTCGCCTTCGAGCTGAGCGGACAGGCGCTCCTGGCCCTCGCGGAGAACCGCACCAGCATCGACCCGCTCCAGGACCCCGCCGTCGCCGAGGCCGTCCGGGAGATCGTCGCAGCAGACCCCGCTGTCGTCCGCGCCCACCTCGGGCCCGGCAGCGCGGACGGCACCCTCGCGCTCGTCCTCGCCCCGGACGCGGTGCCCGCCGAGGCGGCCCGCCGCGTCGCCGGAGCCCTGGCGGCCAGCGACGTCCTGCGGGCCCGGCTGGTGAAGGGCCTGGACCTGGCTCTCCTCCCGCCCGGCACGCCCACCCCCGGGGAACCCCTCTTCGCCCGCTGAGGAGGGACCGGCCCCCGCCCGACGCGCGCGAAGCGCCCCTCGCCGTGAGAATGAACCGGTACATCGGAGAAATCCGGCATACCGGCCTACTCGCGAGGTGGTTCCATGGACAAGCGGATCGTGGCGCCGGAGGACAAGCGGATCGTGGCGTCCGAATTCCTCGGCACTCTGCTGCTGGTGTTCTTCGCCGTGGGGTCCGCGGTGGTCGCCGTCGAATACCTCGGCACGGTGGGGATCGCCCTCACGTTCGGTTTCACCCTCCTCGCCCTCGCCTACGCGCTCGGCCCGATCTCCGGCTGCCATGTCAACCCGGCGGTGACGCTGGGCATGTACGTGGCGGGCCGGATCGGCATCCGGTCGGCCGTCGAGCGCTGGGTGGCGCAGTTCCTCGGCGCGATCGTCGGCGCGGCCCTGCTGTTCCTGCTGGCCCACCAGATCCCGGGCCTGGAGACCAGCGGGGAGTTCGGCACCAACGGCTACGAGGACCGGTCGGCCGTCGGCATCAACATCGGCGGCGCGTTCCTCGCCGAGGTGGTGCTGACGTTCCTGCTCGTCTACGTGGTCCTCGCGGTGACGCACAAAGTGGCGGTCGTCGGCTTCGACGGGCTGCCGATCGGCCTGGCGCTCGGCGCGATCCACCTGGTGGGCATCCCGCTGACCGGCACCTCGGTCAACCCGGCGCGCAGCTTCGGCCCGGCGCTCTTCGCGGGCGGCGCGGCCCTGACCCAGCTCTGGCTGTTCATCCTCGCGCCCCTCGTCGGCGGGGCGATCGCCGCCTGTGCCCACCGGCTCACCCACCCCTGCCCCAACGTCCTGACCCCGGAGGCCGAGGACGCCGTCTGAGGAACGGTCCCCGGCGCACACGCACGGGAGCCCGCCGTCCCACGGGGGGACGGCGGGCTCCGTGGCGTACAGGGGAGGTGCGGCGGGCGCGCAGGCGACCGTCCGTACGGGGAAGGGGCGGCCGACGCGTGAACGGCTCCGGCCGGGTCGTACGGGGAAGCGGAACGGCTAGGTTCTGTCCGGCGGATCACTGACGGAGCCAGAGTCGGATCGCTGCGGCGGTGACAGTGCCGTGGAAGACGTAGGCCCTCTTGTCGTAACGGGTGGCGACCGCGCGGGAGTTCTTGAGCCGGTTGATGGTCCGCTCGACCTCGTTGCGGCGCCGGTAGTGGTCGGGGTCGAAGCCGGCGGGCCTGCCCCCGTTGCTGCCCCTGCGGCGGCGGTTGGCCCGCTGGTCCTTCGGTTCTGGGATCGTGTGCCGGATGTCGCGTCTTCGCAGGTAGCGGCGGTTTCGGCGGGAACTGTATGCCTTGTCGCCGCTGACGTGGTCCGGCCGGGTCCGGGGCCTTCCGCCAAGCGGCCGCGGAACTCGGATCCGGTCCAGGACCTCGATCATCTGCGGTGCGTCGCCCCACTGTCCCGGCGTGAGCAGGAGGGCCATGGGGCGGCAGCCGCCTTCGCCGGCGAGGTGGATCTTGCAGGTCAGGCCGCCCCGGGACCGTCCGAGTCCCTCGTCGGGGCGGTGGTGCCGGGGCGTCGTCCTTTTTTCGGGACCCGCGGCCGGGTCCTGCGTGCGCCGGCCGCGTGCTGATGGGCCCGGCAGGACGTCGAGTCGACGCCGACCATCGACCAGTCGACACGCCCCGCCAGGTCGGCGTCGGCCTGGACCGAATGCAGGATCCGGTCCCAGGTGCCGTCCGCCGACCAGCGGCGATGCCGTTCGTAAACGGTTTTCCACGAGCCGTAGCGTTCCGGCAGGTCACGCCACGGGACACCGGTTCGGACCCGGAACAGCATCCCGTTGACCACGGTGCGGTGGTCGTTCCACCGACCGCCCCGGCCACCCAGAGGTGGCAGATGCGGTTCCAGTAACGACCACTCGCGATTCGTCAAATCCCCCCGACCCATGACCGGACCAACGAGCGACCAGTCGGAAGGTCACATGATCCGCCGGACAGAACCTAGCCGTAGACCGGGCCCGTGTACTTCTCGCCGGGGCCGTGGCCCGGCTCGTCCGGCACCAGCGACGCCTCGCGGAAGGCGAGCTGCAGGGACTTCAGGCCGTCGCGCAGCGGCGAGGCGTGGAAGGTGCTGATCTCCGTGGTGCTCGCGTCCAGCAGCCCGGCCAGCGCGTGGACCAGCTTGCGGGCCTCGTCGAGGTCCTTGTGGTCCTCGCCTTCCTCCGTGAGACCGAGCTTCACCGCGGCGGCGCTCATCAGATTGACGGCGACCGTCACGATGACCTCGACGGCGGGGACCTCCGCGATGTCGCGGGCCATGTCGTCGAAGCCGGGGTTCTCACTGCTGGGGGTCGCGTCGCTCATGCCCACACGATACGGCCAGGAGGAGGACGCCCCGTCCCCCGGGAGCCCCCGGCCAGGGCGCCGGACGCGCGATTAGCGCCGCCGCGACCGGGCTGTTAACCTGAGACAACGACCGGCCGGACATCTGTGTGCCCGGCCCGCAAGTGGAGGCTCCGATCTCCCACCTGACCGTCCTCGCGGACGGCGGGTCACCGGTCAGACGGTCCCCATCGTTCCGTACGGACGATGGAGCCGTCCGATGCGCCCCGCGGTTGACCGCGGCGGTGTTCCGGTAGTTCCTGGAGCCCCGCCTGTGTCCCGTCCGGGGCATTTTTTGCATTCCGGCGCGGTTGGTCTTGACGTTACAAGACGTTACGCGGCTGTCCGCCAGGCGGTCGCGTGGTGCTACCGAGGAGGATCCATCAGCGCCGAGCCCCGCATCAACGACCGGATTCGCGTTCCCGAGGTCCGACTTGTCGGTCCCAGTGGCGAGCAGGTCGGGATTGTTCCGCTTGCCAAGGCCCTGGAGCTCGCACAGGAGTACGACCTCGACCTGGTCGAGGTGGCGGCGACAGCCCGTCCGCCCGTGTGCAAGCTCATGGACTACGGGAAGTTCAAGTACGAGTCGGCCATGAAGGCCCGTGAGGCGCGCAAGAACCAGGCGCACACGGTCATCAAGGAGATGAAGCTCCGGCCGAAGATCGACCCGCACGACTATGACACCAAGAAGGGTCATGTCGTCCGGTTCCTCAAGCAGGGCGACAAGGTCAAGATCACGATCATGTTCCGTGGTCGTGAGCAGTCCCGCCCCGAGCTGGGCTTCCGACTGCTCCAGCGTCTCGCTTCGGACGTCGAGGACCTGGGCTTCATCGAGTCCAACCCGAAGCAGGACGGCCGGAACATGATCATGGTTCTGGGCCCGCACAAGAAGAAGACCGAAGCCATGGCCGAAGCCCGTGAGGCCCAGGCCGCCCGCAAGGCGGAGCGTCAGGGCACGACCGACGCACCGTCCGAGGGTGACACCGCTGAGGCTCCGGCCGCGGCGGCCGAGGCTCCGGCCGAGACACCTTCCGAGGCGTGACCTTCGGGGGCTGCCACCCAGGCGCCCCCAGGGTCTCCCCGGAACCCCATAGAGATCTGACGCCCCTGCAGTCCGGTGCCCGCACCGTGAGGGGCGCCACTGACGAGGAGAGAACGGCGCGATGCCGAAGAACAAGACGCACAGCGGTGCCAGCAAGCGCTTCAAGATCACCGGCTCCGGCAAGGTGCTCCGCGAGAGGGCCGGCAAGCGCCACCTGCTCGAGCACAAGTCGTCCAAGAAGACCCGCTCGCTGACCGGCACGGTCGTCGTGGCTCCGGCCGACGCCAAGAAGATCAAGAAGCTTCTCGGCAAGTGAGGCCCGGCCTCCGGACCGTTCCGGAGGCGCGACCTCGATCACACCGGGACCAATTCGTTTCCGGGCCGTGTGCCGATACCCACGGCCCCGCTGCAAGGAGTTAACAAGTGGCACGCGTCAAGCGGGCGGTCAACGCCCACAAGAAGCGCCGGGCGATCCTCGAAGCCGCCAGCGGCTACCGCGGTCAGCGTTCGCGCCTGTACCGCAAGGCCAAGGAGCAGGTCACCCACTCCCTGGTCTACAACTACAACGACCGCAAGAAGCGCAAGGGCGACTTCCGTCAGCTGTGGATCCAGCGCATCAACGCCGCTGCCCGCCAGAACGGTATGACGTACAACCGCCTCATCCAGGGTCTGAAGGCCGCCAACATCGAGGTGGACCGCAAGATCCTGGCCGAGCTCGCGGTCAACGACGCCAACGCGTTCGCCGCCCTCGTCGAGGTCGCCCAGAAGGCCCTCCCGAGCGACGTCAACGCCCCGAAGGCCGCCTGATCCAGGTACCTCCTTCCAGGTATGTGAACCGGACCCGCAGACGCACGCCGCCTGCGGGTCCGGTGCGTTGACCCGCCGACCCACCCCGCCGACGACACCCACACCGCCACAGCCGTACGCAGAGAGGCTCGCCGCCGCCCATGGGCACCCACGAACTGATCTCCCCGCGTTCCCCCCGTGTCGCCGCCGCCCGCCGGCTGGCCCGCCGCAACTTCCGCGGCAAGGAGCGCAGGTTCATCGCCGAGGGGCCCCAGGCCGTACGCGAGGCCGCCGTCCACCGCGGCAGCGACGGGCAGCCCACCCTCATCGAGCTGTTCGCCACAGCCGAGGCCGCCGACCGGTACGCCGACATCGTCGAGGCGGCCCGCACGGCCGGCGCACGGGTCCACCTGGCCGACGCCGAGGTCCTCGCCGACATCTCCCAGACGGTCACTCCCCAGGGCCTCATCGGCGTCTGCCGCTTCCTGGACACCCCGTTCCAGGAGATCCTCGCCGCGAAGCCCACCCTGGTGGCGGTTCTGGCCCACGTGCGCGACCCCGGAAACGCCGGGACGGTCCTGCGCTGCGCGGACGCGGCGGGCGCGGACGCGGTGATCCTCACCGACGCCTCGGTCGACCTCTACAACCCCAAGTCCGTACGGGCATCGGCCGGGTCGCTCTACCACCTGCCCGTCGCGGTCGGCGTCCCCGTCGAACAGGCCGTACGGGGCCTGCGGGACGCCGGGGTGCGCATCCTCGCCGCCGACGGCGCGGGGGCCGACGACCTGGACGACGAGCTGGACGCCGGCACCATGGGCGGCCCCACCGCCTGGGTCTTCGGCAACGAGGCGTGGGGGCTCCCCGAGGAGACCCGCGCACTGGCCGACGCCGTCGTCCGCGTCCCCATCCACGGCAAGGCGGAGAGCCTCAACCTCGCCACCGCCGCCGCCGTCTGCCTCTACGCCTCCGCCCGCGCGCAGCGCCCCCGGCGCGCCCCCGGCGTGTAGGGGGCGCGCCGGGGGCCGCACCGGCCCGGCGGCCCGTCAGCGCACGTTTCCGGCCGATCCCGCGCCCTGTCCGCCGGTGCGCTCCCCTCCACGCCCCCGCAGGGTGTCGCCGGTTCGCCGACGACTAGTAGGGTGACGAACTCGGGGGCCCACTGCACCGGTTCGAGAGGTGGGATACGGGAAGATGGCTGTCGGCATGAGCGCGCCGCGACCGGCGCACACCGCCGCGCCGCACGCTGCGGACGGGGAGCCGGACGGCACGGCGGCCGGTCCGGACGGCCTCGGTGCGGGCCTCGATCCGGACGACCTTCCCGACGGTCTCGTCGTCGCCGACGCGAACGGTCTCGTCGTCTGCTTCAACGCCGCCGCCGCCCGCATCACCGCCACCGACCGCGCCGACGCGATCGGCCGCCCCCTGGAGTCCGTCCTCCCGCTGGAGGACCTCAAGGGCAAGCGCTGGTGGCCGCTGACCGACCCGTACGGCGGCCTCGCCACCCGCAACGGCCAGCCCGAGCGGAACCTCCTGCTCCCCGGCGTCCGCGAGGTGCTGGTCTCCGCCCGCTACGTCCGCGAGCACCCGACCGGGCCGGTGCGCCGGGTCGTCGTGTGCCTGCGGGGGACCGAGGCCCGCCGGCGCAGCGAGCGCAGCAACGCCGAACTGATCGCCACGGTCGCCCACGAGCTCCGCTCCCCGCTCACCTCGGTGAAGGGGTTCACCGCCACCCTGCTCGCCAAGTGGGAGAGGTTCACCGACGACCAGAAGCGGCTGATGCTGGAGACCGTCGACGCGGACGCGGGCCGGGTCACCCGGCTCATCGCCGAGCTGCTCGACATCTCCCGGATCGACTCCGGCCGGCTGGAGCTGCGCCGCCAGCCCGTCGACATCGCCGCCGCCGTCGCCCGCCACGTCCAGGCCCTCATCGCGGGCGGTCAGGCCCCCGAACGCTTCCGGGTCCGGGCCCGCGGACCGCTGCCCGAGCTGTGGGCCGACCCCGACAAGGTCGACCAGGTCCTCGGGAACCTCCTGGAAAACGCGGTGCGCCACGGCGAGGGAACCGTCACCATCGAGATCACCCCGGCACCCGCGCCGGGGACGAGCGACGAGACGGGAACGGCGGTCACCGTGAGCGACGAGGGTCCCGGCATCCCCGAGGAGTCGATGAGCCGCGTCTTCACCCGCTTCTGGCGGGGCAGCAAGCGCGGCGGCACCGGCCTGGGCCTCTACATCGTCAAGGGCATCGTCGAGGCCCACGGCGGCGCCATCACCGTCGGCCGGGGGCCCGGCGGCGGAGCCGAGTTCCGATTTATCCTGCCCGTGAGCACGCCCGCCTACCTGGCGTGAGCGGCCCACGGGCCTCCCGACCGTCCTGCGGCCTTTAGACTCGACCTTTGGCACCTTTGCGTCCTCCGGTCGTCGAGCGGGGTCGCGCCATCAGCCAATCGGAAGCACGGGAAGAGATGTCGGCACCGAACAAGTCGTACGACCCAGTCGAGGTCGAGGCACTGAAACCGGAAGAGATCGAACGCATGCGGGACGAGGCGTTCGCCGCCTTCGCCGCCGCCGGCGACCTCGACGCGCTCGCCCAGGCGAAGACCGCGCACACCGGAGGTACCTCGCCGCTGTCCCTCGCCAACCGCGAGATCGGCGCCCTGCCCCCGCAGGCCAAGGCCGAGGCGGGCAAGCGCGTGGGCCAGGCCCGCGGCGCCGTCTCCAAGGCGCTCGCCGCCCGCCAGGCCGAACTGGAGGCCGAGCGGGACGCCCGGGTGCTCGTCGAGGAGGCCGTGGACGTCACGCTGCCCTACGACCGCGTCCCGGCCGGCGCCCGCCACCCCCTGACGACCCTCATGGAGCGCGTCGCGGACGTCTTCGTGGCCATGGGCTACGAGATCGCCGAGGGCCCCGAGGTCGAGGCGGAGTGGTTCAACTTCGACGCCCTGAACTTCGTGCCCGACCACCCGGCCCGCCAGATGCAGGACACCTTCTTCGTCCAGGGCACCACCTCCGACGGCAAGGCCACCGAGGGTGACGAGTCCGGTGTGGTGCTGCGTACGCACACCTCGCCGGTCCAGGCCCGCTCGCTCCTGGAGCGCAAGCCCCCGGTCTACGTGGTCTGCCCCGGCAGGGTCTACCGCACCGACGAGCTGGACGCCACGCACACCCCGGTCTTCCACCAGATCGAGCTGCTCGCCATCGACGAGGGCCTGACCATGGCCGACCTCAAGGGCACCCTCGACCACATGGTCCAGGCGCTCTTCGGTCCGGACATGAAGACCCGGCTGCGGCCGAACTTCTTCCCGTTCACCGAGCCGTCCGCCGAGATGGACATGGTCTGCTACGTCTGCCGCGGCGAGTCCGTCGGCAACCCGGACCATCCCTGCCGCACCTGCGGCAGCGAGGGCTGGATCGAGCTGGGCGGCTGCGGCATGGTCAACCCCAAGGTGCTCACCGCCTGCGGCGTGGACCCCCGGAAGTACAGCGGATTCGCCTTCGGGTTCGGCATCGAACGGATGCTGATGTTCCGCCACAACGTCGATGACATGCGAGACATGGTCGAGGGTGACGTCCGGTTCACCCGGCCGTTCGGGATGGAGATCTGATGCGCGTCCCGCTTTCCTGGCTGCGGGAGTACGTCGACCTGCCGGCGACGGAGACCGGCCGTGACGTACAGGCCAAGCTCGTCTCCGTCGGGCTCGAGGTCGAGACCGTCGAACGGATCGGCGCGGGCCTGAAGGGCCCCCTGGTCGTCGGACAGGTCCTGACCATCGAGGAGCTGGAGGGGTTCAAGAAGCCCATCCGCTTCTGCACGGTCGACGTCGGCACCGCCAACGGCACCGGCGAACCGCAGGAGATCGTCTGCGGCGCCCGCAACTTCTCGGTCGGCGACAAGGTTGTCGTGGTCCTGCCGGGCGCGGTCCTGCCCGGCGACTTCGCGATCGCCGCCCGCAAGACGTACGGCAAGACCTCGCACGGCATGATCTGCTCCACCGACGAGCTCGGCATGGGCGACGACGGCACGCACGGCATCATCGTGCTGCCCCCGGAGCACGAGGTGGGCACCGACGCCATCGAGCTGCTCCAGCTCGTCGACGAGGTCCTCGACATCGCCGTCACCCCCGACCGGGGCTACTGCCTGTCGATGCGCGGGGTCGCCCGCGAGACCGCGACCGCCTACGGGCTGCCCCTGCGCGACCCGGCGCTCCTGGACGTGCCCGCGCCGAACGCGTACGGCTACCCGGTCAAGATCAGCGACCCGATCGGCTGCGACCGGTTCACCGCGCGCACCGTCACCGGCCTCCAGCCCGAGGCCCGCTCCCCGATCTGGATGCAGCGCCGTCTGCAGAAGGCCGGGATGCGACCCATCTCGCTGGCCGTCGACGTCACCAACTACGTGATGCTGGAGCTGGGCCAGCCGCTGCACGCCTACGACCGCACCCGCGTCGAGGGCGCGATCGGCGTACGCCGTGCCACGCGGGGCGAGAAGCTCACCACCCTGGACGGCACCGTGCGTGTGCTGGACGCCGAGGACCTGGTCATCACCGACGACCGCGGGCCGATCGGCCTCGCGGGCGTCATGGGCGGCGCCAACACCGAGATCGCCGACGCGGACGGCGAGCACGCCCCCACCACCGAGGTCGTCATCGAGGCCGCGCACTTCGACGCGATCTCGATCGCCCGCACCGCGCGCCGCCACAAGCTGTCCTCCGAGGCGTCCAAGCGCTTCGAGCGGGGCGTCGACCCGCAGGCCGCCGCCGCTGCCGCGCAGCGCACGGTCGATCTGCTGGTGCTGCTCGCGGGCGGCACCGCCGAGGCCGGGGTCACCGAGATCAGCTCGCCCTCCGCGCCGCGCACCATCGCGATGCCGGCGAACCACCCGGACAAGGTCGCCGGTGTGGAGTACGGCCGCGAGACCGTCGTCCGCCGCCTCCAGGAGGTCGGCTGCGACGTCTACGGGCAGGACGAGCTGATCGTCACCGCCCCGTCCTGGCGGCCCGACCTGGGCGAGCCGAACGACCTGGCCGAAGAGGTCATCCGGCTGGAGGGCTACGAGAACCTGCCCTCCACCCTGCCCACGCCTCCCTCCGGGCGTGGCCTGACCGAGCGGCAGCGGCTGCACCGCCGGATCGGCCGGGTGCTGGCCGGAGCCGGTTACGTCGAGGCACTGAGCTACCCGTTCATCGGCGACGCGGTCCTGGACCAGCTCGGCCTGGAGGCGGACGACGACCGCCGCCGTACGGTCACGCTCGTCAACCCGCTCTCCGACGAGGAGCCGGCGCTGCGCACCACGCTGCTGCCGGGCCTCCTCGGAGCGCTCCGGCGCAACGACGGCCGCGGCAGCCACGACCTGGCGCTCTTCGAGACCGGTCTCGTCTTCAGGCCGACCGGGAAGGAGACGGCCGCCGTCCGGCTGCCCGTCGACCGCCGGCCCACCGACGAGGAGATCGCCGGGCTGAACGCGGCCCTGCCGCGCCAGCCCCGCCGCGCCGCCGTCGTCCTCGCGGGCGCCCGCGAGCAGGCCGGCTGGTGGGGCAAGGGCACCCCGGCGACCTGGGCGGACGCCGTCGAGGCCGCCCGGTCCATCGCCGCGGAGGCCGGGGTGGAGGTCACCGTCCGCGCCGACCGGCACGCCCCGTGGCATCCGGGCCGCTGCGCCGCGCTGTACGTCACCGTGAACGGCGAGGAGACCCTCTTCGGACACGCGGGCGAACTGCACCCCCGCGTGATCAAGGCACTCCACCTGCCCGAGCGGACCTGCGCCGCCGAGGTCGAGCTGGACGTGCTGGAGCAGGCCGTCGACGGAGCGCTCCAGGCGCCCAGGATCTCCACCTTCCCGGTGGCGACCCAGGACGTCGCGCTCGTCGTCGCCGAGGACGTCCCGGCCGCCGAGGTGGAGCGGGCGCTGCGCGAGGGCGCGGGTGAACTCCTCGAATCGCTGCGGCTGTTCGACGTCTTCACCGGCGAGCAGATCGGCGGGGGCAACAAGTCCCTGGCGTACGCGCTGCGCTTCCGCGCCGCCGACCGCACCCTGACGGTGGACGAGGCGTCGGCCGCCCGCGACAGCGCGGTGGCCCTGGCCGCCGAGCGTACGGGCGCGGTGCTGCGCGGGGCGTAGTCCCCCGGGTTCGCGCAGGTGTCGCGGCATCGGGAAGGGGCGTATCCGGCCACTGGATACGCCCCTTCTCCGTCCCCGCCGAGCGGCGCGGGGACCACACGCAGGACGGGAGCGGGAACCGGGAGGAACGCGGTTCCGGCCGCCGTCCGCAGCCACCCTCCTTCGTCGTCGGTCAGTGGGCCGTGCGGTCCGGGCGCCGTCCGCGCTGCCTCGGAGTGTCGGGCAGGACGGCAGTGCGGACGGCGCGGATGCGGGTCGTCAGCCGTTACGAGGGGGAGCCGACGACCCGGCCGCCTCTTGCGAGGGAGTTCATTCAACCGACACCTGGACCCGCGCGGCAGAGTGCGCGGCGGGAGGGTTCGGGCATTCCGTTCACACCCCGTGTGAATCGTGCTCCACTAGGCTCGTCGCGTCACGCACCTGGGGGGACGATGGAGCCCAATGTCCTGCTCGAAGCCTTGATCGAGGAGGCCGGAGTCTCCCGCGCGGGCCTCGCCGGCCATGTCAACCGGGCGGGCCTGTCCCGCGGGCTGAGCCTGCGGTACGAACACACGGCGGTCGCCCGCTGGCTCAAGGGCCAGCGCCCGCGCGGACAGGTTCCCGACCTGATCTGCGAGGTGCTGGCGGGCCGGCTCGGGCGGCCCGTCGGACTCGACGACATCGGGATGGGTGCCTCCGCCGCCGGGGCGGACGCCTCCGCCGAGGGGGCCACTCTCTCCGGGTTCGTCGAGCGGGCCACCGCCCTGTGGCGCTCGGACGAACAGCAGCGCCCCGGCCTGGCCACCGTGCCCGCCGTCACGGGGACGTCGGCGGTGATGCCGGTCTGGGAGTGGGAGAACCCGCCGGAGGACGCCGACGTCTCGCGGCCGGGACCCGTCCGGGTGAGCGAGGCCGACATAGCGATGCTCAAGGCGGCCCGCGACCACTACGAGCAGATGTACCGCAAGACGGGCGGCATCGCGACCAGGTCCCGGATCGTCCGCTTCCTCGACGCGGAGGCCGCGCCGCTGCTGCGCGGCGGCTGCAGCGACGCCCTCGGCCGCAGCCTGCACCGCGCGACCGCCGGTCTGGTGGCGGTGGCGGGCATCTGCGCGTACGACTCCGACGCCCACGGGCTCGCCCAGCGCTACTTCCACCAGGCGCTGCGGCTCGCCAAGTCCAGTGGGGACCGGGCGCTCGGCGGTTATGTGATCGCCCTGCTGGTCACCCAGTCGCTGTTCCTCGGCGACCACCGCCGTTCCATCGCGTTCGCCGAATCCGCGCTGCGGGCCGCCGGCGACCGCATCACCCCGGCCCTCGCCGCCGACCTGCACGCCATGCAGGCCAAGGCGTACGCCGGGCTCGGGGACGCCGCGAGCGCCCGCGCCTGCATCGCGCGGGCCGAGGCCCAGGCGGGTCGCATCCACACCGGACGGGAGCCGGACGAGACGGGGTACGTCCAGCCGGGCCTGGTCGACGTCCAGGTGGCGGAGGCGCTGCTCGGCCTCGGAGATCTTCCCGCCGCACGTGAGCACGCGGCCTCCGCCGTGCGCGCCCCGGCGCACGATCGGGGGCGCGTGCACCGGCTCGCGATGCTCAGCCATATCGAGCTGCTCCAGGGCGAGGCCGACCGGGCGGCCGTCACCGCAGCGGAGATGGCGGCCAGAGCCCGCGGGATGGAGTCCCAGCGGCTGCGCGACCGGCTGCGGGGGGTCCGGCGACGGCTCGCCGCGAGCGGCTGCGCCGAGGCCGTACGGACCACGGATCTCATCGACGAGGCGCTCCGCGTGCCTCTGTGAGCTCCGCCGACGCCCCGCCGTTCGCTCCTCCCGGCAGTCGAGCCTGCTGACATGGAGAGCCCGACATGTCGAAAGGCGGCACACCCGTGCAGTGGACGAACTTGAGCGAACGGAATGTGTATCAGAACCCGTGGTTCCGGGTGAACCTGGCGGACGTACGGCTCCCCGACGGCAGCCACCTCGACCACTTCGTCATCCGGCAGCGGCCCGTCGCCGCCGCCACGGTCGTCAACGAGGCGAACGAGGTGCTGCTGCTCTGGCGGCACCGCTTCATCACCGACAGCTGGGGGTGGGAGCTGGCCGCGGGCGTGGTCGAGGACGGTGAGGACATCGTGGCGGCCGCGGCGCGGGAGATGGAGGAGGAGACCGGCTGGCGTCCCGGCGAACTGCGCCCGCTGCTCACCGTGGAACCGTCGAACGGCCTCACCGACGCCCGCCACCACCTGTACTGGTCCGACGAGGCGCGCTGGACCGGGCACCCGCAGGACGCCTTCGAGTCGTCCCGCCGTGAGTGGATACCGCTCAAGGTGGTCCCGGACATGATCGCCCGTGGCGAGGTGCCCGCCGCGAACATGGCGGCCGCCCTGCTGATGCTGCACCACCTGCGTCTGGGCTGAACCCGGCCCGGTGACGGGGCCCGCGGCCCCCGGGACGGGAGCCGGTTCCGGGCGTCCCCGGAACCGGCTCCCGGCGTACGGGCGTCCCAGGGGCCTCCGGCGGCTCCCGGCCAGGTCGCGGGAAGGCCGGACACCCCCTCGGGCGCACGGGGGGGCAGCCCGAGCCGGTCCTGCGGCCGGGGAGCCGCGTCGGCCACCCGGCCGGCCGACTCCTTTACCGAATCATTCCTCTGGCCCTGCCCTCTTGATCATTTCAAATGCGCTCATGCCGGTTTTGAGGCCATAGAACAATTCTTAAAAGATCATTAGAGTCCGCTGGTCGGTCACACGTTTACTGCACGTAGTGAGGGTTCTGGGGATGAGTCGTGGGGGGATGGGGCGTCATCGACGCCCCGTATCCGGGGTAGTGGGGATCGCCGTGGGTGCGGCGATGCTGGGGGGCCTGCTGGCACCGGCGGGGAGCGCGGCGGCGAGCGAAGCCGAACGTCCCGAGGCGGTCTCCCACACGCCGGCGGACGAAGCCGGCAAGGGGAAGGCCTTCTGGGAGGACGACCGGCTGCCCGAGGCATCGGCCGAGCAGAAGGCGTCGCGCGCCGCGGCCGAGGCGGGGCGCCGGGTCGAGGTCGCCGGTCTGACGACCGAGACCGGTCAGGTCTTCGCCAACCCTGACGGTACGTTCACCGCGGAGAGCTCCGCGTCGATCGAGCGGGTGCGCCGGGGAACGGGCTGGGCGGCCGTGGACACCACCCTCGTCCGGGCCGACGACGGGACCCTGGCGCCGAAGGCGGCGCTGGACATGACGTTGTCCGGCGGTGGGGACAAGGCCCCGCTGGTCCGCTTCGAGCGAGGGGGGCACTCGTACGAGGTCCACTCGCCCTGGACACTGCCGGAGCCGGTCCTGGACGGCTCGCACGCCGTGTACACGTCGGTGCGCCCCGACGTCGACCTGGTGGTCCAGGTCCTGCCCGACGGCTTCACCCAGAACCTGGTGGTGCACACGCCGCAGGCCGCGGCGGCGCTCAAGTCCATTCGCTACCCGGTCAGGGCCGACGGGTTGACCGTACGCAACCACGACGGCGCCGTGTCCCTGGTGGATGACGGCGGACACCCCGCGTTCATCAACAGCGCGCCGCTGATGTGGGACGCCGGGACGCCGGGCTCCGACGCCGGGACGGCGGCGGGTGCCAGGTCCGCGGCGGGCACGAGGTCCGCGCTCGCCGCCGAGGCCGGTCCGGTGGACCCGGTGGACGCGGTCAGCCCGCCTGCCGATGCGCGCACCGCGATCGCCGGCATGGCCGCGGGGCAGGACGAGTTGACGGTGGTGCCGGACCAGGAGTTCCTGGCCGACCCGAAGACCACGTACCCGGTGGTGATCGACCCGCCCACCGTGGCAGGGAAGCTGACCGGCTGGACCGCCCTGTGGTCCAACGAGAGCAGCTCGACCTTCTGGAACACCAGTCACGCGCTCGGCGTGGGCTACGACGCGTACGTGGACAACAAGAAGGCCCGCTCCCTCTTCCAGTTCGACACCCGCAGTGTGGCCGGCAAGAAGATCCTGCACGCCGACTTCTCCGCGTACGAGATCTGGTCGGCGAACTGCGAGAAGCGCAACATCGAGCTGTGGCGCACGGGCAGCATCTCCTCGTCCACCAAGTGGTCCTCCTCGCTGTCGTGGTCCTCGAAGGTCGACACGGTCTCCGCGGCCAAGGGCCACTCGTCCAGCTGCCCGGACGGGACGGTCGAGTTCGACGCGACGGCCGCGGTCGCGTACACGGCGAAGGCCAAGTCGACCACGACCACGCTGGGGCTGCGGGCGAGCGAGAGCGACCCGATCGCGTGGAAACAGTTCATGTCCCCCAAGGACGCGGACTCCACGACCGGCCGCAAGCCCGTCCTGTCCATCACCTACGTCTCCCCGCCGACGGCGAAGCCCTCGTCGGTGAAGATGTCGGACCCGAACGTGTCCTGCTCGGCTTCGAGCAGCCCCGCGATCATCCGCGACACCACACCCCGGCTCACCGCGACCCCGACGTCGTCGGACGGGTCGAAGGCGGTCCTGCGTCCGAACTTCGAGCTGTACGCCGGCAGCAGCACCTCGCCGACCTCGCTGAAGCCGAGCACCTGGACCGCCAGCGGCACCGCCGGCACCATGCCGACCGCCACGCTGGCCGAGAACACCACGTACCACTTCCGCGCGCGGACGGAGTACAAGTACACCTACGGCGGCACCACGGGGTACCTGTACGGGCCCTGGTCCTCCTCCTGCTACTTCAAGGTGGACTCCAAGGGACCGCCGAAGCCGACCGTCACCTCGGTGAACAACCAGTACCCCGAGTGCGCCGGTACCAGCTGCGCCAGCTCCCCGGAGACCGGGAGCGTGGGCATGACCGGCAGGTTCACCATCGGCGCCGGTGCCACGGACGTGCGTCGCTTCGTCACCCACCTCAACGGCGTCAAGGTGGAGGACAAGACCTACACCGCCGACACCGCGAGCCACACGGTGACCATCACCCCGGACAAGCGGCTCACCAACACCCTGCGCGTGCAGACCTTCGACGCGGCCGGCAACCCCGGAGAGACCCGCGACTACCTCTTCAACGTCGCCCGCGCCGCGGCGCCCGTCGGCGTATGGAAGTTCGACGAGGGAACCGGCACCGCGGCCGCCAACACGCAGGGCACGGCCCACCACCTCACCGTGACCGGGGGGAGCTGGACCGACAAGGCCCGCCTGGGCAAGGGCTTCAGGAGCACGGCCGGCGACGGCTACGCCGCGGCCGCCGGGCCGATCGTGGACACCACCGGAAACTTCGCCGTGTCCAGCTGGGTCAAGCTGAACTCCAAGACCCAGTCGACGGTCATGCAACAGCGTGGCACGAAGACCGGCGGCTTCCAGCTGTACTACTCCACCGCCTACGACCGGTGGATCTTCAACCGGTACGACAAGGACGCGACCGACGACGGCGGCGCCACCATCGTCCGCGCGATCGGCACCAAGCCTCCGGTGCTCGGCGCCTGGACCCACCTGCTGGGCGTGTACGACCGGCAGGCACAGAAGATCCGCCTGTACGTCAACGGAACGCTGAACGCGGAAACCGCCTTCACCACCCCCTGGGCCGCGAACGGCCCCTTCGAGATCGGCCGTTGGGGCACGAGCAACCAGCTGGACGCCGAAGTCGATCAGGCCGCCGTGTTCAACCGGGTCGTCTACCCCGACGAACTGCCGGGACTGACCAACCTGGAGAACCCGGACACCGGTCATCCGCAGGCCGAACTGCTCGCCCACTGGGCGCTGGACGAGAGCGCCGGAACCACCGGACTCGACAGCAGCGGCCGGGGCAACACGCTGTCCCTGCAGAGCGGGTCCACATTCACCACCACCGACGACTACGCCCACGGCAATGTGCTGAGTCTCGACGCCGACGTACTGGGCCGGGCCACCGCGCCGGTCAAGCTCGACGCGTCAGGCAGCTTCACCGTCGCCGGCTGGGTGAACCTCGAATCGCAGTCCAAGCTCGAGGACACCACCGTCGCGCACTCGCCGACCGTCTTCTCCCACCCCGGAGCGAACCGCAACGCGTTCCGTCTCTGGTACCGCCAGGAAGCCGGGGAATCCGTCGGTGACTGGAACTTCGGTGTGTACGCGACCGACGTGCTCGAGGGCCCGGCCGCGACCACCGTGTCCGACGAGGTCAATCCGCCCGGCGGCTGGATCCACGTGGCCGGAGTCTTCGACTCGGCCAACCGGTCGGCCAAGCTCTACGTCACCGGCGAGCGCCAGGGCGACGAGGAAGGCGTCCTCGTCGACGACGTCTTCCAGAGCAGCGGCCCCCTCATGATCGGTGGCGCGCGCCGCCACGACACCGGCGCCTGGGGCAACGCGCTGCCCGGTCAGCTGGACGACATGCGGGTGTACGCCGGCGTACTCAGCGAAGCGGAGATCACGCAGCTCTCCATCGCCGACGAGCCGCCCGTCGACATCGGCTGAACCACACCTCCCCGAGCAACACCTCACCCACGCGCGGTGCCGCGTACCGGTTGTGCATACCGGTGTGCGGCACCGCGCCCTTCAGAATGCGGAGATTCCCGTGTCCAGGCGTACCTCAGGGCCGCACGGCCGATGGGCGTGGAGCAGAGCCGGCCGCCGCCGCTTGGCGGCCGTCGTTCTGCCCGTGTCCTCGGCAGTCATCGCCACCCTGCTCGGAGCAGCCCCGGTACAGGCTGTCGAACGAGACCACGGCACACTGCAGAAAGCCGAGTACGGCACAGCCGAACGGTTCGTTCCGAAGACCGAGAAGATCAAGGACCCGACGGCCGCCGCGTCGAGGAAGACACGTGAGCAGGCGGCGCGGAAGACCACCTGGCCCGCCGCGGACTCCGTCACGCTGGACATACCCGAGTCCGGCAAGCGGCAGGCGAAGGCCGCCGCAGTCCCCATCGCCCTGTCCCGGCCCGGAGCGGTGAGCGGCAAACGGGGCCTGAGCGCGGCCAGGAGCACCGGAGTACCGGAGCAGGCCAGGATCGATGTGCTGGACCGGAGGACCACGCGGCGACTCGGCGTCGACGGCCTGGTGTTCAGCGTGCGCCGGGCCGACGGCGAGAACGCCCCCGCCGCTCTCGGCGCCACCATCGACTACAGCGGATTCGCCCACGCGTTCGGCGGCAACTGGTCCTCCCGGCTGCGGGTGGTGCGGCTCCCCGCGTGCGCCCTGACCGCACCCACCGAGGCGGCCTGCCGCAAGGTCTCCCCGGTGACGGGCGCCAACAACACCGAGCGGCAGCAGCTCACGGCGCAGATCACCACCCCCGCGGCCACCGCGGCCGGCTCCGGCGTGACCGTACTGGCCGTCTCCGCCGCCGCCGGATCCGACCAGGGCACGTACGAGGCGACCCCGCTGTCGGCCTCCTCCACCTGGTCGGCCGGCGGATCCAACGGCGACTTCACCTGGAGCTACCCGCTGGACGCCCCGCCGGCTCCGGCCGGCCCGGCGCCCAACCTGTCCATCGGCTACTCCGCACAGAGCGTGGACGGACGCACCTCGTCCACCAGCAGTCAGCCGTCCTGGGTCGGCGAGGGCTTCGACCTGTCCGGTTCGTACATCGAGCGGGCGTACGGCAGCTGCGAGGACGACGGCCAGGACAAGAAGTACGACCAGTGCTGGAAGGAGAACAACGCCTCCCTCGTGCTGAACGGCAAGTCCACCCCCCTGGTCTGGAACGAGACCAGGAAGACGTGGCGCCCCAAGAGCGACGACGGCGAACGGATCGTGCACGGCACCGGCGCCACCAACGGCGACGACAACGGTGAGTTCTGGACGGTGACCTCCACCGACGGGACGCAGTACGTGTTCGGCAAGAACCGGCTGCCCGGCTGGACGACCGGCAAGCCCGAGACCGGCTCGACCTGGACCGTCCCCGTCTTCGGTGACGACTCCGGTGAGCCCGGCCACGACAAGGGCGGCAGCTTCGCCGACCGCTCGCTCTCCCAGGCCTGGCGCTGGAACCTCGACTACGTCGTGGACCCGCACGGCAACGCCATGACGTACTGGTACGGCAAGGAGACCAACTACTACGCCAAGAACGGCACCACCGGAAACGGCAGCGCCTACACCCGCGGCGGCCACCTCAAGCGCATCGACTACGGTCAGCGCGACGACGCCCTCTTCTCCACCACCCAGCCGCCCGCGGCCCGCGTCCAGTTCACCGTGGCCGAGCGCTGCCTGCAGGTCACCGGCGAAGAGACCTGCGCGTCGCTGACCGATGCCAACCGCAACGCCTGGCCGGACGTTCCCTACGACCAGATCTGTGCCGCCGACAAGCCGTGCACCGACCAGCCGGCCCCGTCGTTCTTCAGCCGCAAGAGGCTGACACAGGTCACCACCCAGGTCTTCGACGGCAGCGGAACGGGTGCGGACACCGACTATCTCGACGTCAACACGTGGAGCCTGAAGCAATCCTTCCCCGATCCGGGGGACGGTTCCGGCGCCGGCCTGTGGCTGAACTCGATCCAGCAGACGGGCAAGCCCGGTACCGACGTCGCGCTGCCGCCGGTCACGTTCAGCGGAATCCAGCTGCACAACCGTGTCGACAAGACCGGTGACGACATCGCCCCGTTCATCAAGTGGCGGGTACGGACCATCACCTCGGAATCCGGCTCCGTCCTGACGGTGAACCACTCCACCGAGGACTGCCTCGCCGACACCGGCATCCCCGACAAGCTGGACGCCAACACCAGGCGCTGCTATCCGGTCAAGTGGATCCCGCCGTCGAACCCGACCCCGGGCACCGACCCGAAGCCGCGCACCGACTGGTTCCACAAGTACGTCGTCACCCAGGTCACCGAGTCCGATCCGACCGGCGGCGCCCCGCTGAAGCAGACCGACTACACCTACAGCGGTGGGGGTGCCTGGGCCTACGACGACGAGTCGCCCATCACCCCGGCCAAGTACCGCACCTGGGGTATCTGGCGCGGCTACCAGAAGGTCACCACGACCACCGGCGAGCCCGCGGGCACGCGCTCGAAGAGCACTGCCCTGTACTACCGGGGCATGGACGGCGACAAGCAGTCCGACGGCACCACGCGCAAGGAGACGGTCACCGACTCCCGGGGGGACGCCAGGACGGACTCCGAACAGTTCGCGGGGCAGGTCCGCGAGCAGATCACCTACAACGGCACCGACGGCGGTGAGGTCAGCGCCACGATCAACACCCCGTGGTCGGCCACCACCGCCACCGACACGCACCCCTACGGCACCGTCAACGCCCACCTGGTGCGCACCGGCACGGCCGTGAGCCGCACGGCGCTGTCCGCGGGCGGCGAGATGACCGTCACCACCAGGAAGACCTTCGACCCCGCCAGCGGTCTGACCCTCACCGAGGAGCAGGACGCGGCCGGCCAGAAGGACTGCACCCGCACCGAGTACGCGCCCAACACCGGGGCGTGGATCCTGAACCTGCCCAAGCGGGTGGAGAAGGTCTCGGCGGGCTGCTCGGAAACGCCCGTCCGTACCGGTGACCCGAAGACCACCGACGTCGTCTCCGACGTCCGGGCCGCCTTCGACAACCAGGCATGGGGCGCCGCGCCGACCAAGGGCGACGTCACCCGCACGCAGCGCGTCACCGGCTACTCGTCGGGCGTCGCCGACCTCCAGACCGTCAGCACGGCCGCCTACGACGCGCTCGGCCGCCCCGTCGACCAGTTCGACGGCGCGGGCACACGCACCAAGCACACCGAGTACACCCCTGCCACCGGTGGTCCGCTGACGAAGACGGTGGAGACCAACGCCCTGGGCCACACGGTCACCAACGACCTCGCGCCCGAGTGGGGCCTGAGGAAGCTCACGACGGACCCGAACGGCAACCGGACCGAACTGGCCTACGACGCCCTCGGACGGCTGACGGACGTCTGGCTCGCCGACCGCGACCGCGGTACGGGCCACGCCCCGTCGCACACGTTCGAGTACCGGATCCAGAACACCACCAGCAGCTGGGTCGCCACCAAGACCCTCAAGAACGACGGCACCACGTACCGCACCTCCTACGCCCTCTATGACGCCCTGCTGAGGCCCCGCCAGACCCAGGCGCCGGCGGCCGTAGGCACCGGCCGCATCATCACCGAGACCACGTACGACAGCCGTGGTCTCGAGGTCGGGACGGTGGCGGACTACATCGACGCCACGGCGCCCGAGGGCAAGCTCGCCACCCTGCTCAGTGCCGCTCCCAGTGGCACCGAGGTCACCTACGACGGTGCGGGACGGCCCACGGTCGAGAAGTCGATGGCCCTGGGCAAGGAGTTCTCGCGCACCAGGAACACCTACCTCGGTGATGCCACGCTCGTGGAGCCGCCCGCCGGCGCCCCGGCCGTGAAGGAGAGGGTCGACGCGCGCGGCCGGCTGGTCGAGAAGCTGGAGTACAGCGGGAACACGGCCGGAAGCGACTTCACGAGGCTCACCTACGGCCACGACCACGCCGGTCGTACGACCACGGTCAAGGACGACGACCAGAACACATGGTCGTACGCGTACGACTTCCTCGGCCGGGAGACGACGTCGACCGACCCCGACTCCGGGACCTCGACGACCGAGTACAACGCGCTGGACCAAGTGGTATCCACCACCGACAACCGCAAGAAGACGCTCGGCTACACCTACGACCTGCTCGGCAGGCGCACCGGAAAGCTCGACGGCAAGGTGCCGGTCGTGGACGGCAGGCCGGCGCCCGAGGACGCCAAGTACCTCGCGCGCTGGTCCTACGACACCATCGCCAAGGGGCAGCTCACCTCGGCCATCCGGTACGTGGGAGGCAAGAGCGGTGACGTGTACGCCACCACCAACGCCGGCTACGACAAGCTCAACCGCGTCCTCAAGGAGCAGTACACGATCAGCAAGGCGGAGGGCGCGCTCGCCGGCTCCGGCACCTGGACCCTCACCAACGCCTACAACCTCGACGGGAGCCTGCAGAAGCGCACCATCCCCGCGATGGGCGGCCTGGCCACGGAGGTCCTCGACTACGGCTACACCGACCAGGGCAGCCCGGACACGCTCAAGGGCCTGACCGGGATCGTCCAGAACACGGACTACCTGCCCGCGGGCGAACAGATCCGCGTCACGCTCGGCGTCTCCTCCACCGCCAAGTGGACCGAGGTCAATTCCTCCTACGAGGACGGCACCAAGCGCCTCGCGCGTCAGACCGTCGTGTCCGAGTCGAACACGGGAACGGACTCCGACGTCAACTACCGCTACGACCCGGCCGGCAACCCGATCGAGGTCGACGAACGGGCGGGAGCCACCAGCGACAAGCAGTGCTTCGCCTACGACGGCCACCGCAGGCTCCGGTCGGCCTGGACCGCGACCACGAGCTGCGCGACCACGCCCGCGAGCGCGAACGTGGGCGGGCCGGCGCCGTACTGGCAGTCGTTCACCTATGACAGCGCCGGAAACCGTGAGACGGTCACGAACCATCTGGCCGCCGGCGGCCCCGCGACGACCACGTACACCTACAAGACCGGTGACCAGCCGCGGCCGCACGCGCTGTCCTCGACGGAGACGACACGGGCGGACGGCACCAGGACCGGCACCAGCTACACCTACGACCCCGCCGGGAACACCCAGACCCGGACGGTCGGCGGAAAGAAGCAGACGCTCGACTGGGACAACCCGGAAGGGACACTCGCCAAGGTCACCGAGGCCGACGGCACCACCACCTCCTATCTCAACGACGCCGACGGCAACCGGCTCATCCGCCGCGACAGGACCGGTAGCACGCTCTATCTGGGGGAGACCGAACTCCGTCTCGACCAGGCGAGCGGCGAGGTCGCGGCGACCCGCTACTACACCCACGGCGGCAAGGTCGTCGCCGTCCGTACGCCCGACGCGCTGACCTGGACGGCGAGCGACCACAACGGCACCGCCGGGGTTCAGGTGGACGCGGCGACCCAGCAGGTCACGCGGCGTCACATGACCCCGTTCGGCGAAGCGCGGGGGTCGGCGCCCCGGGCGTGGGCCGGCACCCGGGGCTTCGTCAACGGAACCCAGGACCCCACGGGCCTGACCCATCTCGGCGCCCGCGAGTACGACCCGTCCACCGGGCGATTCATCAGCGTCGACCCGATCGCTGATCTCAAGGACCCGCAGCAGATCAACGGGTACGCCTACAGCAACAACAACCCCGTGACCTTCGCCGACCCGGACGGCAAGTTCTTCGGCGCCATCTTCCGTATCATCCGGGCGATCATCCGTCTGATCAACGCGATCAGGACGTACGTCAGCAACGTGCGCAGCGGGTCGTCCGGCTCCGGTGGCATGACCACCATGGGAAGCGCGAGCCACGTCTCGAAGGCGAGCGCGGACTCCTGCCCGCTCGTGAAGCGCAACTACGGGATCTGTGACAGCAACGAGCCCCCGGACCCGCGCGCCGAAGGCAGCGTCAAGGACGTGGTCGGAGGCGCCGCCGAGGTCGGGGGCGCGACCCTCGACTTCCTCGAATACGCCACGGAACCGTGGTGCTGGTTCGGAGCCAACTGCGGCGGCGCCGAGGACAAGGTCAAGGAATTCGAGGAGAAGCACGGAGTCGACACCGACTCGAAGGCGCACGACTCCGGGAAGGACTTCACGGAGGCCGCGACGCTCTTCAACATCGGGGGCCTGGTCAAGAAGGCGGTCAAGGGGATACTCGGCGCCGCCAAGAAGAAGGCCAAGCCGGACGCGCCCAAGGGCAAGGAAGATAACTGGGATGTTCCGGACAAGGAGACGCTCGACGGAACGTGGGAGAGGCTGGGCTTCGCCACCCGCAACGACTTCGGGAAGGCCGCGTGGGGCGGCAATTCCAAAGACGCCGCACTCAAGTTGAGAACGTCCGACCAGGTGGGCAAGATGCGCGACGTGGGTCTTACCGTGGACGACGCCAGGACATGGCGGAACTTCTACGCCGACGTTCATAAATCGGCGTCGGCGAGACACCCGAACAACCCCGAAAAAGTGAACCCGAGCGCCCGCTACAGGGCCGACCTCTTCCAGTACTACATGGACAACCTCTGAGGATGGAAATGCGATTCCTTATCCGGGCCGACCGTGACATGGCCGTGGTGTTCGAGCCCACAGCGGAGGAGGTTTCTCTGAAGCCGGGCGAGACCCTCACCGTGGAGTGGTTCGCCGAGAAGACGGACGGGATGGTCTCGCTGGAGGAGGGAGACCTCGTCGTGTCGGCCCCGAGCGGCGGATACACGCGCGTCTGGGGATCCGACGGGACGGAAATCTACGTCGGCCCCGACTCGGGCAGCGACGCACGCTGATCACCACCCGTGCCGGTGGGCGGTGGACGTCCGGCTGACCGTGGGTGGGCTCCGAGGTCTTCGGAGCCCACCCACCGGCGTGTGCGGCGCAGCTGGCAGGGTCAGTAGGCGTAGAAGCCCGACCCCGTCTTGCGGCCGAGGCGGCCCGCGTCGACCATGCGCTGGAGCAGCGGGGGAGCGGCGTACAGCGGCTCCTTGTACTCGGCGTACATGGAGTCCGCGACCGAGGCGACGGTGTCCAGACCGATGAGGTCGGCCAGCTTGAGCGGGCCCATCGGGTGGGCGCAGCCCATCTCCATGCCGTTGTCGATGTCCTCGCGGCTGGCGATACCCGACTCGAACATCCGGATCGCGGAGAGCAGGTACGGGATCAGCAGCGCGTTCACGACGAACCCGGACCGGTCCTGGGCGCGGATCGGGTGCTTGCCGAGCACGTCCTGGACGACGGCCTCGGCGCGCGCGATCGTCTCGTCCGAGGTGGTCAGTGCCGGGATCAGCTCGACGAGCTTCTGCACCGGGGCCGGGTTGAAGAAGTGGATGCCGATGACCCGGTCCGGGCGCGAGGTGGCGACGGCCAGCTTCACCAGCGGGATCGAGGAGGTGTTGGAGGCCAGGATCGCGTCCTGCCGGGTCACCACCTGGTCGAGCACCTGGAAGATCTCGGTCTTGACCTGCTCGTTCTCCACGACGGCCTCGATGACGAGATCGCGGTCGGCGAACTCCCCGAGGTCGGTGGTGAAGCTCAGCCGGCCCAGCGTCTCGTCCCGCTCCTCCGCCGTGATCTTGCCGCGTTCGGCGGCCTTCGACAGGGAGTTGTGCAGACGGGTGCGGCCGATCTCCAGAGCTTCGCCGGTGGTCTCGGCGACCTTCACTTCGAGGCCGCTGCGCGCGCACACCTCCGCGATACCTGCGCCCATCTGGCCGCAGCCCACCACTCCGACGCGTGCAATGTCGGCCATAAGGTCCGTCACCTCGTGCCTTTCGCTGATCTCCGTATCGCAGGGTCCCGTGTGATTCCGGTGCCCGCCTCGACCCCACGACGTTACTCCGCACCGCGACCCGGACGGCCCGCGGGTCACGACCGCTACGGATGGGAAGGATGCGGTTACGTAGAGCCAGTCCGATCAGATGCGGGATCACGGTGGAGAGAGGTGGGCCAGGATGCGGCGAACGGGCTTGGCGAGGAGGGCGTTCGTGCTGAGTGCGGCCGGGCTGCTGGCGGCGATGACGACGGCGGGAGAAGCGGCCGCCTCCCCGGTGGAGAGAAGGAGAGGCGGCGGCCTGCCGGGGGCGGCGGCGGGTCAGGTGCGCGGCATGTGGATCGCCACGGTCGCCAACATCGACTGGCCGTCCAAGCCGGGGCTCACGGCGGCCCGGCAGCAGTCCGAACTGCTCGCGTACCTGGACCGGGCGGTCGAGCTGCGGCTCAACACGGTGGTGCTCCAGGTCCGGCCGACCGCCGACGCCCTGTGGCCCTCCCCCCACGAGCCGTGGGCCGCCTGTCTCACCGGCACGCAGGGCAGGGATCCGGGCTGGGACCCGCTGGGCACGGCGGTGTGCGCGGCGCACGACCGGGGCCTGGAACTGCATGCCTGGTTCAACCCCTACCGGGTGGCGAACCACACGGACCCGTCCCGTCTGGTGCCCTCCCACCCGGCCCGCAAGCACCCGGACTGGGTCGTACCGTACGGCGGGAAGCTCTACTACAATCCGGGTCTCCCTGAGGTCCGCCGCTTCGTCCAGGACGCGATGCTGGACGCCGTGCGCCGCTACGACATCGACGCGGTGCACTGGGACGACTATTTCTACCCGTACCCGGTGGCCGGGCAGACCTTCGACGACGACGCCGAGTTCGAGCGGTACGGGGGCGGGTTCGCCGGCCGGGCGGCCTGGCGGCGCGACAACATCGACCGGCTCGTCCGCGAGACGGGCGAGCGCATCCGGGCGGTCAAGCCGCACGTCCGCTTCGGTATCAGCCCCTTCGCGGTCTGGCGCAACGCGGCGACCGACCCGAAGGGCTCGGACACCCGCGCCGGCGTGCAGACCTACGACGACCTCTACGCCGACACCCGTAAATGGGTCAGGAAGGGATGGATCGACTACATCTGCCCGCAGATCTACTGGCACATCGGGCAGAGCGCGGCCGACTACGCCAAGGTCCTCGCCTGGTGGAGCCGGACGGTGCGGGGGACCGGCGTCGATCTGTACGTGGGCGAGGCGCTGTACAAGGCGGGCGACCCGGCCCAGGCGGAGGCGTGGCAGGACCCGGCGGAGCTGTCCCGCCACCTCACCCTCGGCAAGGACCACAAGGAGGTGGGCGGCCACATCTACTTCTCCGGCAGGAGCGTGATGACGGACCGGATCGGCGCGATGCGACGCGTGGTGGCCGACCACTACAGGGACCGCGTCCGGCGCCTCCCGGACCGGGGGAACGCGTATCCGCGGCGGGGCCGGTCGTAGCGGTCTGCGGGGCCGGGGTCCGGGCGGCCGCCCGGACCCCGGCCCCGTCGTTCCTATCGCTGTCGCCCGTCCTCCTCCGGCGTCTCGCGGTGCTGGACGACGCTGTCGGGGCCGGGTGACATCAGGGATTCATGGCCGTCGTCGAACCGGAGCCGGTACGGGGGAGTGCCCCCGTCGCCGAGCACTTCGACGATCTCCGCGACCCGGTCGTGCCGCCCCACGGTCCTGCCGTGCGTCAGCAGCCGGTCGCCCTTGTGTGCCTCCATCGGGAGCGACCTCCTCACAGGGAGAGGCGGGACCCGTCGGACGAAGACGGTGCCCGTGTCGACAAGTCTATGACTGTGCGGTCCGGGATTCGCGCGTCTGTGGCCGTACGGTCGGGGATTCGCGCGCTGCGCGGCGGCCGGCCCGCTGGGTGGCGGCGATGCAGACCAGGACGGCCACCGCCGCGACCGGGGCCGCGGCCGAGATCTCCTCACCGAGCAGGAGGAAGGACCACACGAGCGTCAGCAGGGGCTGGGCGAGCTGGAGCTGGCTGGCGCGGGCCACGCCGATCGCCGCCATGCCCCGGTACCAGACGTACAGCCCGAGGAAGGTCGATCCGGCGGCCACCCAGACCAGGCCGACGACGCCGTGCGCGGTCAGGCGGACCGGTTCGAACGGCAGCGCCACCAGGCTGCCCACGACCCCGAGCGGCAGGCACAGGAGCAGCGCCCAGCCGATCACCTGCCAGCCGGGCATCACCCGCGCCAGCCGGCCGCCCTCGGTGTACCCGGCCGCGCACACCAGCAGTGCGCCGAACAGGTACAGGTCGCCGGAGGCCAGGGCCCCGCCGCTCTCCCGCACGGTGAAGACGATCACCACGGCCGCCCCGGCCAGCGCCGCGCCCCAGAACAGCCGCGAGGGCCGTTCGCCGGTCCGCAGGGCCCCCAGCACCGCCGTGGTCAGCGGCAGCAGGCCCACGACCACGGCCGCGTGCGAGGTGGTGGAGGTCTGCAGGGCCAGCGTCGTCAGCAGCGGGAACCCCACCACGACCCCGCCCCCGACGACGGCGAGCCCCGCCCAGTGGCGGCGGGCGGGCAACGGTACGCGGGCGGCCAGCAGCACGCCGCCCGCCACCAGGGCGGCGAGCACGCTGCGCAGCGCCACCAGTGACCAGGGGCCGAAACTCTCCAGCCCCCACGCCGTGGCCGGGAAGGTGAGCGAGAAGGCCACGACGCCGAGCCCGGCGAGAACGGTGCCGCTCCGGCCGCCCACCGGCCCGTTCCCGGCCGCCGCCGACGCGCTCGTCCGGGGAGCCGCAGAAGCGGCGACCGGGGCGCTGGACGGTTCGGTCGGCGACTCGACGACCGCTATCGATGAAGGTGCGGTAGCGCTATCCTGTGCTCTCATGCAAGAGCGTAGCAGCGTTGCCGAACTGGTCACTTCCTTGCGGGCCGAGCTCAACCGCTACTCCCCAGGTGGAAAGCTCCCGTCCAGTCGGGCCCTCGTCGAACGGTTCCGGGTCAGCCCCGTCACCGTCTCCCGTGCCATCGCCCAGCTCGCCGCCGAAGGGCTCGTCACCACCCGCCCCGGCTCCGGCGCCTTCCGGGCCCACCCCCGCACCGCGCTGCCCGCCCCGGGCGACACGTCCTGGCAGGAGGTGTCGCTGAGCGGCGACGGCGGGCCCGAGGTGGTGCCGCGTACGGTCGATGCCTCCGGGGTGCTGGTCACGCTCTCCGCACCACCCCCCGGCGTCATCGAATTCAACGGCGGCTACCTCCACGCCTCGCTCCAGCCCGAGCGCGCGCTCTCCGCCGCGCTGGCCCGCGCGGGCCGCAGACCGGGTGCCTGGGGCCGCCCGCCGACCGATGGCCTGCCCGAACTGCGGTCCTGGTTCGCCCGCGAGATCGGCCCCGCCGTCTCCGGCGCCGACGTCCTGATCACCGCGGGCGGCCAGAGCGCGCTGGCCACCGCGCTGCGCGCGCTCGCCCCGCCCGGCGCCCCGGTGCTCGTGGAGTCGCCCACCTACCCCGGCATGCTCGCCGCCGCCCGCGCCACCGGGCTGCGCCCCGTACCCGTCCCGATGGACGCCGACGGGGTCCGCCCCGAACTGCTCGCCGCCGCCTTCCGGGCCACCGGTGCGCGGGTCTTCGTCACCCAGCCGCTCTTCCAGAACCCCACCGGAGCCACCCTCGCACCCGCCCGCCGCCCGGAGGTCCTGGCCATCGCCCGTGCGGCCGGGGCGTTCGTGGTCGAGGACGACTTCGCCCGGCGGCTCGTCCACGACGACGCCGGACCGCTCCCGGCACCGCTGGCCGCCGACGATCCCGAGGGTGTCGTCGTCCACGTGTGCTCGCTGACCAAGGTGACCTCGCCCAGCCTGCGGGTCGGCGCGCTGGCCGCGCGGGGGCCGGTGCTGGAGCGCCTGCGGGCCATCCAGGTCGTCGACAGCTTCTTCGTGCCCCGGCCGCTCCAGGAAGCCGCGCTGGAACTCGTCGGCGCACCGTCCTGGGGCCGCCACCTGGCTGCCGTCGCCACCGAGCTGCGCCACCGCCGTACAGCCATGGCGACCGCCCTGGCCGCCCGGCTCCCGCAGTTCACGCTGCCGCACCTCCCGGCGGGCGGCGGCAGCCTCTGGCTCCGGCTGCCGGGAGGTGGCGCGGGAACCCGGACCGACGAGCCGGCCGTCGTCTCGGCCGCCCTGCGCGCCTCGGTCGCCATCGCCCCCGGCCGCCCCTACTTCTGCGCCGAACCCCCGGCCGGACACGTCCGCCTGAGCTTCGCCGCGGTCTCCGGAGCGGGCGAGATCGCGGAGGGCGTCCGCCGTCTCCGTACCGCCTTCGACGGGCTGCCGGGTGGCTGAACGACGTGTTCCGGCCCGCAGGCCCTCTTGACCAAACAGGCGTTCGGCCCCACGATCCCGCCATGACGCTTCGGGTCACCCTGGTGGCAGCGGCACGCGGCTCCTCCCGATCGGCCGAACGCTTCGACGACGACCGGCCGCTCGACGAGGACGGCCGGCACGAGGTGCGGTTCGTCGCCCACGCGCTCGTCCCGCTCGGCGCGGCCGAGCTGCGCTACTGCTCGCCCACCCCGCGCAGCCGGGCGACCGGGAACGCCCTCGGGTTCGCGCCCATGGCCCAGCCGGCGCTGCGCGACTGGGACATGGGGCGCTGGCGCGGGCTCACTCCGGGCGAGGTGACCGCCCGCGAACCGGCCGCGGTCGACCGCTGGCTCGCCGACCCGCGCAGCGCCCCGCACGGTGGCGAGACCATGCTCGAATTCATCGGGCGGGTCGGGGGCTGGCTCGACACCCGCCCCGCCGACGGCACCCTCGCCGTCGCCGTCGCCGAACCCGCGGTGATCCGCGCCGCCCTCGTCTACGCCCTGAACGCCCCGCCCTCCGCGTACTGGAACGTCGAGGTGCGCCCCCTGTCCACCCTCACCCTGACGGGCCCGCCCGGCCGCTGGAGCCTGTGCCTGGAGACGGGCGTCCACTGAGCCGGCAGCGAACGCGAGGGGAAGGAAACCGGACATCCCGACGTGCCGACCCCACCCGGGTTTCGCCTGCGGTTGCCAGGAATGTGAGGATGTCACCATGACAACCAAGGTCTACTTCGACATCACCATCGACGACGCGCCCGCCGGGCGGATCACGTTCAACCTGTTCGACGACGTCGTCCCCAAGACGACGGAGAACTTCCGCGCGCTCGCCACCGGCGAGAAGGGCTTCGGCTACGCCGGCTCGTCGTTCCACCGCGTCATCACGGACTTCATGCTCCAGGGCGGCGACTTCACCCGCGGCGACGGCACCGGCGGCAAGAGCATCTACGGCGAGAAGTTCGCCGACGAGAACTTCACGCTCAAGCACGACCGCGTGGGCCTCCTCTCGATGGCCAACGCCGGCCCGAACACGAACGGCTCGCAGTTCTTCATCACCACGGTGCTCACCCCGTGGCTGGACGGCAAGCACGTGGTCTTCGGCGAGGTCGCCGACGAGGACAGCATGGCCCTGGTCCGCAAGATCGAGGCGCTCGGCTCCTCCAGCGGCCGCACCCGCGCCAAGGTCACCATCGCCGAGTCCGGCGTTCTCTGACCGACCCTCCCGACCGGTCCGTGACCGGTCCGGTTCCCCCACGGGCCCGTGGCAGGAACGCTCCTCCCGCGTACGTGCACGCGGCGGGGGAGCGGACCGGCCGCGGGCCCGCGGCATGCGCCCGTCCGAACCCCTGACACCGGCCCCGCGTTCGGGCAGAATTCGAGGGTCCACGACGGGGGGAACGGCGATGCGACGCACCGAGGCCGCACGGGAACTGGGCGGATTCGTCCGCGAACACCGCACCGACGGCGGCCGGCGCTTACGGACGGCCGGCGCTCTGGTGGCCACCGGGATCGTCGGCCTCGCCTTCGGCGTCCCCGTGACCGTCGCCTCGATCGGCACCACCGACGGCGCACCCGAACTGGCGGGGCTGCTGCTCGGCGTGGGGCTGATCGGGCTGGGACTCGGGGTGTGGCGGCTGACGCAGGCGCTCCGCACCCGCGACCAGTGCTTCGACGTGCACGAGCGGGGGCTGACCCACCGGGTCGCGGGTCACGCCACCTTGATCCCCTGGACGGACATCGAGAGGATCGGCTCCGCCACGGCCGACGACGGACGCCCCCTGGCCGAGGCGCGGGGCATGGGCCTCCGCTTCACCCTCTGCCTGCGCGACGGCCGGACGATCACGGTGGACACCTTCACCGAGGACGCTCGGGAGCTGGCCGGGACCATCCACCGCGCGGTGGACCTGGGCGAGCTGCCGAGGGGCCGGGGCCACCGCCCCTGACGACGGCCCGCCGCGCCGCCGGCGGAGAAGCCGCCGAACAGCGGGCGGCCGCGGACGCACCCGCCATGGACAGCGGACGCACCGGCCACGGACAGCCGACCGAGGCCGGGCGGCTGGGCGCGTCCGGCTGCGGGCAGGCCCTCTTCCCGGCGGTCCGGGGCCCCCGCTCGGCGGACCGGGCCTCTGCCGGGTGGGCCGCCGATCGCCCCTACTGCTGGTCGCCGCCGGACCGCGCGGCCCGCTCGGCGTTGCGCTCCTTGATGCGGGCGGCCTCCTTGCGCACCTCCGCCTGGGTTTCGCGCTCCTTGCGCAGCCACTCGGGCATCTCGTCCTTCAGTGCGTCGATCTGCTCGGTGGTGAGCGGCTCGGTGACCCCGCCGCGGGCGAGCCCCGCGATGGAGATGCCGAGCTTCGCGGCGACGACCGGGCGGGGGTGCGGACCGGTGCGGCGCAGTTCCACGAGCCAGGCGGGCGGGTCGGTCTGGAGGGCGTTCAGCTCGGTGCGGGAGACGGCACCCTCCTGGAACTCGGCGGGGGTGGCCTGGAGGTACACACCCAGCTTCTTCGCCGCCGTGGCGGGCTTCATGGTCTGGGCGGTCTTGTGCGACGTCATGGGTCCAGGGTATCGACCATGGGACATACCTCCGACCACCGACCGGTAGCCTGGCTCCGTGACAGGCTCGGACATTCCCTCATCCTTCAGGCTCGCCTACGTCCCCGGCGTGACGCCCACCAAGTGGGTGAGGGTCTGGCAGGAGCGGCTGCCCCACACCCCCCTGGAACTCGTCCAGGCCACCGCGGCCGACGCCACGGGACTGCTGGTGGACGGCGCCGCCGACGCCGGTCTCGTACGGCTGCCGGTCGACCGGAGCGTCCTGAGCGCGATCCCCCTCTACACCGAGACGACCGTCGTCGTGATCCCCAAGGACCACGTGGCGACCGCCGCGGAGGAGGTGTCGCTCGACGAGCTGTCCGACGAGATCGTGCTGCACCCGCTGGACGACGTCCTCGGCTGGGAGACCCTGCCCGGCCGCCCGGCCTTCGAGCGCCCGGCGACGACGGCGGACGCGGTCGAGCTGGTGGCGGCGGGCGTGGGCGTCCTGCTCGTCCCGCAGTCACTGGCCCGCCTCCACCACCGCAAGGACCTCACCTACCGGCCGGTCCGGGAAGCCCCCGAGTCGCGGGTCGCGCTGTCCTGGCCCGAGGCGGAGACCACCCCCGACCTGGTGGAGGAGTTCATCGGGATCGTCCGGGGGCGCACCGTCAACAGCACCCGCGGCCGCATGACCGCCGACCGGCAGCGCCCCACGGAGAAGGCCAAGGACAAGGCCAAGGACAAGCGTGCCGGCGGGTCGGGCGGCGCCCGGCAGAAGCCGGCGGCGGGCGGCCGGTCCGGCAAGCGCACGGCCGGCCGGAGCGGTCAGGGCGGCAAGCACACGGGCGGCCCCGGCGGCAAGCGCGGGAAGCCGCGCGGCCGGTAGCAACCGAGCGGCCGGGGCCCGCGGTCCCGGCCGGGGCGCCCCCGGAACGCCACCCCGCGCCGGTTCACTCGTTGATGGGGCGACCGCCGTACACAGGGGAGCGCCCGTCCGATGCCGAACATCCGCAGAACCCAGCACCTCGGCCTCGCCGGGATGCTGATCGTCGCCACAGCCTTCGCCGGGCTCCAGCTGACCGCGGTGACGGGACGCGCCTCGCCCGACACGAAGAACTACCTCTCCTACGCCCTGAGCCTCAGCGGCGAGAACCGTGCCGAGGCGGGCCGCCGGGCCATCGCCTATTCGTGCGCGAGCGGGCAGCACGCGCCCCTGCGCACGATCCCCTGGACCAGCAGGAAGCCGGCGGGGGAGAGCGAGGAGCGGTGCGTACGCCGGCTGAACGACTCGGTCGCGTACTGGACCCGGCAGGGCAACACGTCCGGGATGACCGCGCCCTTCGCCAACCAGCGGTTCATGGCCATCTTCGAGGCCAGGCCGGGCTACCCGCTGTTCCTGGTCCCCTTCGTGAGTGTCCTCGGCGCGACGTGGGGGCTCTGGCTGGCCGGTCTCCTCGTCGCCCTGGCCGGCAGCGTCTGCGTCCTGCTCACCCTCCGCGCGGCGGGTGCTTCCCGGCGCGCCGGCCTGGCCGGGCAGGCGCTGTACCTCGCCCTGCCCACCGGCACCGTCGCGATGAACCCCCTGAGCGACGGACTCTCCCTGGCACTCGGCACGGCGGTCGTCCTCGGCTGCACGCTGCTGCTGCGGGAACGGCCCCACGGGTCCGGTACGGGCGGGGGGCTGTGGGGGGACACCGGTGCGGGCGCACGGCGGCGGGCGGGTGCGGCAGGGGCCCGTACCGGCCTGGCACTCGTCGTGGGCGGGTTCGCCCTGATGTTCCTCGTCCGCTACTCGCAGGCGCTCCTGCTGGCGGCCGCTCTGGCGGGTGTCCTCCTGATCCGGGCGGCGTGGCTGCACCGGAAGGGGCGCCGGCCCGCACCCGTGCTCCGCGCGGCCGCACTGTGCGGCGTGCTGGCGGGGCTCGTCCACGCGGGGGCGCATCTGCTGTCCTGGCCGATGGGCCAGGACAGCGCCCAGGACCTGCTGACCCACCACTACCAGCGCCCCGACCGGGCCGACCCCTGGCCCGAGTTCTTCGCTCAGGAGCGAGTCTTCTGGTCGGCCTGGCTCCGGCACCAGGCGACCCACCCGGTCCTGCCCGTCCTGCTCGCGCTCTCGGCCCTGGCCCTGCTCAAGCGGCGCTCCGCGGTGCTGCCGGTAGCCGTGGCTGCCGGGGCGGCGGGCCTGCTCAACCAGGCGGGCCACCCCAACCTGGACCAGCTGCTCGGCCACCGCCTCATCGTGTTCGTCTGGCTGCTGCCCGTCCTGGCGGTGCCGCTGCTCCTGGACCGGCCGCGGCCCGAGGGAGCCTCACCGCTCCCCGCGCAGCTGAAGAAGGTAGGCGGCGGTCAGCGCGACGGCACGGTCCGCGTCGCCCAGCAGGCCGGCGAGGGCGCGTGAGGCCGTAGCTCCCGCGATGCCCGCCAGCGCCTGGGTCAACCGCCCGCGCGCGGGGGCCCCGGTGGTGTCCTCGCCCAGACGGTCGACGAGGAGGGACGCGATCCGGTCCGATGCGGCGTCGTCGCCGGCCAGGACGCTCAACGCGTCGGCCGCATCGGTGTCGTTGCGGCCGTCCGCGATCAGTTCGACGAGCGCAGGGGCCGCCGCCGTCTCGCCCCGCGCCCCGAGCGTCAGGGCCGCGTGGCCGCGGACCACGGCGTCGGGACTCGTGAGGGCGTCCCGCAGCACGGCGTCCGCCTCCTTTCCGGGCAGCTCGGAAAGGGCCCGTACGGCACGTTCCCGTACGGCCGCCGCCGGGGAGCCGAGCCCCTCGGCCAGCGGTGCCGTCCCGCCGCCCGATCGTGCCAGGGCCCACTGGAGGGCACCGGCGACACACGGGTCGTCCTCCCCGAGCACCGCCTCGGCCAGCACCTCGGCCGGAACCTCGTCGACCGAGGCCAGGGCGGCACGGTGGCGGGCGGCGGCGTTCTCGTCCCCGAGGGCCCGCAGGACGGCGAGGACCCGCAGGACCTCCTCCCAGCCGGCCGGCTCCCGCGCCCGGACCCGGTGCAGCCGGGCGAGCAGCTCGGTCTCCGCCGCGATGCGTTCGCGCGTACGGCGGATGAGGTCGTCGACGAGCGCCGAAGGCGTGAAGCCGGGCTCGTCCAGGGCGCGTCCGATCTCCCGCAGCGAGAGCCCCATCGCCCGCAGGCTCTCGATGTGGAAGATCCGCCGGATGTCCTCACCGGAGTACTCGCGGTAGCCGGAACCGGTGCGGCCGGAGGGCCGCACCAGCCCGAGCGACTCGTAGTGCCGGAGCATGCGGGCGCTGACACCGGACCGCCGGGCGACCTCACCGATCAGCACGCGCTACGCCCCCTTCCCGCCGCCGCCCGCCCCGCCGAGGGCCACGACGCGCTTCGCCTCCTCCAGCGCGAGGGCGAATCCGGTGTCCGGTTCGCGCCCCAGCCGCTCGGTGGCGAGCGCGTGCGCGCGTACGGCCGGGTCGGAGGCGCGCTTCGCGGTGTCCAGGGCCGGTGCCATCGCGCAGCCCAGGGCGATCAGCGCCCGGCTGAGGCTCAGCCGCGTCTCGCGCCCACCGCGCCCGAGCTGCGTCACGAGCACCGCTGCCAACGCCGCCTCCTCCCCTTCCGGTACGAGCAGGACCGCCGTCCGCCAGGCGCTCCGCGCCACCTCGTCGTCGGCGTCGGTCAGCAGGGCCCGGCCGATCGCCGGCCACGCCCGGCGGTCCCCCACCTTGGACAGGGTGTGCAGCGCCTGGCTCCGTGCCTGCGCACGCTCCGAGCGGACCTCGACGAGCAGCCGGGGCAGGATGTCGTCGACCGGATGCCGGGTGAGCGCCCAGGTGAGCATGTCGCGGACGAAGAACTCCGGCTCGACCGCGCACCGTTCGACCAGTTCCTCCACCACACGCGGGTCCGGCGCCGAGCCGGCCGCCAGAGCGGCGCGCAGCCGCACCGACGCGTTCTCGTCCCGCAACGCCCGCAGGGCCCCTGCCTCGTCCGTTCCGTGCCGTCCCGTGACCGTCATCGAGACCACCTCCTCGGCGGCCAGTGAACGGCTTGTCACCGTGTCAAGGTCAAACACGGGCGGCGGCCCTCGCTCAGGGGCCCCGCCAGACGTTGGCGAAAGCGGTGTTCTCGATGGTCCGCCTCTGCCGTACGGCCTCCAGCTCCATCACCGCCTCATGGACGGTGGCGACCACGGTGGTCACCGTCTCGTCGCCGAGGCCGGGCTCGTCGTCCTCGGACCGCTCCCCGCCGAGCCCCACGGCAGACGCGAGGGAGGCCAGCACGGGATCGCCCTCCTCCCGGCGGGCCACGGCCCGGCGGCGGGCGGGCGTGTCCGCCGCCTCCATCTCCTTCGGGCCGAAGGGCAGCAGACCGCTCCGCTTCCGCGTGAGATCGCCGTCCTCCTCCAGCGCCTTCTGGTAGGCGGCCGCAAGATCCCGGCCCCGGCGCCACAGCCAGTCCTCGACCCGCTCGTAGGGCGGCTGCCGGGTGAGTCCCGCCGCTGCCGCGGCGAGCAGCCGGTCGTCCGGCACCGGTGACCCGCCCGGCACGACGAGATCGCCGTCCACGGTGACGGTCCCCGCGGCCAGGAGGTCGAGCAGTTCGGCCCCGGCGAGCGCGAGGGAGAGGTCGCCCTGTCCCACCGGCCGCTCCGGCGCCGGGTCCATCGCGATGATGAACAGGTCTTTCGCCGTGGTCATGAACGGCTCCCCTCGAAGGCATCGACGCATTCGGCACGGACGCGCCCCCGGCCGGACCGCCCGGCGGGGCGCCGGTCCGGGAGCGAGTGACTGCTGCGACCAGTATCGCCCTCCTTCCCTCCGCCCGACCCCGGCGGCCACGGCCGGCGGCGGAGCACCGCGAAGGTCGTGCGCCACGCCGACCGTGCGGCGAGCGCACGGAGCACGCCGACCGCACCGAGCGCCGGGACGCTCCGACCGGCCTCCGGAATACGTTTCCCCGACCGTGTCCGGGCCGGGCATCATTCCCCCATGCAGGGGGACAGCGGTCGGGGACCGTACAGGCTCACGGATGAGGAGAACGGTCACGTCTGGGGCGTCTGCGCCACGGTGGAGGGGCTGTTCGGGGAGGCCGCGCGCGAGACGTACGAACTGTTCGGCTGGGTACCGGACGGACCGGCGGTACGCGGCTGGGTCGGCAGCCGGGTGTGGCTGGTGCCGCAGGACGGGACGCCGGACGCCTGGCTGCTGGAGGACGCGGAGAGCCTCGGCCGCCACCCGGGCACGGACAGCCTCCTGCTCACCGGCACGGACGACTACGAGGGTCCGCCCGAGGGGTACCGCGCGGCCGTGCGCGTGCACGACGGGCGGCGGTGGCTGGGCTCCTGCCGGGAGTTCGCCCGGATCCTGCGGCCGGTCCGGGACGAGACGCCGCTCGTCCTGCGGGGACTCGCCCCGAGCGACCGGCTGCGGCGCGCGCTGGCGGCGGGCACCCGGCGCGCGTCGGACCCGGGGGTGGCCCGGCTGGAGATCCGGGACGACCGGAACGTACCGCTCATCGACCTGCCGCTGTGGTTCGACGTCCGCGCGTGGCAGCCGTCCTCCGGCGGGGCGGACCTGATCGACCTGGAACTCGATGCCTGCTCCGAACTCGTACCGGACCACGTCCGATCGGTCTGGGAGCACTGGCTCACCGGCCCACCGGAGGGCCCCGGCGCCTGGGCCGGACTCGGAACCCGCCGACGTGGGGCATGGCTCGATCTCGTACGGGGGCGCGGCTGCGCGCCCGGGCGCCGGGACCGGCCACCCGGCCAGGCGTACGAGCTGGACGGGCGGCACATCACGGACCTGCCGGGCCTGTACCTGGCGCTCGGAGAGGCCGTCAACGGGCCGGGCGGCTACTTCGGCGGCTGCCTGGGAGCTCTCGCGGACTGCCTGCGCGGCGGTTTCGGCCACACCTCTCCCGCGACCCTGCTCTGGCGGGACTCGGCGACCGCCCGTGAGCACCTGTCCCACGTCCTGACGCCGGACGGCGAGCCGTACGACCTGTTCGCCGAGGTGCTCGACGTCCTGGCCGAGGGCGGGGTCCGCGTGACGACCACGTGAGACGCCGGGCGGCCCGCGTGCGTGCGCGCCGGCCCCGGATGGCTCACCGCGCCGCCGGGTGGGCGGCGCGGCGACGGGTCTCGTCGATGTGGCGGGCGATGCAGCCGGCGAGGTTCAGCGGGGCCTCGGGGTCGTCGGCCTCGTGACCGATGCGGCGCAGAAGGCTGACCGAGTCGAGCGCGACGCCTTCGCGGGCCAGGACGAAGACGAGGGTGAGGAACGCGGACCGGGCGTTCCCGTCGTCGAAGGGGTGGAAGAAGCAGACGTCCAGGTAGGCGCGGGCGGCGCGGGCGGTCAGGCCGAGCGGCGGGTCGGCGTCGGACGCGCTCCCGGCCAGGCACGCGTCGAAGCGCGAGAGGGTGTCCGGTCCGATGCCGTAGCGCTCCCGGCCTCCCTTGGCGAAGGCGGGCGCGTCCCGGAACCGGGGCGGCCCGGGTGTGCCCAGCACGTGCTGCTGCCAGCTGCCGAGCAGGGCGAAATCGAGCCGAGCTCCCCGCGCGGCGTCGGTGCGGAGCAGTTCCAGGGCGCGCAGCAGGCTCTCGGCCCGCGCGGGGGCGATGGCGCCGTCGAAGGCCCGGATGTCTTCGGCGGCGCCGTCGCGGAGGGGCGCCACCGGTCCGTGGGTGTCGCTGTCCAGCGCCTCGTGCCACGCCACCGAAGCGCGCAGCGTGAGCCGGCGTCGCAGGTGGTCCGGGGGGATCGCCGCGTCCGCGGCGGCACGGGCGTCGGCCGGCCTCAGGGAGAGTGCGAGCCGCTCCGCGACGGAGTCGACCACCAGGGTGCCGGGACCGGTCCAGCTGCGGAACCGCCCGCCGATCGCCTCGTCGACCAGACCTTCGGCCACATCGGGCGCGATGCCCCCGTGGTCGAGGAACCAGGTGAGCACCTGGCGGCAGTGCCCGTGCCAGCCGCTGCCGCACCCGGTGCGGTCGACGACCTGAAGGATCAGATGCCTCGCCGCACGTTCCCACAGAATCCGCTGATCCCCGATGCCGGCCAGGTCCAGGGGGTACGCCTCGAAGCAGCGGGCCAGGAACTCCAGCCACTCGCGCCACTCCCGCAGGGCCGCCCCGACCCGGTCGAGGGTCTCGTCCGGCGTCGTGATCGAGTGGTGCGGGCAGCACCGGTGGCCGACCGGCCCGCCGTCGAAATCCCCCTCGTCGTGCGACCAGCGCCAGCCTACGGTCCACTTCCCGTAGTGCTCGAGGAGGGCGTACGACATGGCGTCGGCCCAGGACTCGGCCTCCCCGTGGCTCCACGCGGTCATCGCGGGGTCCCCGGAGGTGATGTCCGGACGGGTGGGCACGCACCGGGCCGGACCGAGGGAACGCACTGTCCCCGGCACGGCCGCTTCGTCGAGAGCATGACGGGCGGGGTCCACGTCGTCCCACGTCAGGTGGCGAGGAGCCAGGTGGTGGATCACCGCGCCAGCCTGACACGGCCGCCGGACACCCCCAAGGGGTTTTCCTGCGCGGGAAGCGGTGCCGCCGGGAAGCCAGGGCAACTCGTTGCATAAAAGTGCGCACATGCGTATAGTCATGCCATCGATCAGGAGGGTCACCGATGGCGGTACGAGCGGCAGTGGCAGGGGCGAGCGGATACGCCGGGGGGGAGCTGCTCCGCCTCCTGCTCACGCACCCGGCGATCGAGATCGGCGCCCTCACCGGGCACTCCAACGCCGGGCAGACCCTCGGGTCGCTCCAGCCGCACCTGCGGCCCCTCGCGGACCGGGTGCTGGAGCCCACCACCCCCGAGGTGCTGGCCGGGCACGACGTCGTCTTCCTCGCGCTGCCGCACGGGCAGTCCGCCGCCGTGGCCGAGCGGCTCGGACCGGAGGTGCTGGTCGTCGACATGGGGGCCGACTTCCGGCTGAAGGACGCCGGTGACTGGGAGGCGTTCTACGGGTCCCCGCACGCCGGTACCTGGCCCTACGGGCTGCCCGAGCTGCCGGGCGGCCGGGCCGCGCTCGCCGGGGTGAAGCGGATCGCGGTGCCCGGTTGCTATCCGACCGCCGTGTCCCTCGCGCTCTTCCCGGCGTACGGGGCGGGCATCGCCGAGCCGGAGGCCGTGATCGTCGCCGCGTCGGGCACCTCCGGCGCGGGCAAGGCGGCCAAGCCGCACCTGCTCGGCTCCGAGGTGATGGGCAACATGACCCCGTACGGCGTCGGCGGCGGACACCGCCACACGCCCGAGATGATCCAGAACCTCAGCGCCGCCGCCGGGGAGCGGGTCACGGTCTCCTTCACGCCCACCCTCGCTCCCATGCCCCGCGGCATCCTCGCCACGTGCAGCGCGAAGGCGAGGCCCGGCGTGAGCGCCCGGAGCCTGCGCGCGGTCTACGAGAAGGCGTTCGCGGACGAGCCGTTCACCGACCTCCTGCCCGAGGGGCAGTGGCCCGCCACCGCCGCGGTGTACGGCTCCAACGCCGCACAGATCCAGGTGGCCCACGATCCCGCCGCCGGACGGATCGTCGTCGTCTGCGCGATCGACAACCTCGCCAAGGGCACCGCGGGCGGCGCCCTCCAGAGCCTGAACATCGCCCTCGGCATCCCCGAGGAGACAGGTCTGACGACGATCGGAGCGGCGCCATGAGCGCCGAGCGCGCAGCCGCCGGGCTGCGGACGGACAGGAAGGCCGCGCCGCCCCGCCGGGCGGTCGAAGAAGCGAACGAGGAGATGCAGTGAGCGTCACGGCAGCACAGGGATTCTCCGCGGCGGGCATCGCCGCGGGAATCAAGGAGAGCGGGAACCCGGACCTGGCGCTCGTGGTCAACAACGGCCCGCGCCGCGCCGCCGCGGGCGTGTTCACCTCCAACCGCGTCAAGGCCGCACCCGTCCTCTGGTCGGAGCAGGTCCTCAAGGGCGGCGAGGTCACCGCCGTCGTCCTCAACTCCGGCGGTGCCAACGCCTGTACGGGGCCCCGGGGTTTCCAGGACACCCACGCCACCGCCGAGAAGGCCGCCGAGGTGCTCCCGGGCCACAGCGCGGGCGAGATCGCCGTCGCCTCGACCGGGCTCATCGGCATCCTGCTCCCGATGGACAAGCTGCTCCCCGGCATCGAGAAGGCCGCCGCCGCCCTCAGCGAGCACGGCGGTGAGAAGGCCGCCATCGCGATCAAGACCACCGACACCGTGCACAAGACGGCCGTCGCGGGCGGCGAGGGCTGGACCGTCGGCGGCATGGCCAAGGGCGCGGGCATGCTCGCCCCCGGCCTCGCCACCATGCTCGTCGTCCTGACCACCGACGCCGACGTCCCCGCACCGGAGCTGGACGCCGCACTGCGCGAGGCCACCCGCACCACCTTCGACCGGGTCGACTCCGACGGCTGCATGTCCACCAACGACACCGTGCTGCTGCTCGCCTCCGGAGCCAGCGGCATCGCCCCGGCGCGGGACGAGTTCGCCGAGGCCGTACGGGCCGTCTGCGCGGACCTCGCCCGGCAGCTCATCGGCGACGCCGAGGGCGCGTCCAAGGACATCCGGATCGAGGTGATCAACGCGGCCACCGAGGACGACGCCGTCGAGGTCGGGCGGTCCATCGCCCGCAACAACCTCCTCAAGTGCGCCATCCACGGCGAGGACCCCAACTGGGGCCGCGTCCTCTCCGCCATCGGCACCACGAAGGCCGCCTTCGAGCCGGACCGGCTGAACGTCGCCATCAACGACGTCTGGGTCTGCAGGAACGGCGGCGTCGGCGAGGACCGCGACCTCGTCGACATGCGCTACCGGGAGGTCAGGATCACCGCCGACCTCGCCGCCGGCGCCGAGTCGGCCGTCATCTGGGCCAACGACCTCACCGCGGACTACGTCCACGAGAACAGCGCGTACAGCTCATGACGACGGCGCGGAAGCACACCGCACTCCCGAAGGCGCAGATCCTCATCGAGGCGCTGCCCTGGCTGACCCGCCACCACGGCAGGACCGTCGTCATCAAGTTCGGCGGCAACGCCATGATCGACGAGGAGTTGAAGGCCGCCTTCGCCCAGGACGTCGTCTTCCTGCGGCACGCCGGCCTCAAGCCCGTCGTCGTGCACGGCGGCGGCCCGCAGATCAGCGCCCAGCTCGACAAGCAGGGCCTGGTCAGCGAGTTCAAGGCCGGGCTGCGCGTCACCACCCCCGAGGCGATGGACGTCGTCCGGATGGTGCTCGCCGGGCAGGTCCAGCGTGAGCTGGTCGGCCTCCTCAACCAGCACGGGCCGCTCGCCGTCGGCATGACAGGCGAGGACGCCCACACCATCACCGCCACCCAGCACCGCCCCACCATCGACGGCGAATCCGTCGACATCGGGCGGGTCGGAGAGATCACCGCCGTCGACACCGGGGCCATCCAGGCGCTGCTGGACGACGGCCGCATCCCGGTCGTCTCCTCGATCGCCCGCTCCGCCGACGACCACCACGTCTACAACGTCAACGCCGACACCGCCGCCGCCGCGCTCGCCGCCGCGCTGAACGCCGAGACGCTGATGGTCCTCACCGACGTCGAGGGGCTGTACGAGGACTGGCCCAACAGCGACGACGTCATCAGCAGGCTCACCGCGAGCCAGCTGGAGAAGCTGCTGCCCGAGCTGTCCAGCGGCATGGTCCCCAAGATGCAGGGCTGTCTGCACGCCGTGCGCAACGGCGTCGAGACCGCCCGCGTCATCGACGGCCGCGTCCAGCACTCGATCCTGCTGGAGATCTTCACCGACGAAGGCATCGGCACCATGGTCGTGCCGGACGCCCCCATCGACGTACACACAGGTTCTGAACAGGGGACATCATGACCGGCACAGAGGGCACGGGACTCACCTCGCGGTGGCGGGGCGCGCTGATGGACAACTACGGCACCCCCCGCCTGCCCCTCGTCCGCGGCGAGGGCGCCCACGTCTGGGACGAGGACGGCGCCCGCTACCTCGACTTCGTCGGCGGCATCGCGGTCAACGCCCTCGGCCACGCCCACCCCGCCGTCGTCCGGGCCGTCTCCGCCCAGATCGCCTCTCTCGGCCATGTGTCGAACCTGTTCATCGCCGAGCCGCCCGTCGCGCTCGCCGAGCGGCTGCTCCAGCTGTTCGGCCGTCCGGGCCGGGTCTTCTTCGCCAACTCGGGCGCCGAGGCCAACGAGGCCGCGTTCAAGATCGGCCGCCTCACCGGGCGCACCCACATGGTCGCCTCCGACGGCGGCTTCCACGGCCGGACGATGGGAGCGCTCGCCCTGACCGGCCAGCCGGGGAAGCAGAAGCCGTTCGTCCCGCTCCCCGGCGACGTCACCCACGTGCCGTACGGGGACGCCGACGCGCTCCGGGCCGCGGTGACCACCGACACCGCGCTGGTGATCATCGAACCGGTGCAGGGCGAGAACGGGGTCGTCGTCCCGCCCAAGGGCTACCTGGAGGCCGCACGGGAGATCACCCGGACCACGGGGACGCTGCTCGTCCTGGACGAGGTGCAGACCGGGATCGGCCGCTGCGGCCAGTGGTTCGAGCACCAGGCCCACCAGGGGGTCGAGCCCGACGTCGTCACGCTCGCCAAGGGCCTCGGCGGCGGCCTGCCGATCGGCGCGACGGTCGCCTTCGGCCCGGCTGCCGCCCTGCTGGAACCGGGGCACCACGGCACGACGTTCGGCGGCAACCCGGTGGCCTGCGCCGCCGGACTCGCCGTCCTGGACACTCTCGCGGCCGACGGCGCGCTCGACGAGGTCAAGCGGCTCGGGGAGAAGATCCGCGCCGGTGTGGAGGCGCTGGGACACCCCCTGGTCTCCCACGTCCGCGGCGCGGGCCTGCTGCTGGGTATCGTGCTCACCGGACCCCTCGCACCGCAGGTGCAGCAGGCGGCCCAGGGAGCCGGCCTCCTGGTGAACGCGCCCGCCCCCGATGTCGTACGGCTCATGCCGCCGCTGATCATCGGTGACGCGGAGGTGGACGCGTTCCTGGAGATCCTGCCGAGCGCTCTCGACGCGGCACACGGGGACGGACGATCCGGAGCATGAGCCTCCGGAGAATGAGGCGACGACGATGACCGAGGCGCAGGAAACCGAGCACGGCGGACCGTCCGTGCCGCAGACCCGCACCGCCCGCCACCGCCGGATCGTGGACATCCTGAACCGGCAGCCGGTCCGCTCGCAGAGCCAGCTGGCCAAGCTCCTCGCCGACGACGGGCTGAGCGTCACCCAGGCGACGCTCTCCCGCGACCTGGACGAGCTGGGTGCGGTGAAGATCCGCAACACCGGCGGCGAGCTGATCTACGCGGTGCCCAGCGAGGGCGGATTCCGCACCCCGCAGGCCCCGCTGGGCGGCTCGGCCAAGGAGGAGCGGATGCGCCGGCTCTCCGTCGAACTGCTCATCTCGGCGGAGGCCTCGGCCAACCTCGTGGTGCTGCGCACCCCGCCGGGCGCGGCCCAGTTCCTCGCCTCGGCCATCGACCAGGCCGAACTGCACGACATCCTCGGTACCATCGCGGGCGACGACACCCTGATGCTCATCAGCCGCGACCCGCACGGCGGCCAGGCGCTCGCCGACCATCTGCTGGCGCTCGCTCAGAACGACCGCTGAGCATCCCCGTTCAGTAACGCGTGATCGCGGTCGGGCCCGCGGAGGTCCCGACGGCGATGTGCGGTGCGCGCTGCGGGTCCACCCAGTCGAGGATCTCCGCCATCGCCCCGGCCGGGACCGAGACGCACCCGGCCGTCGCCCCGCGCCCGTCCACATGCAGGAAGATGCCCGCGCCCCGGCCCCGTACCGGCCGCTCGTAGTTGAAGCCGATCACCAGCGCGTGGGCGTACTGCGTGCCGTAGGAGACCAGGTGCTCCGCCTCGTCCGCCCGGCAGTGGGCGGGGCGCGGTTCCACCCAGCGGTTGTACGCCGCCGACGCGTTGTCCTGGCACCACCAGGAGTCGTCGTCCACCTTCCGGTACGGATACGTCGTGCCGGCCGGGGCCTCCTCGATGCCGAAGGCGTACGGCAGGTCGTACAGTCCGGCCGGGGTGGTGCTGGTGCCCTGCTCCCGCGTCGTCCCCTCGGCCAGCCCGTTGGCCCCGAACCGCGCGGGCGACGACCCCGCCTCGGCCCACCGGCCGCCGCGCCGCTCCCACCAGGTCACCGTGCCGGTCGTGGAGTCCGCGTGCGGAGCCTCGGCGGTGATCAGCTGGGAGCCGCCGCCGGTGTCCGCGAGCCGGTCCGGCAGGGGAGGCGCGTCGGTGGCGGAGGCGTCGGCGGGCCCGGCCGCGAGAGAGCCGGCCAGGGCGAGGAGTACGGCGGCGGTCACCGGTGATCTGCGCATGCTCCGGACCGTACGGCGGCCGGGGGCGAGTCCCCACCGGGCCTGCTCCGTACGGCCCAGCGGTGCGCAGGTCCGGGTCTCCGCCCGGGGTTCAGCGGTAGCCCGTCCCCGGTCGCCGGTGCCGCTCCGCCGCCCGCCGCAGCCGAGCGGCCGCCACCCGCACCGCGCGAGGCCGGTCCGGCGCCGCCCACGCGCGCAGCAGGGGCTCCGGAATCCCGGCGGCGTCCGGCAGCAGCGCCCTGGTCGCCGCCCGCACCACGGCCGGGCTCGGGTCGTCCAGCAGCGGTGTCAGCCGCTCCCGTGCCACCGCGTCCAGTGCGCGCAGACCCGTGATCGCGTGCAGCCGCACGGCGGGGAGCGGGTGCTCCGCGAGGGCCCACAGCACCTCGGCGTCCACCGTCCGGTCTCCGCACTCCCCGAGCCCGGCGGCGGCCCCCGGGTGCGCGGCCGGTTCGGCGCACCGGGCCCGGTAGAGGGGCTGCGGGTCGACGCCGCCCTGCCGCACCACATAGCGCGCGCAGGCCCGTACGAGGGCGGACCGGTCGTGGAGGAACGGCTCGGCGTCACTGTGGCGCCCGGCCCGACGCAGCGCGGTCACGCCCGCCGAACGCACGCGGGGCGAGCGGGCCGTCAGCAGACGGTCCAGCACGGCGGCGTCCGGGGGCGGGTTCTCGGCGTCCCCACCTCGCGGTCGCGCCGACGCGGAGACGGCGGCATCCGCGCACAGGTCCTGGAGGGTGATGTCCCCGCAGGTCGCCGCCGTGGTCGCCAGCTCCGTCGGGGTCAGCAGCCCGCGTTCCACCGCGATCCGGAACGCACACCGGTACGTCTCCCGGTCCGGGTGGGCCGTCAGCGCCAGCACCTCGGCCGCCGGGCCCTCACGCAGCGCGGCCTCCAGCAGACCGCGGGCGAAACCGCCCCGGTCCCGCCGCGCCAGCCGCAGGATCAGTTCGGCCAGCGGGAACAGGGCGTCGCCGGGCAACTCGGCCAGCAGCGTCCGCGCCCGCTCACGGACCGGGGGAGCCCAGTCCGCACACCGCACCGCCAGGAGCGGTCGCAGCTCCGGGGCGGTGCGGACCGCGTCCAGCGCCGTTTCCCGGACCCGCCCGTCCCGGTCGCACAGGGCGACGGCCGGTGGCGGTGCCGGGACGGGGGCGGCGACACGTCCGCGCAACCGGTCCAGCAGCCTCGGGGCCGGGCGTTCGGTCCCGTCGGGTGGGCGGGGCCGCAGCCACGGCCGGTCGTCGAGCGTCCGTACGGCGGCGTCGAAGGCGAGCCACGCCCCGGCCGACGCCGTGTCGAACGCCTCGGCGGGCGTCGCACCCTCGCACACCCGCACCACGGCGCGCACGGCTGCCCCGTCCCATCCGTCCACGCGTCCCCCTCGTCCGTCAACCCCCGATCCCGCCGATGCTAGGTGCGTCCGGCCGAGGAGCATCGGCATTTTCCGCCCCTGTGCCCAGCTTCGCCGCTCTGACCTGGAGCTTTGACAAAACATACGGACCACTGCATAGTTATACCCATCAGTGACTGCACCGTAAGGAGAAACCCGTGACCGAGCGCGTCGTACTCGCCTACTCGGGCGGCCTGGACACCTCCGTCGCCATCGGCTGGATCGCCGAGGAGACGGGCGCCGAGGTCATCGCCGTCGCCGTGGACGTCGGCCAGGGCGGCGAGGACCTGGACGTCATCCGCAAGCGCGCGCTCGCCTGCGGTGCCGTCGAGGCCGAGGTCGCGGACGCGAAGGACGAGTTCGCCGAGGAGTACTGCCTCCCGGCGATCAAGGCCAACGCCCTCTACATGGACCGCTACCCGCTGGTCTCGGCGCTCTCCCGGCCGACCATCGTCAAGCACCTCGTCGCCGCGGCCCACAAGCACAACGCCGGGATCGTCGCCCACGGCTGCACCGGCAAGGGCAACGACCAGGTCCGGTTCGAGGCCGGGATCTCCGCCCTCGGCCCCGACCTGAAGTGCATCGCCCCGGTCCGCGACTACGCGATGACCCGTGACAAGGCGATCGCGTTCTGCGAGGAGAAGAACCTCCCGATCGTGACCACCAAGAAGTCCCCGTACTCCATCGACCAGAACGTCTTCGGACGGGCTGTCGAGACGGGCTTCCTGGAGGACATCTGGAACGCGCCGATCGAGGACATCTACGAGTACACCTCCGACCCCGCCGCCCCGCGCGAGGCCGACGAGGTCGTCATCTCCTTCAAGGAAGGCGTCCCGGTCGCCATCGACGGCCGCCCCGTCACCGTCCTCCAGGCGATCCAGCAGCTCAACGAGCGGGCCGGCGCCCAGGGCATCGGCCGGATCGACATGGTCGAGGACCGGCTCGTGGGCATCAAGTCCCGCGAGGTGTACGAGGCGCCCGGCGCGATCGCACTGATCACCGCCCACCAGGAGCTGGAGAACGTCACCGTCGAGCGTGAGCTGGCCCGCTACAAGCGGCAGGTCGAGCAGCGGTGGGGCGAGATGGTCTACGACGGCCTGTGGTTCTCCCCGCTGAAGCGGGCCCTGGACGGCTTCATCAACGAGGCCAACCAGCATGTCACCGGCGACATCCGGATGACCCTGCACGGCGGCCGCGCCGTCGTCACCGGCCGGAAGTCCGAGGAGTCGCTGTACGACTTCAACCTCGCCACCTACGACTCGGGCGACACCTTCGACCAGTCCAAGGCGCAGGGCTTCATCGAGATCTTCGGCCTCTCGTCGAAGATCGCGGCCAAGCGCGACCTCGTCTGACGCGACCCGCGCGCCCCTCTCTCGTTGTACAGCCGCCTCCCCTCCCACGCGGCGGGGAGGCGGCCGCATATCCGCACCCTGCCTTCGCTTACGTCTTCCACGTCTTTGCCTGGGCCCTCGCCTTCCAAGGAGCACGCAGTGAGCAGCAACAACGGTGACGTCCGGCTCTGGGGCGCGCGGTTCGCCGACGGACCGGCGGAGGCCCTCGCCAAGCTGTCCGCCTCCGTCCACTTCGACTGGCGGCTCGCCCCGTACGACATCGCCGGCTCCCGCGCCCACGCCCGCGTCCTCAACAAGGCGGGCCTGCTCACCGAGGACGAGCTGACCCGCATGCTCGCCGGGCTCGACCAGCTGGAGGCCGACGTCGCGGCCGGCACCTTCACCGGCACCATCGCCGACGAGGACGTCCACACCGCCCTGGAACGCGGCCTCCTGGAACGGCTCGGCCCCGACCTCGGCGGCAAGCTGCGGGCCGGCCGGTCCCGGAACGACCAGATCGCCACGCTCTTCCGGATGTACCTGCGCGACCACGCCCGGATCATCGGCGGCCTCATCGCCGACCTCCAGAGCGCGCTGACCGGCCTCGCGGAGGCCCACGCGGACGTCGCGATGCCGGGCCGCACCCACCTCCAGCACGCCCAGCCCGTCCTCTTCGCCCACCACGTGCTGGCCCACGTCCAGTCGCTCTCACGGGACGCCGAGCGGCTGCGCCAGTGGGACGCGCGCACCGCCGTCTCCCCGTACGGCTCCGGGGCGCTCGCCGGATCCTCCCTCGGGCTCGACCCGGAGGCGGTCGCCGCCGACCTGGGCTTCGAGCACGGCTCGGTCGCCAACTCCATCGACGGCACCGCCTCGCGGGACTTCGTCGCCGAGTTCGCCTTCATCACCGCGATGATCGGCGTCAACCTCTCCCGCATCGCGGAGGAGGTCATCATCTGGAACACGAAGGAGTTCTCCTTCGTCACCCTCCACGACGCCTTCTCCACCGGCTCCTCGATCATGCCGCAGAAGAAGAACCCCGACATCGCGGAGCTGGCCCGCGGCAAGTCCGGCCGCCTCATCGGCAACCTCACCGGCCTGCTCGCCACGCTCAAGGCGCTCCCGCTCGCGTACAACCGGGACCTCCAGGAGGACAAGGAACCCGTCTTCGACTCCTGCGACCAGCTCGAAGTCCTGCTCCCCGCCTTCACCGGCATGATGGCCACCCTCACCGTCAACCGCGAGCGCATGGAGGAGCTGGCCCCGGCCGGCTTCTCGCTCGCCACCGACGTCGCGGAGTGGCTGGTCAAGCAGGGCGTGCCCTTCCGGGTGGCGCACGAGGTCGCCGGCGCCTGCGTCAAGGAGTGCGAGCGGCACGGCATCGAGCTGGACCAGCTCACCGACGAGCAGTTCGCCACCATCTCCGAGCACCTCACCCCCGAGGTCCGCACCGTCCTCAACGTGCGGGGCGCGCTCGCCTCCCGCGACGGCCGGGGCGGAACGGCCCCCTCCGCCGTGGCCGTACAGCTCGCCGCGGTGAAGGAGGACCTGGCGGCCCAGCACGCCTGGGCGGCCGCCCGCCGGTAGGAGGTCCCGCCGGGCGCGCGCCGGAGCGGCGTCGCACCGGATGGGCGAAGGGTGTCGCGGGCCGGGCTCACCGGGGTAGGAGTATCCGAAACCCGACCCGAGGAGCTCGTGATGCCCTTCGCCGCCCTGGCCGCCGCGACGACCCCGACCGCCCACATCGGGCTGGGCCTGGCCGCCGTGGGGAGGCCCGGCTACATCAATCTCCACCGCGACCGGGACCTCCCCGCCGACCGCGACCCCGACGCCCTGCGCGCCCGCACCCACGAACTGCTGGACGCGGCCTACGCCCAGGGCGTCCGGTACGTCGACACCGCCCGCTCCTACGGCCGCGCCGAGGAGTTCCTCGCGGAATGGCTGAACGCCCGGCCCTCCTTCACCGACCTCGTCGTCGGCTCCAAATGGGGTTACACCTACACCGCCGACTGGAGCGTCGAGGCGAAGGAACACGAGGTCAAGGACCACAGCCTCGCCACCTTCGAGCGCCAGTACGCCGAGACCCGTGATCTCCTCGGTGACCGCCTCAGCCTCTACCAGGTCCACTCCGTCACCCCGGACAGCCCGGCGCTCACCGACAAGGAACTGCTCCACCGCCTGGCCGCCCTGGCCGCCGACGGCGTCACCGTCGGCCTCTCCACCAGCGGGCCCGGCCAGGCCGACGCGATCCGGGCCGCCCTCGCCGTCACGGTCGACGGCGAACCCCTCTTCCGTACGGTCCAGGCCACCTACAACGCCCTGGAGACCTCGGCCGCGCCGGCGCTCGCCGAGGCCCATGACGCCGGGCTCACCGTGATCGTCAAGGAGGGCATGGCCAACGGCCGCCTCGCCGGGGAGGAGGCCCCCGCCGTGTTCCAGGAGATCGCCGCCGACGCGGGGGTGGGCGGCGACGCGGTCGCCCTCGCGCTGGTCCTGCACCAGCCCTGGGCGGGCGTCGTGCTCTCCGGGGCCGCCACGGCCGCCCAGCTCTCCGGCAACCTCCATGCGGCCGTCGTCGACCTGGACGAGGAACAGCGGGCGAGCCTCGACGCCCTGGTCGAGGAGCCGGAGGCGTACTGGCGTCACCGCGCCGGACTGCCCTGGCACTGACGCCCCGTCGCCCCCGCGGCGTCTCAGGAACTCGTCAGGACCACGAGTTCGCGGGTCGCCCGGGTCATGGCGACATAGCGGTCCACCGCCCCCGCGACGCCCCCGCCGAAGCCCTCCGGGTCGACGAGGACGACCAGGTCGAACTCCAGGCCCTTCGACAGCTCCGGGGTCAGCGACCGCACGCGGGGCGTCGCCGGGAACGCGGGCGCGCCGATGACGCAGGCGGTCCCGTCGTCGTGCGCGGCGAGCCACCGCCCGAGGACGGTCTCCAGCTCCTCGGCGCGGCCGCGGGTGACCGGGATGCCGCTGCTGCGGACGGAGACCGGCACGTTGGCGTCGGGGAGCACGGCCCGGACGACCGGCGCCGCCTCCGCCATGATCTCCTCCGGGGTCCGGTAGTTGATGGTGAGGGAAGCCAGGGTGATCCGGTCGAGACCGACCCGTTCCAGCCGCTCCCGCCACGGCTCGGGGAACCCGTGCCGGGCCTGCGCCCGGTCCCCGACGACGGTGAAGCTCCGGGACGGGCAGCGCCGGATCAGCATCTGCCACTGGGCGTCCGTCAGTTCCTGGGCCTCGTCCACGACGATGTGCGCGAACGGCCCGGCCAGCAGGCCGGCCTCCACTCCGCTCGGCCGGTCGGCGGTGGCCAGGGACTCCCGCAGATCCGCCCCGCGCAGCATCACCAGCGCACCCTCGCCGTCCGCGTCGGCGTCCGCCAGCGTCTCGTCGGCGAGCAGACTGTCGACGACCCGGTCCATCTGCTCGCGCTCGGCGGCGGCCGCCGCCTCATGGCGACGCCTGCGCCGGGACGCCTCCGGATCCCCGAGCCGCTGCCGTGCCGCGTCGAGGATCGGCAGGTCGGATTCCGTCCACGCCTGCGCGTCCGCCCGCTGCAACCGCCGCACCTCGTCGGAGGTCAGCCAGGGGGCGCACGTACGCAGATAGGCGGGTACGGACCAGAGGTCACCGACCAGATCGGCCGCCTCGATCAGCGGCCAGGCGCGGTCGAGGAGCGCGAACAACTCCCGGTTCCGCCGCAGCGAGGCGCGCAGCTGCTCCTCGGGCGCTTCGCCGTCGTGCTTGTCCACGAGGATCGTCAGCAGCTCCTCCCGGATCTGGTCGCGCGCCTCGTTGTGCGGGGTTCCCGGCTCCGCCGCCCCGAACGCGGCGGCCCAGTCGGCGGCGCTCAGCCAGATGTCGGACCAGTGGGTCTCCACCCGCACGCCCTCGGCGGGCGGCTCCTCGTAGAACCGGACGGCGGCCTCGACCGCGCTCACCAGCTCCGCCGACGCCTTCAGCCGTGCCACCTCCGGATCGCTCTCGGCCTCCGCCGTCACCCCCTCCGCGACCAGATCCCGCAGGGTGCACGTCTGCACGCCCTCCTCCCCGAGGCTGGGCAGGACATCGGCGACGTACCCGAGGTAGGGCTCGTGCGGACCTACGAACAGCACGCCGCCGCGCCGGTGGGCCAGGCGCGGGTCGGAGTACAGGAGATAGGCGGAGCGGTGCAGGGCGACGACGGTCTTCCCGGTGCCGGGGCCCCCGTCGACGACGAGCGTGCCGCGGGAGCCCGCCCGGATGACGGCGTCCTGGTCGGCCTGGATGGTGCCCAGCACATCGCGCATCCGCGCCGAGCGGGTGGAACCCAGGCTCGCGATGAACGCGGACTGGTCGTCCAGCGCCGCGGCGTGCCCGGCGAAGCCCTCCGGGGCGAACACCTCGTCCCAGTAGTCGCTGATCCGGCCGCCGTTCCAGCGGTAGCGGCGGCGGCTCGCCAGTCCCATCGGGTCGGCGTGGGTGGCCCCGAAGAACGGTTCGGCGGCGGGGGAGCGCCAGTCGACCAGCAGCCGGCGGCCCGAGCTGTCGGTCAGGCCGAGCCGTCCCACGTACAGCGGCCCGGAGCCGTCGGCGGCGACCATGTGCCCGAGGCACAGGTCCAGGCCGAACCGGCGCAGGGCGCGCAGCCGGGCGGTCAGGCGGTGGATCTCCACGTCCCGGTCCATCGCCTGCCGGCTCGCCCCGCCGGGCGCGCGGCGTTCGGCCGCGAGCCGGTCGGTCAGCTCGGCGATCGACTGTTCCAGGCAGCGGGCGATATCGGCGAAGTGCCGCTCGTCGTCGGCGATCAGCGCCGGGTCGGCTTTGGGGGAGAGGCGGGCGGGGAGGTCGAAGGCGCTGGTGGTCAGGGGATTCACGTCGTCGGTTCCGATCTGCGGGCGTGCGGTGGGCGGCGTCCCGTCCCGGCTACGGCGGACGATTCTGCGGCATATGGGGGGCCTTGCGGCAAGGCCCCCCATGAGCTATAAGTTGAGAGTGGCAAGGAGAGGATTCACCTCCGGCCACTTTTTTTGTTTCCGGCGCTCATCGCGCCCCGCCCGGTGCGCCCCGCGCATCTCGTGCACCTCTTTCGCACCTCGCGCACCCACCTCCGCGCCCCGTGCTCGCGCTCGTCCTCCATCGGTGCTGCCCCCACCCTTCGATGAGACAATGGTGTCTCATGTGGGCTATGGTCGTCTCATGACGCTTGACCGTGAGCAGGTGCTGCGCAGCGCCGCCGCCCTGCTGTCCCGCAAATCGACCGCGACCATGGACGAGGTCGCCAGGGCGGCGGGTATCGGGCGGGCCACCCTCCACCGGCACTTCGCCGGGCGCGACGCCCTCGTGAAGGCGCTGGAGAACCTCGGCCTCCAGGAGTTCGAGGCGGCCCTGGACGCCGCCCGGCTCGACGAGGGCGCCTCCGAGGAGGGGCTGCGCCGCCTCATCGCGGCCGTCGAGCCCAGTGCCGGGCTGATGTCCTTCCTCGTCACCGAGAACCAGCTCTTCGAGGGCGAGGTCGACGAGGGCTGGAACCGGGCCGACGCCCGTGTCGCCGCCTTCTTCCGCCGCGGCCAGGAGCGCGGCGAATTCCGTATCGACCTCACCCCCGCCTGGCTGACCGAGGCCCTCTACGGACTCATCGGCACCGCCGCCTGGTCCGTCCAGACGGGCCGGGTCGCCGCACAGGACTTCCAACACATGATCGTCGAGTTGCTGCTCGGCGGAGCACGCCGGAGCGTGGAACGATGACCAGTACCGAGAAGAACGCGCACGCCCCGGACGCGGTGCACCGTCCGGGGCGGTGGATCGCCCTCGCGGTCCTCGTCCTCGCCGTGCTGCTGGTGGCCGTGGACGCGACCGTCCTCGGTCTCGCCACCCCGTTCCTCAGCGAGGACCTGGAGCCCACCGGGACCCAGCTGCTCTGGATCGGCGACGTCTACTCCTTCGTCATCGCCGGGCTGCTCGTCTCGATGGGCAGCCTCGGCGACCGCATCGGGCGCAAGAAGCTGCTGCTGGTCGGCGCCGTCGCGTTCGGCGCGGTCTCCGTGCTCAACGCGTACGCCACCTCGCCCGAGATGATGATCGTGGCGCGGGCGCTGCTCGGTGTCGCCGGCGCCACGCTGATGCCGTCGACCCTCGCCCTGATCCGCAATCTCTTCCACGACCCGCGCGAGCGCAGCCTCGCCATCGGGATCTGGGGGGCGATGGCCTCGGCGGGCGCGGCCGTCGGCCCGGTCGTCGGCGGATTCCTGCTCGAACACTTCTGGTGGGGCTCGGTCTTCCTCATCAACCTGCCCGTGATGGCCGTCCTCGTCGTCGTCGGCGTCAAGCTGATCCCCGAGTCGAAGAACCCGGCCCCCGGTCCGTGGGACATGGTCAGCGTCGGGCTCTCCCTGGTCGGCATGTTCGGCGTCGTGTACGCCATCAAGGAGACGGCCTCGCACGGAGCGAGCTGGGACTCGATCACGGCCGCGGCCGTCGGCCTGGGCGCGCTGGTCTGGTTCGTCCGCAGGCAACTGCGGCTGCCCGCGCCCCTGCTGGACATGCGGCTCTTCCACCACCGGGGCTTCTCCGGCGCGGTCCTCGCCGATCTGCTGACCATCCTCGGCCTGTCGGGCCTGGTCTTCTTCCTCTCCCAGTTCCTGCAACTGGTGCAGGGCCGCGGGCCGCTGGAGGCCGGGCTCGCCGAACTGCCCGCCGCCATCGGGGCGGTGACGGCCGGTCTGCTGGCCGGGTTCGCCGCCCGCCGCTTCTCGGTCCGCTCCGTCGTCACCGGCGGCCTCGCCGCCGTCGGGCTGGCCCTCGGCAGCGTGACCCTGCTGGACCAGCACACCGACTACCCTCTGCTCGGCGCGATGCTGCTGGTCGTCGGCCTCGGTGCGGGTTTCGCCTTCACCGTCACCGCCGACGTGATCCTCTCCAGCGTGCCGAAGGAGCAGGCGGGTTCCGCCTCCGCCGTCTCCGAGACCGCGTACGAACTGGGCGCGGCCCTCGGTATCGCCCTCCTCGGCTCCATCGTCACCGGCGTCTACCGGGGCTTCCCGACCCCGTCCGGCGTCCCCGCCGACGTGGAATCGGCCGCCCACGAGTCCCTCGGCGGGGCGGTCGAGGCGGCCGGGGCGCTGCCCGCCGCCGAGGCGGGGCCGCTGATCTCGGCCGCCCAGGAGGCCTTTGTCGAAGGGCTGCGGTCCGCCGCGGGCGTCGGTGCCGCGGTGCTGCTGGCGGCGGCCGTCGCCGCGTGGTTCCTGCTGCGGGGCCAGAAGCTGGAGGACTCCGTCGAGCATCCGTGAGCCGTGCACGGGGAAGGGCCCGCACCCCGGTCGACCGGGGTGCGGGCCCTTCCCGCGTCGTCGCGTACCGCGCGGTCAGGCAGCCTTCGCCTTCGTCGCGTACATGTCCACGTACTCCTGTCCGGAGAGCCGCATCACCTCGGCCATCACCGAGTCCGTCACCGCCCGCAGCACGTAGCGGTCGCGGTCCATGCCCTCGTAGCGCGAGAACTCCATCGGCTCGCCGAAGCGCACCGTGACCTTGCCCGGCCGGGGCAGGCCCGCGCCGCCCGGCTGCAGCTTGTCGGTCCCGATCATCGCGAACGGGACCACCGGCGCACCCGTCATCAGCGTCAGCCGCGCGATGCCCGTACGGCCCCGGTAGAGCCGGCCGTCGGGGGAGCGGGTGCCCTCCGGGTAGATCGCGAACGCCTGGCCCTCCTCCAGCACCCGGCGGCCCGTCATCAGCGCCGCGACGCCGCCCCGGCCGCCGTCCCGGTCCACCGGGATCATGCCGCAGCCGGTGAAGAACCAGGCCATCAGCCGGCCCTTGAGCCCCTTGCCCGTCACGTACTCGTCCTTGCCGATGTAGAACACCGGCCGGTCGCAGCAGATCGGCATGATCATCGAGTCGATGAAGGTGAGGTGGTTGCCCGCGAGGATCACCGGCCCGGTCCCGGGAATGTTCTCGGCGCCCTCCACCTGTGGGCGGAACATCAGGCGCAGAATCGGTCCGAGCACTGCCTTGATGACCGTGAGACGGGACAACGGTTCCTCCGGTGTCGTGGCCGGGCCTGTCACGCCGGAACGGGTCCAGCGGGCGGTGGCCGGTGCCGACGGATGTGGGTCGGTGCAGGTGAGGACGATACTCGCGGGTACGGGCTGATCGCACATCGGGTTCACGAAGCGGATACGCGGTGTTGACATGTGTTTCCGCCATGTTGGCCGAAGGTCTGCCCTCCCGTACGTCTCCCAGCCTACGATCGGGCCTCGCTCGAACGGTCACGGACATCACCAAGCGAGGAGCATTCATGACGGAGCGTGCGCGGACGACCCCCGGCCGGCGGACCCTTCTGGGCGCCGCCGTCCTCGGTACCGCAGCCCTGGGCCTGCCCGCAGCCGCTCAGGCGGCCGAGCGGGGGCGCGGCCACGGCGGCGGCCACGGCTCGCTGCGCGATCTGCCCGTACCCACGGTGATCGGCCACCGCGGCGCCAGCGGCTACCGCCCCGAGCACACCCTCGGCTCCTACCAGCTCGCCCTCGACATGGGCGCGCACATCGTCGAGCAGGACCTCGTGCCCACGAAGGACGGCCACCTCGTCTGCCGGCACGAGAACGACATCACCGCCACCACCGACGTCGCCGACCACCCCGAGTTCGCCGCCCGCAGGACCACCAAGAGCATCGACGGCGCCTCGCTCACCGGCTGGTTCACCGAGGACTTCACCCTCGCCGAACTGAAGACGCTGCGGGCCAAGGAGCGCATTCCGGGCAGCCGCCCGGACAACACCCTCTACGACGGCCGCTGGACGATCCCCACCTTCGAGGAGGTCCTGCGCTGGGCGGAGAAGGAGGGCCGCAAGCGCGGCAAGCCGGTCTGGCTGTACGTGGAGACCAAGCACCCCACCTACTTCCGGGAGCTCGGCCTCGGCCTGGAGGAGCCCCTCGCCCGGCTGCTGCGCCGCCACGGCCGGGACCGCAGGAACTCCCCGCTGATCCTCCAGTCGTTCGAGCCCACCTCGGTCCAGCGCCTCGCGCGGCTCGTCGACACCCCGCGCATCGTGCTGCTGTCCGGCCCGAAGACGCGCCCCTGGGACTTCGTCCGGTCCGGCGACCCGCGCACCGTGGCCGACCTGGTGAAGCCCGCCGGGCTGACGTGGATGGCCTCCTTCGCCCAGGGCATCGGCCCGACCCTCGACCTGATCGTCCCGAAGGACGCCTCGGGGCGGCTCACCACCCCGACCACCCTGGTACGGGACGCGCACGCCGAGGGCCTGCTGCTGCACCCGTACACCCTGCGCAACGAGAACAGCTTCCTGCCCGCCGACTTCCGGCGCGGTACCGACCCCAACGCCTACGGGGACGTGTTCGGGGCCTACGCCGCCTACTTCGCCACCGGCATCGACGGGATCTTCGCCGACCAGCCCGACACGGCCCTGCTGGCGGCGGCGGACCACGCCGGACGCTGACCCGGCACGAGACGCACGACGGTACGAGGGCGGGCCCGGCGGTTCTCCGTACGCCGGTCCGCCCGGTACACCGCTCCGAGCCCTCGGCCGGACGGACCGTCAGCGGTCCGCCCCGGTATGCCCCGGTCGGGTGGTACGCCCCCTCCGGGGCAACCGCCGGCCGTCCCGGCACGTCCGCCGGGGCATGACGCTTCTCGACCACGAACCCGGTCCGGCCCCCTCCACCGCCCTCGTCGTCCGCGCCTTACAACCCCTGGTGCGCGCGGAGGCGAGGGCCGAGGCCCCCGCCGCCGGGGTCGATCCCGCCGACCTCGAACAGACCGTCTGGGTACGGCTGCTGGAGCGCCCGGCCGCCGGACCGCCCGCCGACGCCGCCCGCTGGGTGCGTGACACCGTACGGGCGGAGGCCCGCCGCGGACGCCGTACGGCCCTGCGCGAACGCCCGTACGCCGGAACGGAACCCGCCGCCGGACCGGCCGACTGCCCGGAACGCGCCGCGCTCGGGGCCGCCGAGCGCCGGGCGCTCCGCGCCGCCCTGGCCCGGCTGCCCGGCCGCTGCCCACGGGTGCTGGAGGCGCTGCTCGCCCCCGGCGACCCGACCTACCGGGAAATCGCAGGGGAGTTGGGTATGTCACAGGGCAGTTTGGGTCCGATCCGTTCCCGTTGCCTTGGATGTCTGCGCAGAATGCTGGCTGCGGAGGTTGCCACTCCATCCGTGCGGGGATAGGGAGTGTTGGGCAACCGGCGGACAGGTGAGCGGGAGGCGTGCACACATGGGCATGAGCGTGACCATCTCGGCGGCGACGGCACAGGACGTCGAGCAGATCTTCAGACTGCAGTACCTCTGCTTCCAGCGCGAAGCCGAGCTGTACGACAACTACCGGATCGACCCGCTCGTCCAGAGCCTCGCCTCCCTGCACGCCGAAGTCACCGACGACCTGGTGTTCGTGGCCAGGCTCGGGGACGAAGTCGTCGGCTCGGTCCGGGGGTTCACCGACCCCGACGGCGCGGGACGGATCGGCAAGCTCTGCGTGCACCCCCGCCTCCAGGGCCACGGCCTCGGCTCCCGGCTGCTGCTCGCCGCCGAGTCGGCGCTGGCGGCCGAGCGGGCGGCGACCCGGTTCCGGCTGCACAGCGGGCACCGCAGCGAGACCAATCTGCGCCTCTACCGGCGGGCCGGTTACGCCCGCGTCGGGGCCGTCACCGGAGCCGACGGCGTCCAGCTGATCCTGCTGGAGAAGGACGCCGCCGACCGGGACTTCGTGGCCAGCGCCTGACCGTGCGCCGCGCGCGGCGGGGCCGGCAGGGCTTCGTGGGGGCGTGTCGTCGGACGACGGCCGTCCGACGGCGTTCCCCGGAGTCTTCCGTTCGGATCATGCCGGACCCGCGGGCCCGGCATGATCCGAACGAGAGGTCCTAGACCGCGACCGTCTTCGCGCGGCGAAGCCAGATCATCCCGGTGACCGGCAGGATCACGGGGATGAAGAGGTAACCCATCCCGAAGTCCGACCACACCGTCGAGTCCGGGAACGCGGCCGGCTCGGCCAGCGTCCACGCGCCGACGACCAGCACGCCCAGCAGCTCGGCCGCACAGCACACCAGCGCCGCCCGGCGGGCCTTCTCCCCACCGCGCACCAGCGAGTACGTGATGAAGCCGTACACCACGGCCGCGACGGCCGAGAGCGTGTAGGGCAGCGGAGCACGGTCGAAGCCGCGGGCCATCTCGACGATCGAGCGCGAGGCCGCCGCGACCGTGAAGACCCCGTAGAACCAGACCAGGACCCGGCCGGGCCCGGTGCCCAGCTCGAACCCCCGGTTCCTCGGGGTCGCGTCCGCCACGGGGCGCTCGGTGTCGCTCACGTCAGTTTCCCCAGATGTCATAGAGCCGGACCTCCAGAACCGCCAGCACGACCGCGCCCGCCGCCACCGTGACCGAGCCCCAGCGGGTCCGCTCGGCCAGCGACAGGAAGCCGGCCGCCGGCACGGCGGCGAACGAACCGATCAGATAGGCGATGAACACCGCCATCCCCTGCTCCGGCCGCTCCCCGCGCGCCAGCTGCACGATGCCCACCACCAGCTGGGCCAGCGCCAGCACGGTGACGACCGCCATCCCGATGAAATGCCAGTCCTTCGTCGGCTGGTCCCGGTAGGCGGCGTGTCCGCACCAGGCGGCGAGGGTGAGCGCGGCCACGGTGACCGCGACCGTCAGGGCGTCAAGCATGCAGTGAGGGTATTACGGACGGAACGCCCGTCCGCGTGCGGCCCCGACGAGGCGGCCGGGGCCCGCGCCCCGGCGGGGAGGCGGCCGCGAGGAGGGTGGTCTTGGCCACAACCGGCGGGACGGATTCCGCTCCCCGCCCCCCGGCGCCTCTGCGGCCCGCTCTCCGGCCGCACCCGGCAACCCGCGCTGTCGTCGCAGGTCACGGGCGTACGCGAGGGCTGCGGCGGGGGAAGCGGAGGGAGGGCTTCCAGGCGTCCGGCGCTGTCCGCTATGCGGACAGCCGGGGTCGCGGGGACCTCACGTCTGTTTTACTTGGCCCATGACCACGACGAGCAGCCGCACCCTTGCGACCGAGGCGATCAGCACGCCCGGTGCTCGTTGTATGTGTCGAATGCGCGCCTTCTGAGGGCCCCCGCCTGAGCCTCGCGCCCCGAAGCGAGACCGAGCCTGCGCCGTCCGCGCCCCGCGGACCGAGCGTGCCCGCGCATGTGCCGTCCCGGCCGACCGCCGCGTTCAGCCATGCCGAGACCCCCGGCCGACCAGCCCGAACAGTCTCTTCAGACGAATGCCCCGTGCCCGGCGGACACCGCGCCGCGCACTCGACAGTGACGGAAACCCCTGTGATCACCACGACGGGCCTCACGAAGGTCTACCAGTCGCGCGACCGTGAGGTCACCGCACTCGACGGCGTCGACCTCCATGTCCGCGAAGGCGAGGTGTACGGCGTCATCGGACAGAGCGGCGCCGGAAAGTCCTCCCTCATCCGCTGCGTCAACCTCCTGGAACGCCCCACCTCCGGCACCGTGACGGTGGCCGGCCAGGACCTCACCGCGCTCGCCGGCCGCGGCCGGCGGGCGGGCGCCGAGCTGCGCCGGGCGCGCACCCGCATCGGCATGGTCTTCCAGCACTTCAACCTGCTGGACTCCCGGACCGTCCTGGACAACGTGGAGCTGCCGTTGGAGATCCTCGGCGTCTCCGGCCGGGCGCGCACCCGCAAGGCCGGGGAACTGCTCGACCTGGTCGGCCTCGCCGACAAGGCGAAGTCCTACCCCGGCCAGCTCTCCGGCGGCCAGAAGCAGCGCGTCGGCATAGCCCGCGCCCTCGCGGGCGACCCCCGGGTGCTGCTCTCCGACGAGGCGACCTCCGCCCTCGACCCCGAGACCACCCGCTCCATCCTCCAGCTGCTGCGCGACCTCAATCAGCAGCTCGGCCTGACCGTCCTCCTCATCACCCACGAGATGGACGTCGTCAAGACCGTCTGCGACTCCGCGGCGCTCATGCGGCGCGGCCGGATCGTCGAATCCGGGACCGTCGGCGAACTCCTCGCCACCCCCGGCTCCGAACTGGCCCACGAGCTGTTCCCGGTCGGCGGCACCGCCTCCGGCCCGGACCGCACGGTCGTCGACGTCACCTTCCACGGCGAATCGGCCTCGCAGCCGGTCATCTCCCAGCTCTCCCGTACGTACAACATCGACATCTCGATCCTCGGCGCCGCCATGGACACCGTCGGCGGCAAGCAGATCGGCCGCATGCGCATCGAGCTGCCCGGCCGCTTCGAGGAGAACGTCGTGCCCATCGGGTTCCTGCGCGAGCAGGGCCTCCAGGCCGAGGTCGTCGACGGCGAGTCCGCCCCGGACACCCCCGCGGGGACCATCACCGCCGTACCGGAGCAGTCGCCCGCCCCGCTCGCCAAGGAGGACGTCAAGTGACCTGGTCCGAAATGCAGCCCCTGCTGACCCAGGGCACCGTCGACACCCTCTACATGGTGCTCTGGTCCGCACTGGTCACCGTCGTCGGCGGACTGCCGCTCGGCGTCCTGCTGGTCCTCACCGACAAGGGCGGACTGCTCCGGAACACCGTGGTGAACAAGGTCATCGGCACCATCGTGAACATCGGCCGCTCGCTGCCGTTCATCATCCTGCTGATCGCCCTGATCCCCTTCACCACCTGGATCGTCGGCACCTTCATCGGCCCCACCGCGATGATCGTGCCGCTCGCCGTCGGCGCCATCCCGTTCTTCGCCCGGCTCGTCGAGACGGCGGTCCGCGAGGTCGACCACGGACTCGTCGAAGCGGTCCAGTCGATGGGCGGCTCCATCCCCACGATCGTCCGCAAGGTGCTCCTCCCGCAGGCCCTGCCCTCACTCGTCTCGGGCGTCACCACGACCCTCATCGTCCTCATCGGCTACTCCGCGATGGCCGGCGCGGTCGGCGGCGAAGGGCTCGGCTCCAAGGCCGTGACCTACGGATTCCAGCGCTTCGACAACCAGTTCATGCTGATCACCGTCGCGCTGCTGATCGTCATCGTCACCGTGGTCCAGCTCATCGGCGACCTCGCCGTCCGGCTGCTGACCCGTCGCGGCCGCACCGCCTCCTGAGGCGGCCCCCAGACTTTCCGTCCCCACCGAGCCCGAACTCCTTGTCCGGGCGCACCACCACAAGAAAGAGGCACTCTTCGTGCGCAAGAACATCAAGATCACCGCAGTCGCCGCTTCCGCCGCCGCGCTCTCCCTGGGCCTCAGCGCCTGCGGTACGGCCTCCGACCCCGCCTCCAAGGGCGCGACGGGCGCGAAGACCGACACCTCCAAGGCCCTGGTCGTCGCCGCGTCCCCGACGCCGCACGCCGACATCCTGGAGTTCGTCAAGAAGAACCTGGCGGCGAAGGAGGGCCTCAAGCTGGAGGTGAAGGAGTTCACGGACTACGTCCTGCCGAACACCGCCACCCAGAACGGCCAGGTCGACGCCAACTTCTTCCAGCACAAGCCCTACCTGGACGACTTCAACGCCAAGCAGAAGACCACCATCGTGCCGGTGGTCGATGTGCACCTGGAGCCGCTGGGCCTCTACTCCAGGACGGTCAAGAGCCTCAAGGACATCAAGGCCGGCCAGACCATAGCCGTCCCCAACGACACCACCAACGGCGGCCGCGCCCTCCAGCTGCTCGCCGAGAACGGCCTGATCACCCTCAAGGACGGCGTCGGCACCAGCGCGAAGCTGAGCGACATCACCGACAAGAAGGGCCTGGAGTTCAAGGAGCTGGAGGCCGCCACCGTGCCCCGCGCCCTGAACGACGTGGACGCCGCCGTCATCAACGGCAACTACGCGATCCAGGCCAAGCTCTCCCCGGCGAAGGACTCCCTCGCCCTCGAGAAGGCCGAAGGCAACCCGTACGCCAACTTCCTGGCGGTCAAGGACGGCAACGAGAAGGACCCGCGCGTCGAGAAGCTCGCGAAGCTCCTCAACTCCGACGAGGTCAAGCAGTACATCGAGGACACCTACAAGGGCTCGATCGTCCCGGCCTTCGGCGCCCCCGCCAAGTCCTGACCCCCGCACGGCACTTGCCCCGGAGCCCCGCACCCGCCACCCGGTGGGGGCGGGGCTCCGTCCTGCGCCCCCGCCCATGCGCACCACCCCCCGATGCTGCATGCTGTGCTTTTAACCGGTCTTCGGCATGGAGCTGCGCATGACTACCACCTTTCCGTCCATCTCCATCAGCACGGACAGGTTGGTGATGCGCCCCTTCGAGACGGCCGACATCCCCGCGTACATCGAGATGATGAACGACGAGGCGGTCGTGGCCTGGATGGACGGACCGAACCCGTACACCCGCGTCGACGCCGAACGCTGGGTCCGCAGGATCGCTCCCGCGGAGCGCACCGGAGGCCACGGCATCGCCCTCGCCGTCACCGAGTTCCTCACCCAGCGGCTCGTCGGCAGCGTCCGCCTCCTCAACACCGACTGGCGCACCCGCTCCACCGAGGTCCGCTACATCACCGCCCCCTGGGCCCGTGGCGAGGGATACGCCACCGAATCCGTGCTCGCCATAGCCGAATGGCTCTTCCGGGACCAGGGCTTCGAACGTATCGAGCTGCGCACCCCCGCCGACAACACCGACTCCCAGCAGGTCGCCCAGAAGATCGGCTGCATCAGCGAGGGCGTCCTGCGCAACGCCCGCATCGCCCGTACCCGGACCGAGAACGGCACCGACGGCGGCTGGACCGACATCCGCACCGACCTGATCGTCTGGGGACTCCTGCCCGAGGACCTCGAAGGGGTCGCCGAACAGCTCGCCGACGCCGGCGACTACGGCACGTACAACGACTGGAAGTAGCGCCACCGTCCCCACGCCCGGCCGCCCGCGGCGCCGAGGTACGGACCAGGTACTCTCACCCCTGCCCCGCGTGCGACGAGCCCCGCCGACGTACGACGGGCACCCGCTCCACACCCGCCGACACCCCCAGGAGACAGACGACGATGGCCGACCGGGTCACGGTGATCGGCTGGGACGGCTCGCCACTGACCAGAGCGGCCACGGCCGCGCTCTCGGCCGCCACCCTCGTCGCGGGCGCCGCCCACCACCTCGCCCTGCCGGAAGTGCCCCCGAACGCCGAACGCATCCGCCTCGGCAGCGTCGACCTCGCCGCCCGCCGGATCGCCGGACACCGCGGCAGCGCCGTCGTCCTCGCCGACGGCGACCCCGGCTTCTTCGGCGTCGTCCGCACCCTGCGCGCCCGTGAACACGGCCTGGAGGTCGAGGTCGTCCCCGCGGTCTCCGCCGTGGCCACCGCCTTCGCCCGGGCGGGCATGCCCTGGGACGACGCCCAGGTCGTGGTCGCCCACCCCCGCACCCTGCGCCGCGCGGTCAACGTCTGCCGCGCCCACCACAAGGTCGCCGTCCTCACCTCGCCGGGCGCCGGACCCGCCGAACTGGCCCTCCTCCTCGACGGAATCCACCGCACCTTCGTCATCTGCGAGGAACTCGGCACCGCACGCGAGCGGGTCACCGTCCTGACCTCCGACAAGGCGGCCGACCACGCCTGGCGCGACCCCAACGTCGTCATCGTCATCGGCAGCGGCCCCGAGACCACCGCCGCGGGCGCCTGGATCGCCGGCCGCCAACCCGCCTACCCGCAGGGCATACGGGGCTGGGCCCTGCCCGCCGACGCCTACCGGGCCGCCGGCGCCGAACGCATGCAGGAGTCCGGCGAGGGCGAGTTCCCCGGTCTGCGCGCCGCTCAGCTCGCCCGCCTCGGCCCGCGCACCGGCGACCTGGTCTGGGACATCGGCTCCGGCAGTGGCGCTTTCGCCGTCGAGGCGGCCCGCTTCGGCGCCGCCGTCCTGGCCGTGGACGACGACCCGGCCGCCTGCGCCCGCACCGAGGCCGCCGCCCGCGCCTTCGGCGTCCCCGTCCAGATCGTCCGCGGCCGCGCCCCGCACATCCTGGAACGACTGCCCGAACCGGACGTCGTGCGGATCGGCGGCGGGGGAGCGCCGGTGGCCAGGGCCGTCCTGGACCGCCGCCCCGAACGCATCGTCACGCACGCCTCCAACCGGGACGAGGCCGAGGCGCTCGGCGCCGCCCTCACCGGCAACGGCTACACCGTCGAGTGCTCGCTGCTCCAGTCCGTCGACCTGGACACCGAGGTGTGGACCGAGCGGGAGAGGTCCGTCGTGTTCCTGCTCTCCGCCTGCCGTTCCGACCTCGCCCCCTGACCCGTTCGGCCCGGTACGCGAGGTAGGCTGGCGGATTGTTGTACCGCGCCCGGCTGTTCGTCGATTCGTTCGTCAATGTCCGGAAAAGTGGACTGTTTTGGTCCGCACTGTGGTACGGCACCATCCGGGGGACGCGCAACGTGGCGCAGTCCACAGTGAGCCGTGGCAGAACTGCCTGTCGCGGCGGCGAACGGCCGCGAGAATAGGAAGCCGCGCGGGCGTTTCGTGCCGCGCGGCGAGCCCGCTCGTTCTTGATGACGAGCACCGGCATGCCGTGGTTCGGCGTCCCGGACGAAGGGCCGAAGGAGCACTGACGATGGGCGAGGGGTACGCATGACCGACACCGGCCAGGTCCCGGCCGAGGGACTGCCGGAGAACGCAGGCATGGTGGAGCAGCCGGGCGTCCCCGCCCCGGACGCGTACACCTTCCTCGACCCCTCCGAGCACACCCCCGAGGACGACGACCTTCTGCTGATGCCCACTTCCCAGGGTGCCTGGAGCGACCCGCAGGCCGCCCCGGCCCCCGCGCAGACGCAGCCCGCGCAGCCCACCCCCGAGCACGGCCGGCAGCGGACGCCCGCGCAGCAGGGCCAGGCGCCCCCGCCCCCCGTCGAGCCGCACGGCACCCACGAGTCCGGCGGCCGCGACTCCGGCCACGTGGACCTCAACGGCGTACGCATCCCGGCGCCCGCGCCCGCACCGGTCGGCACCCATGTCGCCGCCGCTCCCGCCCGCCGGCCCCTGCACCGGGGTCCGGCCGCCACCGAGGCTCCGACGTACGGAGGCGGTACGCAGGGCGGTGTCGTCCGCTCGCTGGCCGACCGTGGCCCGGCCGGAGCGACCCGCACCGCCGCCCCGGCCCGTCACGCGGGCGCGCCGACGAGCGGCGGTCCGGAGCACCCCGCCGCCCTGACCGAGGACCCCTCGACCCTGCCCGGCCCGCAGCTGGGCGAGATCCCGCCGCAGGCCGGCGCCCCGTGGGGGGCGCCGCAGCCGGAAGCGGTGCCCGCGTCCCCGCAGCCGGTCGCGGAGCCGGAGCAGCCCGCCGCCGAGCCGGTGGCCGCCGTGCAGACCGTGGCCGAGCCCGCCGCCGAAGAGGCGCCGCAGCCGGAGCAGGGCGTCGAGGCCGAGCAGCCCGTGGCCGAGCCCGCGGCGGCGGCCCCGGTGGCCGCCGAGGCCGAGCAGCCGGTCCAGGCGGCCGAGGAAGCACCGGCCGCACCGGAGGTTCAGGCCGCACGCGAGGTACCCGAGGTACCGGAGGCACAGGCCGTACCGGAGGCGCAGGAGGCTTCACCGGCTCGTCCGGCGGAGCCGGTGGCCGGGCACGTCGCGGCGGCTGCGGTGGCTCCGGCCGAACAGCCGGAACCGGCGGTCGCGGACGAGCCGCAGCCGCACTCCCCGGACCCCGTCGGCGAGGGCTCGCCCGAGCCTGCCCCGCAGACCGCTCCGGCGGACCCCGAGCCCGCCCCGCAGGCCGTTCCTGCGGACCCCGAGCCCGCGCCGCAGGCCGTTCCGGCAGAAACGGTCGTCCCGGACCCGGCCGCCGCGCAGATGCCTCCCGCCGGGCCGGTCCTCCTGCCGGAAGCCGTGGCGGCTCAGCCGGAGACCCCGGCGGAAGCGCCTGTTCCGACTCCGGCCGACGAGACGCCCGCCGCCCCGGAGCCGCTGCAGGCGGAGCACGCCGTCGCGCCCCCGCAGCCCGCACCCGAGGCCGTTCCGGTGGACGCGGCTGCCGCACAGCCCGAGGCGCAGGTCCCGGTGGCCGGCGAACCGGCAGCGGTGGAGCCCGTACGGGTGCCGCCGGCAGCGGCGGAGCCCGTACCGGCCGAGCCCGAGGTTCTGGTGCGGCCCGACCAGGAGCAGCCCGCGGATACGGTCGCCGGTGTGGCCCCCGAGCCGACGGCGGAGATCGTGGAGCCGGCCGCCGAGCCGGCCCCGGACACGGTGGCGGCCGAGAGCCCGGAGGCCGTCGTGGCTCCGGAGACCGCTGTGGCGGAGCCGTTGGCAGCGCAGCCCGCCCCTGAGACCGCGCAGCCCGAGCCCGCCGCCGGGACCGGGACCGCGCAGCCCGAGCCCGCCGCCGAGCCTGTGGCGGACGGTGCGCCGGGAGGGGACGCGCCGGAGCCCAGCGGCTCAGCAACTCCCCGTGCCGGAGCGGGAGGCCGCACCGGCCCCTGCCTCCGAGTCCGTGGAGGCGGTGCGGGCGGCCGTGCCCGACGACGAGGACGCCACCGGCCCCGAGATCATCGAGACGCCGGAGCTTCCGGAACCGCTGGGGACCACCCGGCAGACGCAGGCCGCCGACCCGTCGGCGCCGGCCGCCGACCAGCAGGCCGGGGCCGAGGCCCCGCAGACGGTCGAGGTCCCGCAGCGGCCCGAGGCGGCGGAGCACCCGGCGGCCGAGCCCGAGCCCGAGGCCGCCCCGGCGCCCGAGGAGTCCGCCGAACCGGCCACCCCGCCCGCCCCCGGCTACGACGACGCCGAACGCGAAGCCGTGCTGCGGGTCATGCGCGAGCGCCGGGACATCCGCAACGGCTTCCGCAGCGACCCCATTCCGCACGAGGTGCTGCTGCGGGTGCTGGAGGCGGCCCACACCGCGCCGAGCGTCGGCCACTCGCAGCCGTGGGACTTCGTGGTCATCCGCTCGGCGGAGACCCGTCGCTCCATGCACGAACTGGCCCAGAGGCAGCGCGACGCCTATGCCAAGTCGCTGCCCAAGGGCCGGGCGAAGCAGTTCAAGGAACTGAAGATCGAGGCGATCCTCGACACCCCGGTCAACATCGTCGTGACCGCCGACCCGACCCGCGGCGGCCGCCACACCCTCGGCCGGCACACCCAACCGCAGATGGCGCCCTACTCCTCGGCCCTCGCCGTCGAGAACCTGTGGCTCGCCGCCCGCGCCGAGGGCCTCGGCGTCGGCTGGGTCAGCTTCTTCGACGAGCGGGAGATGGTCCGCGCGCTGGGCCTGCCCGAGCACCTCGAAGTGGTGGCCTACCTCTGCGTGGGGTACGTCGACGAGTTCCCCGAGGAGCCCGAGCTGATGCAGGCGGGCTGGTCCAAGCGCCGTCCGCTGTCCTGGGTCGTCCACGAGGAGACGTACGGCCGTCGCGCGCTGCCCGGCGCCGAGCCGCACGACCTGCTCCAGGAGACGATCGCCGCGATCCGGCCGCTGGACGCCAAGGCGCTCGGGGAGGCGTGGGAGCGCCAGAAACGGATGACGAAGCCCGCCGGGGCACTCGGCATGCTGGAGATCATCTCCGCGCAGCTCTCCGGGCTCTCGCGGGCATGCCCGCCGCCGATCCCGGAGCCCGCGGCCGTGGCGATCTTCGCCGGGGACCACGGGGTGCACGCCCAGGGGGTCACCGCGTGGCCGCAGGAGGTCACCGCGCAGATGGTGGCGAACTTCCTCGGCGGCGGAGCCGTCTGCAACGCCTTCGCGGCCCAGGTCGGCGCGGAGGTCTGCGTCGTGGACGTCGGCGTGGCGGCGGAGCTGCCCGCGACCGCCGGTCTGCTGCCCCGCAAGGTGCGGCCCGGCACGGCGGACTTCACGACGGGCCCCGCGCTCAGCCGGGAAGACGTGCTCGCCGCGATCGAGGTCGGCATCGAGACCGCCCGCGACCTCGTGGCCGCGGGCAACAAGGCCCTGCTGACCGGTGAGATGGGCATCGCCAACACCACCGCGTCGGCCGCGCTGATCTGCGTGTACACCGGGGCCGACGCCTCCGAGGTGACCGGCCGGGGGACCGGCATCAACGACGAGATGCACGCCCGCAAGGTCGATGTCGTCCGCCGCGCCCTCGACCTGCACCAGCCGGACCCGGCCGACCCGATCGGCGTGCTCGCCGCGGTCGGCGGCCTGGAGCACGCGGCGATGGCCGGCTTCCTCCTCGGCGGGGCCTCCCTGCGTACGCCGGTGATCCTGGACGGAGTGAGCGCGGGTGCGGCGGCCCTGGTCGCCCGCGCCATCGCCCCCGAGGCGCTGGCCGCCTGCATCGCCGGGCACCGCAGCGCCGAGCCCGGCCATGTCGCCGCGCTCAACAAGCTGGGTCTGCGCCCGCTGGTCGACCTCGACCTGCGCCTGGGCGAGGGCACCGGGGCGCTGCTGGCGCTTCCGATCGTGCAGAGCGCGGCCCGCGCGATGCACGAGGTGGCGACGTTCGACTCCGCGGGCGTGACGGAGAAGTAGCACCGTCCGCCGCCCCGCGGCCCCGCCCCGACCGGCCACTCCGGTGCCGGAGGTGCGGGGCCCGGGGCGGAGCCCTCCCCGCTCGGACGGACGGGGAGGGCGAGAAGGGCGTCGCCAGGGGACGGGTCCACCGCAGACGCCGCCGGACCGCCCGCCCCGCGCCGGGACGCACGCTGCCCTCCCGTCGCCGGGCCCACGCAACTCGACCGGGCCCGCGCCCGATCCCCGCCCATCCCCACCCCGTATCGTGTTCCCCACCCGGAACCCCCGCTTTCCGCACGTCACAGCCGCTCCACCGCCGCAGCGGCCTACGCAGCACCCGCACGAGGAGCCCGTACCGCCATGGCCGAGCACGCAGACCACGCAGGTCACGCCGAGAGCGCAGGTCGAGCCGACCGCACCGACCAGGCCGATCACCCCGCGTACCCCGTAGGACTGCGCCTGCACGGCCGCCGCGTGGTCGTCGTCGGCGGCGGCCAGGTCGCCCAGCGCAGGCTGCCGCAGCTCATCGCCACCGGTGCCGTCATCACGCTCGTCTCCCCGTCCGCGACGCCCTCCGTCGAGGCCATGGCGGACGCCGGGGAGATCCGCTGGGAGCGCCGCCGCTACCGGGACGGCGACCTCGCCGACACCTGGTACGCCCTGGTCGCATCCTCCGACACCGCCGCCAACGACGCCGCGTCCGCCGAGGCCGAGCGGACCCGCACCTGGTGCGTCCGGGCCGACGACGCCGAGGCCGCCACCGCCTGGACGCCCGCGACCGGCCGGAGCGAGAACATCACCGTGGCCGTCCTCAACACCACCCCCCGCGGCCGCGATCCCCGGCACTCCGCCGCCATCCGCGACGCCATCGTCGAGGGCCTGCGCGACGGCACCCTCGCCGCCCCGCACCATCGCACCCGCGCCCCCGGCGTGGCCCTGGTCGGCGGCGGCCCCGGCGACCCGGACCTGATCACCGTGCGCGGCCGCCGCCTCCTCGCCGAGGCCGACGTCGTCATCGCCGACCGCCTCGGCCCCCGCGACCTGCTGGACGAACTCCCGCCGCACGTCGAGGTGATCGACGCCGCGAAGATCCCGTACGGCCGGTTCATGGCCCAGGAGGCGATCAACCAGGCGCTGATCGAGCACGCCAAGGCGGGCAAGTCCGTGGTCCGGCTCAAGGGGGGCGACCCGTTCGTCTTCGGCCGGGGCATGGAGGAGGCCCAGGCGCTGGCCGCCGAGGGCATCCCCTGCACGGTCGTCCCCGGCATCTCCAGCACCATCTCCGTCCCCGGCGCCGCGGGCATCCCCGTCACCCACCGGGGCGTGGCCCACGAGTTCACGGTGGTCAGCGGTCATGTGGCCCCCGAGGACCCCCGCTCGCTGGTCGACTGGGCGGCCATCGCCCGGCTGCGCGGCACGCTCGTCCTGCTGATGGCCGTGGACAAGATCGGCGCCATCGCCGCCGCCCTGATCACCCACGGCAAGGACCCGGCCACCCCGGTCGCCCTCGTCCAGGAGGGCACCACGGCCGCCCAGCGCCGGGTCGACGCGACGCTCGCGGACGTCGGCGAGCGCGCGGCCGCCGAGGACGTGCGCCCGCCCGCCGTGATCGTGATCGGCGAGGTCGTGGCGGTCGGCCCGGACTCCGTCCTGCGGACCGTGCGGGAGCCGGCCGAACAGCCCGGTCCCGTCACGGGGCCTGCCCCGGCCCCGTGACCAGCGGTCGCGTATCTCCCGCCAGGCGTTGGCACCCCACACACCGGACAAGGCAGTATCACCTGTGGCAGACCTCATCACCATCGACGACCCCGACGACCCCCGGCTCAGCGACTACATCGGCCTGACCGACGTCGAGCTGCGGCGGCGGCGCGAACCCGCCGAGGGCCTGTTCATCGCCGAGGGCGAGAAGGTGATCCGCCGAGCCCGGCAGTCCGGGTACGCGATGCGGTCCATGCTGCTCTCCGCCAAGTGGGTCGACGCCATGCGCGACGTCATCGAAGAGGTCCCGGCCCCGGTGTACGCCGTCGCCCCCGACCTGGCCGAACGCGTCACCGGCTACCACGTCCACCGTGGGGCGCTCGCCTCCATGCAGCGCAAGCCGCTGCCCGCCGCCGACGAGCTGCTCACCACCGCGCGCCGGGTGGCGGTCATGGAATCGGTGAACGACCACACCAACATCGGGGCCATCTTCCGCAGCGCCGCCGCCCTCGGCATGGACGCGGTCCTGCTCTCCCCGGACTGCGCGGATCCGCTCTACCGGCGCTCCGTCAAGGTCTCGATGGGCGCGGTCTTCTCCGTCCCGTACGCCCGGCTCGAAGCCTGGCCCACGTCGCTGGAGACGGTGCGGGAGGCCGGCTTCCGGCTGCTCGCCCTCACCCCGGACGCCGGGGCGACCAGCATCGACGATGCGGCGCCGCACCGGCTGGAGCGGGTGGCGCTGATGCTCGGCGCGGAGGGCGACGGGCTGTCCACGCGGGCGCTGACGGCCGCCGACGCCCGGGTCCGCATCCCGATGGCGCACGGCGTCGACTCGCTGAACGTGGGCGCGGCCGCCGCCGTCGCCTTCTACGCGGTGGCCACGGGCCGCCCGGAGAGCTGAGCGCCGACACCGGCACCGGCACCGGCCCGGTCAGGGCACCGGCGTCAGGACCGGGGAGCCGTCGCCCCCACAGGCCCCCCGCCGGAACGGGAAGCGACCCAGGACCCGGAAACCGGCGCGGAACCGCCCCGCACCTGAGACATCCCGTGCCGCACGGAAACGCCCGTCCGCGCCACCCCGTCCCGTACGGAATCGGCCCGCGCCTGACCGACCCCGCCGCCCGGCCGCTCGTTCCCGCCGAGCCCCTGGGCCGGACCCTGGCAGCCCTGGGCCGCCGCGATGCCCAGCGCCACCAGCAGCGTCACCACGACGAACACCACCAGCCGCTGACGCAGCAGCCGCGGGTTGGCCGGACGCCGTCCCGCCGAGGTCGTCCGGCTCCCGGAGCGGGTGTTCGGGCGGCCGTTCGTCCCGGCCGGGGCACCCGGCCGCTTCCCGGTCCTCCCGCCCGAACGCGTCGTGTCACGCGACGCCTGCTGCGGGCGGGAGCCACCGGTACGCGGCGGACCCGAACGCACGGGCGCCCCCCGCCGGCCCGGCTGGGGACGGGAGCCGGACGGGCCCTCGGAACGGCGGGTGTGCTGCTCGGCGTACGGATCGGCCATGCGCCCGGTCGGCCGCTCGGCCTCCTGCGCGGAACGCTGGACGGGCGGCCGGCTCTCGTGCAGCCCCTGCGCCTCCCGCGCCGCGATCTCCTTGAGCCGCATGGACAGTTGCAGCGTGCTGGGTCGCTCCTCCGGATCCTTCGCCAGACAGGCGCTGATCAGCGGGGCCAGCGCGTCGTGCACCCCGCGCAGCTGCGCCTCCTCGTGCACCACGCGGTACAGCATCACCTCGGAACTGCCGTGCCCGAAGGGGGAGTCGGCCATCGCCGCGTACGCCAGCGTCGCGCCGAGCGAGAAGACGTCCGTGGCGGGCGTCACGGCCGCGCCCCGGACCTGCTCGGGGGCGAGGAAGCCGGGCGATCCCACCGCCGTACCGACGTGGGTGAGCGTGCTCGCCCCGGTCGCCCAGGCGATACCGAAGTCGATGATGCGCGGGCCCTTGGGGGAGAGCAGGATGTTCGACGGCTTCAGGTCGCGGTGGACCACACCCGCCTCGTGCACCGCGACCAGCCCCTCGGAGAGCGCCGCCCCGATCGAGGCGACCTCGGCCGCGGACAGCGGGCCTTCCTCGGCGACCTTGTCGTGCAGCGAGGGGCCGGGTACGTACTGGGTGGCGAACCACGGGCGGTCCGCCTCCAGATCGGCGGCGACCAGCCGGGCCGTGCAGCCGCCGCGGATCCGCCGGGCGGCCGACACCTCGCGCGCGAACCGCGAACGGAACTCCTGATCCTCCGCCAGGTCGGGCCGGATCACCTTGAGCGCGACCCGCTGACCGCGACGGTCGGAGCCCAGGTAGACGACGCCCATGCCGCCCGCGCCGAGTCGCCGGTGCAGCCGGAACGAGCCGACGAGACGCGGGTCCTCGCGCCGGAGCCGCATCATCGCCATCGTCTGCCCATCCCCGCTGCACTGGTCCGCCTGACGAGGCACAGCTTACGTATCCCGCGCCCGGCGCGCTCAGAGGCCGCGCCCTCACCGGGGATTCGATTGTCCACGGCACGCGGGAGGGGCGAAGAGGGGGCAGGGCGGGGCGGATCGGCGGCCCTCGACCGGACGGACCGCTCAAGAAGCCACGGAGCAAAGGGGATTGGATGACCGGCGGAACGCCGGAACCCGGTGGCCGGCCTGGCCGTGACCACCGCCCCGGCATACGGGGCGGTGGGGTCCGGGCCGGTCCCCACCAGGGGGCGACCGGCCGCCGGGGGCCGGTCGACGTGAGTGAAGTCACCCGGCGGGCCCGCGCGCGAGCGGTCGAGACAGGCGAGCGCCCTCGCGCGAGCGGCGGACGCGTGCGGGTCCCCTCTCCGGGGAAGGCGCCCGGACCGCCCGGCGCCCGGCGTACGTCCCCACGTGACCCGGACACCTGTCGGGCGGCCCGAGGGCGTCCCCTCCGGGATGACCCCAACCTCCGGTGCTCCTTCTCCACCCAGGGGAGTACACCGGCCGGCGGCGGCTCATCCTCCGGGAGGCCCGGCAATCGGTACGCGGGCATGACGCCCTGTGCGCGCCGCTTACCTAGTGTTGAGGTCAAGCGGTGGGCGGGATACTCGTCCCCCGAGGTCACGCGCCCACCGCTCCCGATCGCGTCAGGAGAGGAACCATGGCGGACACGGCAACGCGGACGATGGTCCGTATGGGCGGACGCAAGGCGTACGCCGCGTTCGGCGCCCGCCCGTCCGGCACCCGTCACCCCTTGGTGGCGACGGCGATGGTCCTTCCCCTGGCGGCCCTGCTCGTGGTCGTCTTCGGCGGCTGGGAAGCGGTGGTCACACAGGCGTCGTCCGTGGCGGTGATGCTGGGGCGCTGAGCGGCGCCCGGGGTCCGGAAGAGCGGTCCGGGCCCACACATCCGGCCAACAGCCCCGTGGGGACGGGGGTGCGGCGGACGGCAGCGTTTGTCCGGTCAGCTGGGGAGCTGACCGGACATCGCGCTGTCCGGGGTGAGGACTCTCGCCCGGCCGGAGTACGGTGCCGACTCCTCGGCCCGCCCCGCGTTACGCTCACGGCTGGACCGGTGCCACGGCCGGGCCGACCGCGGGGGAGCCGTTGACCACCACCCAGACCTCAGTCGTCCACGACCTGGGCGCCCTCGCGCACCGCCTCGCCCATCCCGCCGGGACACCGTGCGTGTGCGAGCCGCCGCAGGTGCTCGCGGACCGGCCCGACGGCACCGTCGTCCGCAGCGGTGCGATCGTCGCCAAGGCCCACGCCGCCGACGCCGACCGCGAAGCGCTGGCGGCCCGGATCGCCCTGGCCGCCGCCCCCGGACTCACCGGCATCCTGCTCCCGCCCCTCACCGCCCCGGAAGTTCCGGGGACCGCCGGAGAGATCCGGCACCCGGAACTCTCCGGTGATCCGCGGGACCCGGTGCCGGCCGGGCACGCCGCCGTACCCGGCGCCCGCCCCGTCACGCTCTGGCCGCTCGGCACACCCGTGGACCCCGCCGATCCCGGAGCCGCCCCCTGGGCCGAGGCCGCCGGGCTGCTCGCCCGTCTGCACCGGACGGAGCCCCCGTTCCCCCTGCCGCCGATGCGCGGTCCGGCCAAGGCGGCGCGTGCCGTCGCCCGGATGTGCGCCGCACTCCCCGGTGCCCCGGCCGCCCTGCCCGTCCTGGCGGGCTGGCACGCCCTGCCCGCCTGGGCACGGGGGGAGTCCCCGCCGTCCATGCGGCGCGACCGCTTCCTGTGCCACGGTGACCTCCACCTCGGGCAGCTCGTACGCCATCCCGCGCCGGACGGACCCTGGCTGCTCATCGACGTGGACGACGCGGGAACGGGCGATCCGGCCTGGGACCTCGCCCGGCCCGCCGCCTGGTACGCGGCCGGGCTCCTGGCCCCCGAGGACTGGTCCGTCTTCCTGCGCGCCTACCGGTCCGCCGGGGGACCGGCCGTACCCGCCGCCGGCGACCCCTGGCCCGTGCTGGACGTCCCGGCCCGCGCGCTGACGGTGCAGACGGCGGCCGTCGCCCTCGCCAAGTGCGCCGCGGAGCGACGGGACCCGGACGCGCACGAACAGCTGATGATCGAATCCTGTGCCCGAATCGCTACGCTGCCGCCCGAGTTGGCCAGCGGTCCCGCGTCGTAGGGTGAACGGACCGCCGCCGGGCAGACATTCCGGCGACGGCACAACGAGGGCGAGGAGCCGAGCCGATGATGCAGTGTCCGAAGTGTCACGCGCAGATGAACACGTACAACCGCAACGGCGTTCAGATCGAGCAGTGCAGCGGGTGCCGGGGGATATTCCTCGACTACGGCGAGCTGGAGTCGCTGACCCGTCTGGAGTCCCAGTGGGCCCAGCAGGCTCCCCCCGCCCCGCCGCAGGCGTACCCGGCCGCCCCGCCCGCCGCCCACGCTCCTGCCTGGGGAGCGCCGCAGCACGGCGGACACTACGGCCACCACCGCCAGAAGGGCTTCGGCCGCATGCTGTTCTCGTCCTGAGCGGTCCCCGTGCGGCTCGGACCCTCCAGGTCATCCGGGCCGTACGGGGTGGACCGTACGACGAAAGAACCCCCGGCCGTGGAGACGGCCGGGGGTTCTTGCTGGTGCGCGATACTGGGATTGAACCAGTGACCTCTTCCGTGTCAGGGAAGCGCTCTCCCGCTGAGCTAATCGCGCAGGTTGCCCTGCGTGTACTGCGCGTGCGTGCGCGATACTGGGATTGAACCAGTGACCTCTTCCGTGTCAGGGAAGCGCTCTCCCGCTGAGCTAATCGCGCGGGGATCCTTGCGGACCGGTGATCCTTACGGATCAGTGGACGATACTGGGATTGAACCAGTGACCTCTTCCGTGTCAGGGAAGCGCTCTCCCGCTGAGCTAATCGTCCTTGGAGGTGGAGACGGGATTTGAACCCGTGTAGACGGCTTTGCAGGCCGTTGCCTCGCCTCTCGGCCACTCCACCAGGGATGGGGGCTCGGGAAGAATCCCCCACCTTGTACGAGCGGACGACCAGGTTCGAACTGGCGACCTCAACCTTGGCAAGGTTGCGCTCTACCAACTGAGCTACGTCCGCTTGTCTTTCCCGGTCCGCTTGCGCGTCCCGGCGACGTGTTGAACTCTAGCGGATTCCTGGGCCAGCACAAAAACGCGTTTGCGCAGCGTGCTGCGGTGGCCTCGCCCCGACGCAGGTCACCGCGCACCGTCCTAGACTCCTTGGTGTGTCCGACCTCGTCCCCTTGGCCCGTTTCGACGGCCTCATAGCCACCGGTCTGCAGGATGTGACCCATGACCCCGCGGCTCTCGACTCGTCCGGTTTCTGGGCGGTCTCCGCGGACTTCGAGGGCCGTGTCGTCTGCGCCCGCTTCTCCGACGTACGCAGGGAAGAGGTGCCCCCTCCCGTCCCCGGAGCCTGGCGCGGGCCCGTCGCCGGGGACTGGACCTCCTCACTGGACCGTGACGCCTACACGGCGGGCGTACGGCGGATCCGTGAACACATCGCGGCCGGAGACGTCTACCAGGCCAACCTCTGCCGGGTGCTGTCCGCGCCGCTCCCCGACGGCGGGACCGGAGCCGACGTGGACGCCCTGACCTCCCTGCTCGCCCGCGGCAACCCCGCCCCTTACGCGGGCACGATCCGGCTGCCCGGCCACGGCGTGGAGATCGCCACCGCCTCCCCGGAGCTCTTCCTGAAGCGCGACGGACGGACCGTGGAGTCCGGGCCGATCAAGGGGACCGGCCGGACCGAGGCGGATCTGCTGGAGAAGGACCACGCGGAGAACGTGATGATCGTGGACCTGGTCCGCAACGACCTGGGCCGGGTCTGCGCCACCGGGAGCGTGAGCGTGCCCGATCTGTGCGTGGTGGAGAAGCATCCGGGCCTCGTCCACCTCGTCTCCAGCGTCCGGGGCCGGCTGGCCGACGGGGCGGGCTGGCCCGAACTGTTCGCGGCCGCTTTCCCGCCCGGTTCGGTCACCGGCGCGCCGAAGTCCAGCGCGCTGCGGATCATCGCCGAGCTGGAGCGGGCCCCGCGCGGGCCCTACTGCGGGGCGATCGGGTGGGTCGACGCCGACCGGGGCGCCGCCTCGCTCGCGGTGGGCATACGGACGTTCTGGATCGACCGGACCGGGCCCGCGCCGCTGCTGCGGTTCGGGACGGGCGCCGGGATCACCTGGGGCTCCGACCCCGAGCGCGAGTGGGACGAGACCGAGCTCAAGGCATCCCGGCTGCTCGCTGTGGCGTCGGGCACGTATCCGGAGACAGGAAGGGCCGCATGATGAGGATCTGGGTCAACGGCGGGCTGCGGAACGCCGACGACGCCCGGCTGTCGGTGCTCGACCACGGACTGACCGTGGGCGACGGCATCTTCGAGACGGTACGTACGAGCGAGGGGCGCCCCTTCGCGCTGACCCGGCACCTCGACCGCCTCACCCGGTCCGCCCGCGGGCTGGGCCTGCCCGACCCGGACCACGACGAGGTCCGTCGCGCCGCCGCGGCGGTCATCGACGCCAACCCCGTCGCCCTGGGGCGGCTGCGGATCACTTACACCGGCGGGCTCTCCCCGCTCGGCTCGGACCGGGGCGACGACGGGCCGAGCCTGGTGGTCGCCCTCGACGGGGTGCGCCGCCGCCCGGACAGCACGGCGGTGATCACCGTCCCCTGGACCCGCAACGAACGCGGTGCGCTCGCGGGGCTGAAGACCACCTCGTACGCCGAGAACGTCGTCGCCCTGGCCCGGGCACGGGAGCGGGGTGCGTCCGAAGCGCTGTTCCCCAACACCGCCGACCGCCTCTGCGAAGGCACCGGCTCCAACGTCTTCGTCGTCCTGGACGGCCGCATCCACACGCCGCCGGTCGCGTCCGGCTGCCTCGCCGGGATCACCCGCGCGCTGACCGTGGAGTGGACCGGGGCGGAGGAGACCGATCTGCCGATGGACGTGCTGGCCGAGGCCGACGAAGTGTTCCTGACCTCGACGCTCCGCGACGTCCAGGCGGCGCACCGGATCGACGACCGCACGCTGACGCCGGAGGTCGGACCGGTGACGGCGAAGGCGATGCGGATCTTCGCCGAGCGAGCGGGCGACGACCTCGACCCGTGAACCGGCCGCCGAGGTCCCTCGCCCCCGGACCGGGGTGAGCCCGGCGGCCGGGAAATGCGCGTGACGGGAGGGCGCGAAGGGGATACAACCCCTTGATGACCACGACCCTCCGGCCGTCCGGGCCGCTTCAGCAGAGTGACGGCGGCGCGCGGTCGCGCCACTACGACGTGTGCGACAACGGGCGGCCGGTCGGCGCCGTGGCGATCAGCACCGACGGGGCCTTCGGCCCCACCGCCGGTGTGCTGACCTCCCTCGCCGTCGACGAGGCGCGGCGCAGGCGCGGCCGGGGCACCATCGCCGCGCTCGCCGCCGAGGAGGTGCTGCGCGGGTGGGGCTGCACCCGCGTAGGCGTCGAGGTGCCCGCCGGCAACGAGCCCGCCCGGCGTCTGGCGACCGCCCTCGGCTACACGGAGCGCAGCCGCAACATGGTCAAGGAACTCGGCCCGGACACCGCCCCGCTGCCCGCCGGGCTCACCGCACGTGCCATGGGCGAGGAGGAGTTCGCCGCCTGGCGGCAGGACGCGGTCCGGTCGTACGCGCGGAGCTGGGTGGAGCGAGGGGTGGAGCCCGAGCAGGCCCGGCTCAAGTCCGAGGCCGACCACGCCGCCCACCTGCCGGACGGACTGGCGACCGAGGGCGTCCGCTTCCGGGTGCTGGTGCGGGCCGGCGAGGTCGTCGGCCATGTGTGGGTGGCGCTGCGGGAGCTGGAGCCGGGCGGCCCGGAGGCCGGATTCGTCTTCGACGTCGAGGTGCGCGAGGAGCATCGGGGCCGGGGCCACGGGCGCGTGTTGATGCTGCTCGCCGAGGACATCACGCGCGACTGGGGCGCGGACCGGCTCGGCCTGCACGTCTTCGCGTCCAACACCCCGGCCCTGAAGCTGTACGAGTCCCTCGGCTACACGACGACGCGGTACAACCTGGCCAAGGTGCTGTAGCGGACCCCGGAGCCGGAGGCGCCCGGCGGCCACCCGGAGCGCGGCGCCGCCCGGCCACCGGTCGGGCCGCCCGGCCGTCGCGCCGTGGCCCCCGGCTACCGGTCGAGGGCGGCCGGCATGTCGTCGATGATCTTCTCGATCCGCTCGCGCAGCCCGTCCTGGCTCTTGCCGCCGTCCAGCCGCTCATCGCCGATCACATAGGTCGGGGTGCCGGTGACGCCGATCGCCTTGCCCTCCGCCTGGTCGGCGTCCACGATCAGCAGATGGCGGCCGTCGATCAGCGCCGTGTCCAACTCCTCGGCGTCCAGCCCCAGTTCGCGCGCCACGTCGAGGAGCAACGGCTCGCCCCTGCGCCCGAGCTCGGCGGTCCGGGCCAGCAGGGCCTCGACGTACGGCCGGCCCTGCCCCTGTTCGATCGCCTCCTCGGCGGCCTGGGCCGCGGCGTAGGCGTGCTTGTTCTTCTCCAGCGGGAAGTGCCGCAGCCGGATCTCGAGGCGGTCCCCGTACCGCTCGCGCAGGGCGCGCACATCGTCGAGGGCTCGGTGGCAGTCGGGGCACTGGAGGTCGCACCAGACGTCGAGGACGACCGGTGCCGCAGGGGTGGAATCGCTCATGTGCTCAGTCTCCCAGGCCGGGCGGGGGCGGCCCAATCCGGACCGGGCCACCCCTTGGGGAGGAGCCCGGCCCTGAAATGTCCCTGAGGTGGACCGCCGCCGTGGCCCCACCGGCGGCCGCCGGTGCAGGATGGAGGGGACGTACCCCCTGCGCCTGGAGGCCGTGATGCTTGCCGAAACGATCTGTTCCGCGGTGTCGGCGGCGGGCCTGGGGATCGCCGCGGTGACCGCGTACCGCAAGCGGTTCCTCACGGCGACGCGCCTCGCCGCCTATTCCCTGGTCCCGGTCGGGCTCGTGCTGACCGGGGTCGTCGAATGGGCCGCCGGTATCGCCTTCAAGCCGAGTGTCTGGATCGGTGTCGGGGTGCTCGGCCTCTCCTGGCTGTTGTTCATGACCACCCGCGCCGTCGAGCGCCGTGGCGGCACCACCCGCGCGGAACGCAAGGCCGTGCGGGCCGCCGGCCGGAACGGGGCGGTCGCCCCCGCCGTGTCCGCCCCCTCCCTCGGTGCGGGCGCCGCGTCCGGCCCCACGGCGGCGAAGCCGAAGAGGAAGCAGGAGTCCGCCGCGGCCGGCGACGATTTCGGCGACATCGAGGCGATCCTCAAGAAGCACGGCATCTGAGGGCCTCGGGAGCACGGCGGCCGGGGCGGCGACCGCCCCGGCCGTCACCGACGGGCAGGCCCACCGCCCCGAACACCTGGCGGCGATCCGTACGCCGGAGCGATTACCGATGGCCACGGGATGGTGAACTCCCGCGAGAACACCCCTGGTTGATCGCCAAGCCGGTCGTCGGTGCGTCATGATCACCCCGAGATGGTGGACACTTCCCGGGGCGAAGCCCCCGCACGCCCCGCCGAAGAGCCTCGCGGCTGCCTCTTCGCGCTTTCCCAGCCGCCCCTGATGATCTTTCTGGCGGTGGTCGGGGGGCTGTTACTGATGGCCGCCGTCCATGACCTCTTCCTGCTGTGAGCCGCGCCGTGCGGGCCTCAGCCCGCGGCTTCCTTGCGCCGGGCCCGGTACGCCGCGACATGGAGACGGTTCCCGCACGTACGGCTGGAGCAGTAGCGGCGGGAGCGGTTGCGCGACAGGTCGACGAAGGCGTGCCCGCAGTCCGGCGCCTCGCAGCGCCGCAGCCGCTCCTGCTCGCCCGCCACGATGATGAACGCCAGCGCCATGCCGCAGTCCGCCGCGAGGTGGTCGGCGATCGAGGCGTCCGGCGCGAAGTAGTGGACGTGCCAGTCGTAGCCGTCGTGGTCGGTGAGCTGCGGGGTGGTCCCGGCGGCCGCGACGAGCCGGTTGACCAGGTCGGCCGCGCTGCGGGGGTCGGGCGCCGCGAAGACCTCGGCGAAACGCGCCCGGACCTCGCGTACGGCGTTCAGGTCCTTCTCGCCGAGGGCGCCGACCCCGCTGATGTGATGCCGCTCCGCGAAGGCGTACAGCGCCGCCACGTCGGGGAGTCCGTCACCGGGCTCGTCCGCGGGGTCGTCCCGGAGCGGCTCGCTCTCCGGTGCGGTGTTCACCAGATCGACCACCGTGTCGAGGGCGATCCGGGTGTCGTGAGGGATCAGCACGCTTCGCTCCCTGGCCTCCGGCGGGCGGGCGCCTGCCGATGGCGGCTGACTCTACTGGCTCGCCGCGCCGGTGCCGGGCCCCGGTGGGACCCGGCCGAGAGCGGAACGAGGCGGTCCGGCACCGGGGGAGCGGAGGCGGTGAGCGCGCCGACGCCGTCGCCGCGGTGGATTCCGCGACGACGGCGTCATGGTCAGCCCTATGCGGTTGTGATGACGACGCCGTCGCCCCGAGTCGGACGGCGTCGTACGGCTCCCTGCCCGGCTAGCTCTCGGCCAGGATGTGGGAGAGCTCCGTGTCCAGATCGAAGTGACGATGTTCGGTGCCGGGCGGAACCGCGGCGTCGGTCCTCTTCAGGAACGACTCCAGGGCCCGCGCCGGAGCTTCGAGCAGGGCTTCGCCCTCCGGGGAACTCAGGGCGATGCAGACGACGCCTTGACCGTGACTACGAGATGGCCAGACGCGGACGTCACCGGTGCCGGTGGGCCTGTGCAGCCCCTCGGCGAGGAGGTCGCGGGCGAATACCCACTCGACCGTCTCTTCCGCTCCGGTGTGGAAGGTGGCGTGCACGGCATAGGGATCGGCCGTGTCATACCGCAGGCCCGCAGGTACAGGCAGTGAGGACTCGCTCGACACAACGAGGCGCAGGTGCAGCTCGCAGCTGACCGTGGTGTTCATAAGCGCCAGGGCCTTTCGCTCAGTGTGCGCTCGGGGATTCGCACGTCGGCGAAATCGACATGCCACCTACGGTGGCGTTGTAAACCCCTCTGACCCATTTGTGATGCTTCGGGTCCCCCGCTCAGCGGCGTGTAACTTTGAGTTATGCACCCATTCCAGTGACGACGACGGGTCGGGTAAGTTGAGTTTCATGAACGCGGAGAGTGACGAGCGGACCAAGGTCGCCGAGCAGGCCGACCCGGCGTCCGCCACGGGGGAATCGGGCCGGGAGGAACGCGAGCTGGGCTCGCGGGCCCCCGGTTTCATCAAGGCGTCGAAGGCGCTGCATCTGAGCTGGCAGGTCGGCGTCTTCGTCGTCGGGCTCGGCGTCGTGATCGCGGGTGTGCTCATGCTGGTGCTGCCCGGCCCCGGCTGGCTGGTGATCTTCGGTGGCATGGCGATCTGGGCGACCGAGTTCGTCTGGGCACAGCTCGTGCTGCGCTGGACCAAGCGCAAGGTCACCGAGGCGGCGCAGCGGGCGCTCGACCCCAAGGTCCGGCGGCGCAACATCATCCTCACCACCGTCGGGCTCGTGATCATGGCGATCCTGGTGGGGGTCTACGTCTGGAAGTTCGGGCTCACCATGCCGTGGAAGATCAGCGAGTGACTCCCACGTGGTCCGGAAGCACCGCTGACATGGGGTAATGTTTGCGGTGCGCCGGGGCGATTAGCTCAGTGGGAGAGCGCTTCGTTCACACCGAAGAGGTCACTGGTTCGAACCCAGTATCGCCCACCCGGACAGAGGGCCCGGAAGACGGAATCCGTCTTCCGGGCCCTCCGCGTTGTCCGTTTTTCCCGGTCGGGGGCGGCCGCACGGCCGCCCCCGACCGGGGCGGGGCTCACCGCATCCGGCCCAGCGCGTCCTTGAGGCGGCGGGCGTCGCGCAGCCGCTGCTCGTACGTCGCGCCCACCACCAGCAGGAGCAGTCCGGCCAGAGCCGGCGGCAGCCAGCGCGGGAGCGCCCCCGCCACCTGCACCACGTAAGGGGCCAGCTCGTGCAGCGCGTCCAGCGCGAGCACCGCCCCGCCCAGGACCAGCAGCGCCTGGAGGCGGTGGCGCGCGCCCAGCAGGGTGACCACCAGCGCTGCCACCCCCAGCAGCAGCGGCCGCTGCCAGTCCGGGTCCGTCCAGGCGACCGCCAGGCTCGGCAGCAGCGTCGCCGCGAGCCCCGGCCCGTACGCCGTCCAGGACGACGCCTCCGGGTCCTCGCGCCGCCGCAGGAAGCCGACGACCAGCGCGGGCACCGTCACCGGCAGCGTGTACGCCTCCGGGAACGACACCCCCGATGCCGCCAGCCGTACCCAGGCGGCCAGCACGAACAGTCCCGCCGCGAGCCGGCCCGCCGCCTGCCGCCGCTCCGGCCGCACCGCGGCGCCCGCCGCCAGCACCCCGCACAGCGCCAGCGTCAGGGCCAGGAACGGAGCGTCGGACACCGCGAGCCCCACCGCGACCAGTGCCCCCGGCACGCCCGCCAGTTCCACCGGCAAGGCCACCGCGTCCCGCCGCAGCCGCGCCCCCAGCAGCACCGTCAGCGCGGGCACCAGGAGGAGCAGCGGCGCGGACTCGTACGGAGCGAGCTCCAGGGACCGGCCCGCGAACCCCGTGAGCACGGTGCCCCAGGCCACCGCCGCGACCGCGCACACCGCACGTGGCACCCCGGCACCCGCCCGGACCGCCGCCCCCGCGAAGAGGGCCGCCAGCGCGCCGGACACCGCGTAGGAGGCGCCCTCGGCGGCCAGTGACAGGAGCCCGACGCTCACCGCCCCGGCCACTGCCGCCACCAGTGCGGTCACCGGTACCGCCGCGGTGTCCCGGCCGCGCCCCGCGCCACGTACGGCCAGGGCGAGCAGACCGGCCACCAGCAGCGTCTCCGCGCCCACCGCGAGGGCGTACGGCACGTTCAGCACGGCCCCGGCCGACAGCAGCGCGCCCCAGCCGAGCGCCACCGCCCCGGCGCCCGCGGCACCGCGCAGCACCGCCTCGGAGGGACGCCGCCGGGCGGCGGCCCCGCCGGGGGCGTACCAGGGCGCTCCGGCCCCGTACGCCGCCGTCCCCTGCGACCAGCCCTCCGGCGCGCTTCCCGTCGTCCCCGGCGTCCCGGCCGTCCCCGGCTCCCGTGCGGTCAGCGGTGCCGCGATCCGTACCAGCGACGGCCACCACCGGTACGCCGACCCCAGCAGCGCGGCCGTCAGGGCGAGCACCACCGGCGCCATGGCCGACTCCGACCACGGCAGCGTCGAGCCCAGCGCGGACCGGAAGCCCTCCGGCGAACCGGCCCAGACGTCCGGCAGCAGCGTCACCGGGCCCAGCAGCACGGCCGCGACCAGCGGCACCGCCCCCACCAGCGCACCGGCCACCACCGCAGCCGACGCCGCCAGCACCCCGCGCGCCGAGTCCCTCGGGAGCCGGGTCCGCACCACCGCGGTCAGAGCGAGTCCGCACAGCAGATACGCGAGCACCGGCCAGCCGTCCGGCATCGCCGCCGCGGGTACGCCGCCGACCGCGGCCACCGCCGTGAGCCCCGCCACCGCGCCGCCCACGAGCGCGAAGCCCTTCGGGGCGTGCCACACACCGGCCAGGGCCGCCGCCGCTGCCGCCAGCAGCAGCGCGCCCGGCGCCGACGCGCCGAGCGGCCCGGAGGCCGTCGTGGACAGCGTCAGGCCCACCAGCAGCGCCGAGAGGCCCAGCGCCGCGCCGCCGGCGCACGCCGTGATCCGCACCCCGAGGCCCCGGCCCCGCAGCGCGATCACGCCGTCCATCACCGCCGTCACCAGCAGCGCCCAGCCGACGACCAGCGCCGGCGCGCCCGCCGCCCACGCCCAGAACAGCAGCGGCCACTGCGCCAGCACCACGGCGGCCGGCAGCGGCAGGCGGAGTTTTCCGAGCGCCAGGCCGTACGCCGTCCACAGCGCCGCCAGCACCGCGCAGGCCACGGCCGTGAAGCCCAGCCCGTCCGTCTCCGGGGCGGCCACCGCGTGGACCGCGTAGACATCGAGCAGGGTCAGCACCAACGCCAGAGCCGTCACCGCCTCGGCGGTGGCGGTCAGCCCGCGCCGCAGCAGCACCGCCGGGGTGATCAGCGCTCCCAGGGTCACCGCGGACAGCACGGCCGACCGGCCGGCGATCCCCATCGAGCCCCAGCTCACCAGGGTGAACGCGACGGCCGCGACCGTCAGCAGCAGCCCGCCCAGCGTCAGCAGGACGTTCTGCGCGCTGCGCGGCGCGGACGCCTGCTTGCCGGGGACGTAGCCCCACGGCTGCGCCGGAGCGCCCGGCCGGCCGACGGGCGGTGCGCCCCAGGCGGAGGGGTTCCAGCCGGGGGCGGCGGCCGTCGCGGGCGGCCGCAGTGCGGCGAGCAGCCAGGCGCGCCGGGTCAGCAGCTGGGCGCGGCGGGCGTCCAGCTCGGCGAGTTCGCGGTCGAGGCGGGCCAGTTCCTCGGCGGGCGGGGGCACAGGTTCCATGCAGGGGAGTGTGACCCCGGCCGCCCGGCTCGTACATGCGCTCGGATACTTACTTCCCGGCCACGGAGGCTCTGAGTAGAGCCCGGCCGGAAGCGGTTTGAACGAAGCCCGCGGAGCCCTGTATGGTTCAACCCGTTCCCGGGCGATTAGCTCAGTGGGAGAGCGCTTCGTTCACACCGAAGAGGTCACTGGTTCGAACCCAGTATCGCCCACCGGGGAAAGCCGGTCCGCACGCGTCACGCGGACCGGCTTTCGCATGTCCGGTCCCGCCCCGCCCCTCATGCCGCCGCGGGCAGTTCGGGGCGCAGCGGCCACGACGGGTCCACCGTCTCCGGCGTCCCGCTCTTCGCGAACCACGCCTCCAGGCCCCGCGCCTGGGCCGCGTGCCAGGTCGCCTGGAGGGTGTGCAGCTCGGACGGTGACAGCCGTTCCAGCCGGGTCGAGAAGCGCCGGCACACCGCCCGCACCAGCTCCAGCGAGGCCGTGGCGTCGGCCGCCGCGTCGTGGGCCCCGTCGAGCACCACCCCGTACCGCGCGCACAGGTCCGTGAGCGTGCGGCGGCCCTTGCGGTAGCGGTCCAGATGCTTGTCCAGCACGCGCGGGTCCACCACCCGCATCGGCGCCCCGTCCAGATACCCGGTGAGCGACGACGCCCGGTGGCGCCTCAACTCGCGGTCCAGCAGCGTCAGGTCGAAGGGCGCGTTCATCACGACGAGCGGCCGGCCCGTCGCGCAGCTCTCCGCCAGCGCGCGGGCCATCTCGTCCATCACCGGTGCCGGCCACCGCCCGTTGCGCTGAAGGTGATCGTCGGTCAGACCGTGGACCTCGGTCGCCCCCGGCGGGACCGGAACCCCCGGATTGACCAGCCACCGGGTGACGCGGACGCGACCGCCCGCGGTGTCCTGCGCGACGAGAGCGGCCGAAACGATCCGGTCCTGCTCGACGTCCACGCCTGTCGTCTCCGTGTCAAAAGCGGCCAGCGGCCCTTCGAACCAGTGCATCATCCCCGAACTCCTCGCACCCGCACGGCAGATGGAATGTTTCCTCTGCCCGATATCGGTGATACCCGGACCGTTTGCCTGATACGCCGTTTGCGGGCGGTCCGATGCGGTGACAACACTGGTGTGACGCCGAGGAGTTGTGCCCGGCGTCCGTCGATCCGCCCCGCCCACGACATTCCGCCGGCAGGCCGTCTGCCGTCGATCGGCACGCCCGGAAGGCACACGGAGCCATGGCGCTCGCGCAGCCCGACCCCGGGGGAACCGCCCGCGCCGAGGCCACCGGGCCCCGGCTTCCGCAGCAGCCCGACGCGCCGCTGCGCGGCTCCCTCGCCACCACCGCCTGCATGGAGACCCTTCAGGTGGGCTATCTGCACGCCGTCGCGGCGGCCGCCGGATGCTCCCTGTCCCAGCCCTTCCCCGACAACGGCATCGACTGGCACGTCACCCACGGGGCCGCCGCCCACACCGTCGACGACGAGGTGACCATCAAGGTGCAGCTCAAGTGCACCTACCAGATACCGCCGCACCCGGCGGGCGGGGCGTTCTCCTTCACCCTCGACAACGCCCACCTCGTCAAACTCGCCCGCAGCCCCGTGTCGGTGCACAGGATCCTCGTCGTGATGATCGTCCCCCGCAGCCAGGACGACTGGCTGCGCGCCGGGCCGGGCGGCCTCGACCTGCGGCACTGCTGCTACTGGACCAACCTGGCCGGCCACGCGGTGACGGGCCGGTACCGGACCACTGTGCGCATCCCGACCTCGCGGATCTTCGACGACCGCGCACTCTGCGACATCATGGCCCGCGTCGGGGCCGGAGGGAGACCCTGATGCACCGGTCGATGGACGAACCCACGGGCGGGGCGGGGCTGCCCGCCGCCCGCTCGCATCCCGGCGCCCGCCCCTGGCCCCCACCGCTCGCCGAGTCCGGGGCGCGGCCGCCCGACCCCGCCGTCCTCGGGGCCCTCCTGCGGCGGTACGGCTGGCAGCGGCGCGGGGGAGCGCCCGGACGGTACGGCCGCTGGACCCCGCCGGGGGCCACCTCCGGGGCGGCCGGACTGCTGGTGCCCGAGAGCGCGGCCTTCCCCGACAGCGGGGAGCTGCTCGAGGAGGCCCTCGTCGCGCTCGGCCACAGCTCCCACCCCTCAGCCCGCGACATCCTCGTCTCCCTCGCCGTGCCCAGCGACGAGATCCGCTGGTGGCGCGAGGTCCCCGAGTCGGCGGCCGGGGCCGCCGGCGCGGCGGGCTGGACAGAGGCGGAGGAGCTGCGGTCGGCCGCCCGGCAGGTCCTCCTGGCCGGAGCCCTCGCGGCGTGCGGCCGGGCCGGCTACCACGGGGCCCGGCACCGCAGGAAGGCGCGGGCCGCCCTGGACGACGCACTGCTCGGGCCCGGCGCCGACGGCCGCGGCCTCACCGCGTACGTTCCCGTCGCCTCCGGGCGCGCCGTCGCCGTCCAGCTCTGCCACGCCCTGCACGCCACCCGCGAGGCGGTGGACTACCAGCGGGCGACCGGCGGCATGGACGCCTTCGACAGCGCGGTCGCGGCGGGCGCCGGCCGCGAGCTGACCGAGGCGCTGATCGCCCTGGTGCGCGGCTCCGAGGGGGCCCGGATCGTTCTGCGCTGGGCGCCTGCCGCCGGCACCCCGGAGGGCTGTCCGGCCCGCCCCGCCCCCGTCGAGTTCTCCCCCGGCGACCTGCCCGCCCTGCGTGCCGCCGGAGCCCGCTACCTCCGCGACGAACCCGCCGTGCACGTGCGGCTGACCGGCGCGGTGGTCCGGCTCCGGCGCTCGGGACCGCGCGGCGCCGGGATCGTACGACTGCGGGTGCTGGCCGGGGCCGAGGTCGGGCACGTCCGGGTGGAGCTGGACGAGGAGGCGTACCGCATCGCGGGCCACGCCCACCTGGTGGGGCTGCCGCTGAGGGTGGAGGGACGGCTGGAGAGCCGCGGCGGCTTCCGGCGGCTCACCGGGGCCTCCCGGGTCGCGCCCGTACAGGTCGACGAGGCGGAGCGGGACCGGCTGATGAAGGCCCTCCAGGAGAACGTGGACTTCTTCGAGGAGGCGTGCGCGGGGGAGGAGGAGCCGTAGCCCCACCAGGAAGGCGTTCGCGTCGGGGGCGTACGGCTCGGTACGATTCGCATTGCTTGGCCATGTGAAGGCAGGCATCCCCTCAGTCAGGAGAGACCGGTGTCAGACGTCCGTGTGATCATCCAACGCGATTCCGAGCGGGAAGAGCACGTGGTGACGACGGGCACGACCGCCGGCGAGCTCTTCCCCGGTCAGCGCACCGTCGTCGCCGCGCGCGTCGGCGGCGAGCTGAAGGACCTCTCCTACGTGCTCCAGGACGGCGAGAGCGTCGAGCCCGTGGAGATCTCCTCCCCGGACGGTCTCGACATCCTGCGCCACTCCACCGCGCACGTCATGGCCCAGGCCGTGCAGGAGCTGTTCCCGGAGGCCAAGCTCGGCATCGGCCCGCCGGTCAAGGACGGCTTCTACTACGACTTCGACGTCGAGAAGCCGTTCACTCCCGAGGACCTCAAGGCCATCGAGAAGAAGATGCAGGAGATCCAGAAGCGGGGCCAGAGGTTCTCCCGCCGCGTGGTCTCCGACGAGGCCGCCCGCGAAGAGCTGAAAGACGAGCCGTACAAGCTGGAGCTCATCGGCATCAAGGGTTCCGCGTCCTCCGACGACGGCGCGGACGTCGAGGTGGGCGGCGGCGAGCTGACCATCTACGACAACCTCGACCCGAAGACCGGCGACCTGTGCTGGAAGGACCTCTGCCGGGGTCCGCACCTGCCCACCACCCGGTTCATCCCCGCGTTCAAGCTGATGCGCAACGCCGCCGCGTACTGGCGCGGCAGCGAGAAGAACCCGATGCTCCAGCGCATCTACGGCACCGCCTGGCCCACCAAGGACGAGCTGAAGGCGCACCTGGAGTTCCTGGAGGAGGCCGCCAAGCGCGACCACCGCAAGCTCGGCAACGAGCTGGACCTCTTCTCCTTCCCCGACGAGATCGGCCCCGGCCTCGCGGTCTTCCATCCCAAGGGCGGCGTCATCCGCCGGGCCATGGAGGACTACTCGCGCCGCCGCCACGAGGAGGAGGGCTACGAGTTCGTCTACAGCCCGCACGCCACCAAGGGCAAGCTCTTCGAGAAGTCCGGCCACCTGGACTGGTACGCCGACGGCATGTACCCGCCCATGCAGCTCGACGACGGGGTGGACTACTACCTCAAGCCGATGAACTGCCCGATGCACAACCTGATCTTCGACGCGCGCGGCCGCTCCTACCGCGAACTGCCGCTGCGCCTCTTCGAGTTCGGCACGGTGTACCGGTACGAGAAGTCGGGCGTCGTGCACGGGCTGACCCGCTCGCGCGGTTTCACCCAGGACGACGCGCACATCTACTGCACCAAGGAGCAGATGGCGGAGGAGCTGGACCGCACGCTCACCTTCGTGCTGAACCTGCTCCGCGACTACGGGCTCACCGACTTCTACCTGGAGCTGTCCACCAAGGACCCGGAGAAGTACGTCGGCTCCGACGAGACCTGGGAGGAGGCCACCGAGACGCTCCGCCAGGTCGCCGAGAAGCAGGGCCTTCCCCTCGTCCCGGACCCGGGCGGCGCCGCGTTCTACGGCCCGAAGATCTCCGTGCAGTGCCAGGACGCCATCGGCCGCACCTGGCAGATGTCGACCGTGCAGCTCGACTTCAACCTGCCGGAGCGCTTCGACCTGGAGTACACCGGCCCGGACGGCTCCAAGCAGCGCCCGGTGATGATCCACCGCGCCCTGTTCGGCTCCATCGAGCGCTTCTTCGCCGTGCTCCTGGAGCACTACGCGGGCGCGTTCCCGGTCTGGCTCGCCCCGGTCCAGGCGGTCGGCATCCCGATCGGTGACGCCCACATCCCCTATCTCCAGGAGTTCGCCGCCAAGGCGCGCAAGCAGGGGCTGCGGGTGGACGTGGACGCCTCCTCCGACCGGATGCAGAAGAAGATCCGCAACCAGCAGAAGGCCAAGGTGCCCTTCATGATCATCGCTGGTGACGAGGACATGGCCAACGGTGCCGTCTCCTTCCGTTACCGCGACGGTTCGCAGGAGAACGGCATCCCGGTCGACGAGGCCATCGCCAAGATCGCGAAGGCCGTCGAGGACCGCGTACAGGTCTGATCCCGCCGAGGCGGTACGGCCCCCGGAGCGTCACCCGCGCTCCGGGGGCCGTTTCTCGTCCTCCCGCGTGAACACCTGGATCAGCCACGACGAGAACGACCCGGTCACCGCGCCCAGCAGGGCGAGCCCGCAGGCCATCAGCCCCGCCGCGACCGTCCGCCCCCAGAACGTGACCGGGACCGCGTCCCCGTAGCCGACCGTCGTGAGCGTCGCGCACGCCCACCACACCGCGTCCCCGAACGTGACGATCGAGGCGCCGGGGGCCCGGTGCTCCAGGTGGTAGACCGCGAGGGAGGCGGCGAACCCCAGCAGGACGGCGGTCATCCCCGCGTACGCCATCACCCGCGTGTACAGGTCCAGCCGCGGCCGGCCGTGGCGGCGCTGGACCGCCTGGTACACCTTCACCATCCGCAGGGGACGCAGCAGGGGCAGCAGCAGGACCAGGGTGTCCAGGCGGTGCGTACGCGGGAAGCGCGCGCCCAGGCCGCTGAGGCGCAGCCGGGTCACGTAGTCCAGGAGGAAGATCAGCCAGGCCGACCCGACGAGGACCAGCGCGAGGTCGTTCCAGGGCTCCGCGTCGCGCGGGGTCAGCACGCGGACCGCGTATCCCGCGAGGAAGGCCAGCCCCGTGAGGAAGAGGGGGACCTCCGTGCGATGCTCCCAGCGGGTCAGCCGGGAGGGCGGATCGGGGGCGGCGCGGTCGCTCATCGCCTCAGCATCACGGGCGGCCGGGCGGCGCGGCCCCGGCGACACGCCCCCTCCGGGTGACGCCATATGCTGACCGGCATGACGAGTGAGCCGGAGCAGCAGATCGGGGTGGGGATGCCCGACGCATTCCAGCGCCTGTGGACGCCCCACCGGATGGCGTACATCCAGGGCGAGAACAAGCCGAGCGGCCCGGGGGCCGAGGACGGCTGCCCGTTCTGCTCGATTCCCGCGAAGTCCGACGAGGACGGGCTCGTCGTGGCCCGTGGCGAGCACGTCTACGCGGTGCTGAACCTGTACCCGTACAACGGCGGCCACCTCATGGTCGTGCCCTACCGGCACGTGGCCGACTACACCGAGCTGAACGGCCCGGAGACCGTCGAGCTGGCGGACTTCACCAAGCGGGCGATGACCGCGCTGCGGACGGCATCCGGCGCCCACGGCTTCAACATCGGTATGAACCAGGGCTCCGTCGCCGGCGCCGGGATCGCCGCGCATCTGCACCAGCACCTGGTGCCGCGCTGGGGCGGGGACGCCAACTTCATGCCGGTGATCGGTCACACCAAGGTGCTGCCCCAACTGCTCGGGGAGACCCGCGCGATCCTGGCCGACGCCTGGCCCGTGGGCGACCTGCCGGTCCGCTGAGACCGGCCACGGCGCGCCGTGGAGGACACGCGAGGGGGAGGCCCGGCCACCGGGCCTCCCCCTTCGTCGTGCTTTTCCCTCCGTGCTCCCGTGCTCCGTGCGAACGCCGTGCCTATGCGTCGTACACGTCGGCCTTGCGCGGGGCCGGGTCCTGGACGAGGCCGCTCAGGACCATCGAGCGGTTGTCGAAGCGCTCCGTGTCGACGCCGTTCTCCGCGAGGACGCGCATCGCGGCCGTGTGGACGGCCCGCAGCACCGGAGTGGCGGCGCGCATCGCGTCGTCCGCCATGAAGCGGTGGTTCCACGGCTTGGCCGCCCACGCGTGCCGCAGCCCGAACGGCTCGGGCAGCACGATCTTCCCGCCCAGGTAGTCCAGCAGCGGCGGATACCAGGTGAGGGGGGCCCGCAGGGCGAGCCGGACGACCTCCTTGGCGTCCACCAGCGCCAGCTGGATGTCCCGCGTCTCCCAGAAGCGGACCGTCTTGTTGACCGTCTTCGTCTTCGCCGCCGGCTTGGAGAGGAACAGGCCGTGCACCGGCCCCAGGGCGTGCCCGGTGACCTCGATGCGCAGCGTCTCGTGGAGCACGGTCACGGTGATCATCATGGTGATCACCAGCTGGCCGTCCCACAGGGTGAACTGGACGCCCAGGTAGTGCCGGTCACCCCCGCCGAACTGCTGGTGGTTGCAGATCCGCTGGATCTCGTGGGGCTTCACCTGGAACGTGGCGACGTCCTCCCCGTCGGGGCGGGTGACGGAGTCGGCGTTCTCCCCGATGGGCGAGACGATCCAGTGCTTCACGGAGGGCTTGGGGAAGCCGCCGGTGTTCAGCGGCCCCCGCTCCAGCATCTTCAGCTGGTCGTGGATGATCCGGATCAGGTCCCAGCTGCGGAACTGGTGGATCTCCTTCGTCGGGTCCTTCGGGATCAGTTCCTCGGCCAGCTGCCAACTGCCCCAGCGGGTGCCCATTCCGAGGATGCCCTTGGGCCCGGCGTAGAAGACGGAGTTGGACTGCTGCTCGGCCGACAGCTTCTCCAGCGCCTGGCGCAGCGCCTCGCGCGCGGTCTCGTTGGGGTTCTTGGGCACCGCCTCGGGGATCTTGGCGATCACCCCGGTGCCCGAGAGCAGGCCCTCCCAGCGGGCCCGCAGGTCCCTGGCCGAGGTCTCCGCGATCCGCTTGGCGAGCAGCCAGCCGATCACCGGGGCGATGAGCGCGCCCCGCACGTACAGCGCCAGCAGCCCGGCCAGCGGGAGCTTGACCATCAGGACGAGCGCGCCGATCCCGAAGGCGGCCAGGAGGGCCGTGCCGACCGCGCGGAACGCCGTGTCCTTGGACTTGTTGAGCGCGTCCCGGATCCGGAAGGCGATCACCCAGGCGAGCATGCCGGGCAGGAACAGGATGCCGAACACCACGGTCACCAGGGTGAGACGGGCGTCACGGGCCTTGCGGAGGTTGTTCGCCGACAGACAGTGCTCCACCACGGTCTGCGGGTCCGTGCCGAACGACTGGATCAGCGCCTTGCGCGCGCCGCCGAGCATCCGTTCCTGGACGGCGCGGGCGAACGCCTCACCGAGATTCGGCTTGAAGTAGTCCGACTTGAAGAGTTTGGAGGACCCCGGCTTCACCTGCGAGGTGTGCCACTCGCTGTTGGCGTCGAGGATCGTCTCCACCGGACTGTCCCGGTACGCCGCCGAGGCCAGGGCGTTGGTCGCCACGGTCTGGCCGCCCGAGCCCTGGATCGGGACCTGGGCCCCGGGTGAGAAGTCGAATCCGTCGTTGGCCACCTGTCGCCCCCACTCGCCGCACGTCTGCTCCTGCGGTGTGCCCAACTACCGTACGCGGCATACCTTCTGAGCTGGGCCCACAGCGTATCGTCCGGATCACGCCACTGCCCGTCACCGGCGTGACCAGGGGTGGTGTGTGCGTCAGTGCGCCGGTCACGCGCCGGGGCCGGGTCGCCCGGGCGGACACCGGGGGAGCGGCGCGCCCGTGCGGCGCGGACGGGGGCGGCGCGGGTACGGGTCCCGCGTCGGGTACGGACTGCGGGCCGCGGCGGGTGGGCGGGCCGTCCGCCGGACCGGGGAGCGGACCGTGCCGCGTCGCGCACGCCGCACCCGCGGCCCGGTGACACCCGCCGCGGGTGCCCGTCCGGTGGAAGGCACCTGCGGTGACTACGATGGGCCAGCCGGTGGCCGAAGGGGCCGCTCGGCGAACCGAACCCTCGGGAAGGCCATGCTGAACAAGTACGCGCGTGCATTCTTCACGCGTGTCCTCACACCGTTCGCCGCTCTGCTGCTCCGCCTCGGGGTCAGCCCCGACGCGGTCACTCTCATCGGTACGGCCGGAGTGATGGCAGGTGCGCTGGTCTTTTTCCCCATGGGGGAGTTCTTCTGGGGCACGATCGTCATCACGATCTTCGTCTTCTCCGACCTCGTCGACGGCAACATGGCGCGGCAGGCCGGGATCTCCAGCCGGTGGGGCGCGTTCCTCGACTCGACGCTCGACCGGGTCGCCGACGGGGCGATCTTCGCCGGCTTCGCCCTCTGGTACGCGGGCCGCGGGGACGACAACATCCTCTGCGCCGTCGCGATCTTCTGCCTCGCCAGTGGCCAGGTGGTCTCGTACACCAAGGCGCGCGGCGAGTCGATCGGTCTGCCGGTCGCGGTCAACGGCCTCGTGGAGCGCGCCGAGCGCCTGGTCATCTCGCTGGTCGCCGCAGGTCTCGCCGGACTGCACACGTTCGGCGTCCCCGGCGTCGAGGTGCTGCTCCCGATCGCGCTGTGGATCGTCGCCGTCGGCAGCCTCGTCACGCTGATCCAGCGCGTGGTGACCGTACGCCGCGAGTCGGCCGAGGCGGACGCGGCCGAGGCCGCCGCCGCGGGTCCGGCGGAACCGGACGCCGCCGGCCACGGGAGCGAGGCCGACCGGTGACCCCGTCCGACCTGAGGGGCCGACTCACCGACGGGTTGTACGGACTGGGCTGGAGCGCGGTCAAGAAGCTGCCCGAGCCCGCCGCCGCCCGGCTCTTCCGCACCATCGCCGACCGGACGTGGAAGCGGCGCGGCAAGAGCGTGCTGCGGCTGGAGTCGAACCTCGCGCGGGTCGTCCCCGACGCCACCCCGGAGCGGCTGGCCGAGCTGTCGCGGGCCGGGATGCGCTCCTACATGCGGTACTGGATGGAGTCGTTCCGGCTGCCGACCTGGACCCCGGAGCGGATCAGGGCGAGCATCGACGTTCAGGACGCCCACCTGCTGACCGAGGGCATGGACGCCGGGAAGGGCGTGATCGTCGCCCTGCCGCACCTGGGCAACTGGGACCTCGCCGGAGCCTGGGTCACCACCGATCTGAAGGTCCCTTTCACCACCGTCGCCGAACGGCTGGAGCCCGCCACCCTCTACGACCGTTTCGTCGCCTACCGCGAGAGTCTGGGCATGGAGGTCCTGCCGCACAGCGGCGGAGCCGCCTTCGGGACCCTGGCGCGGCGGCTGCGCGCGGGCGGCCTGATCTGCCTGGTCGCGGACCGGGACCTGTCCGCCTCCGGCGTCGAGGTGTCGTTCTTCGGCGCCACCGCGCGGATGCCCGCGGGACCGGCGCTGCTCGCCCTGCAGACGGGCGCGCGCCTGCTGCCGGTGACCCTCTGGTACGACGGCACGCCGGTGATGAAGGCGCGTATCCACCCGGCGGTCGAGGCGCCGGAGGAAGGCACCCGCCCCGAGCGGACCGCCGCCATGACGCAGGGACTGGCCGACGCCTTCGCCGACGGCATCGCCGAACACCCGGAGGACTGGCACATGCTCCAGCGGCTCTGGCTGGACGACCTGGACCCCCGGAAGGAACCGACGTGAAGATCGGCATCGTCTGCCCGTACTCCTGGGACGTACCGGGCGGCGTGCAGTTCCACATCCGGGACCTCGCCGAGCACCTGATCCGGCTCGGCCACGAGGTCTCCGTCCTGGCCCCCGCCGACGACGAGACCCCGCTGCCGCCCTACGTCGTCTCCGCGGGCCGGGCCGTCCCCGTCCCGTACAACGGCTCCGTCGCCCGGCTGAACTTCGGCTTCCTCTCGGCGGCGCGGGTACGGCGCTGGCTGCACGACGGCACGTTCGACGTCATCCACATCCACGAGCCGACCTCCCCGTCGCTGGGCCTGCTGGCCTGCTGGGCGGCGCAGGGGCCGATCGTGGCCACCTTCCACACCTCCAACCCGCGCTCGCGGGCGATGATCGCCGCGTATCCGATCCTCCAGCCCGCGCTGGAGAAGATCAGCGCCCGGATCGCGGTGAGCGAGTACGCGCGGCGCACCCTGGTCGAACACCTCGGCGGGGACGCGGTCGTCATCCCCAACGGCGTCGACGTCGGCTTCTTCGCCGAGGCCGAGCCGAAGGCCGAATGGCAGGGCCAGACCCTCGGCTTCATCGGCCGTATCGACGAACCCCGCAAGGGCCTGCCCGTCCTGATGAAGGCGCTGCCCGCCATCCTCGCCGCCCGCCCCGGGGCCCGGCTGCTGGTCGCCGGGCGCGGCGACGAGGAGGAGGCGGTGGCGACGCTGCCGAAGGAGCTGCGCGAACGCGTCGAGTTCCTCGGCATGGTCAGCGACGAGGACAAGGCCCGGCTGCTGCGCAGCGTCGACGTGTACGTGGCGCCCAACACCGGGGGCGAGAGCTTCGGCATCATCCTGGTCGAGGCGCTCTCGGCCGGCGCGCCGGTCCTCGCCAGCGACCTGGACGCCTTCGCGCAGGTGCTGGACCAGGGAGCGGCGGGCGACCTGTTCGCCAACGAGGACGCCGACGCGCTGGCCGCCGCCGCCATCCGGCTGCTGGGCGACCCGGAGCGCCGGGCCGGACTGCGCGAACGCGGCGAGGCCCATGTACGCCGCTTCGACTGGGGGACGGTCGGGGCCGACATCCTCGCGGTCTACGAGACGGTGACCGACGGGGCCGCCTCCGTCGCGGCCGACGAACGCTCCGGGCTGCGCGCCCGGTTCGGGCTCGCGCGGGACTGAGACCGGGGCCCCGCACCCCGACGGGGTCCCGACGGGGTGCGGGGCCGCGGCGACGGTAGCGTGGGGGCCCGTGACCGTAACCCTCATCGTCTGGATCGTCGTCGCCCTCATCGCGATCGGCGTGTACCTCAGCTGGACCGCCGGGCGGCTCGACCGCCTGCACTCCCGGATCGACGCCGCGCGGGCCGCCCTCGACGCCCAACTCCTGCGCCGCGCCTCGGTCACCCAGGAGCTGGCCACCTCCGGCGTCCTGGACCCGGCCGCCTCGATCCTCCTGTACGAGGCCGCGCACGCGGCCCGGCAGGCCGAGGAGGACCACCGGGAGGTGGCCGAGAGCGAACTGAGCGCCGCCCTGCGCGCGGTCTTCGGCGAGCCGGCCCAGGTCGAGGCGGTGAAGGAGGTCCCCGGTGGCGAGGATGCGGCCGTCGAGCTGGCCGCCGCCGTACGCCGCGTGCCCATGGCCCGCCGCTTCCACAACGATGCCGTACGCGCCGCCCGCGCGCTGCGCCGGCACCGTACCGTCCGGCTCTTCCGGCTGGCCGGGCACGCGCCGTTCCCGCTCGCCGTCGAGATGGACGACGCCCCTCCGGTGGCCCTCGCGGACCGGCCCGGCACCTGAGACCGCCGCCGTACCGGGGGCGCCTCCGGCGCGCGGGAGCCACGCCGCACACGGCCTCCGGGACGGAACGATCCACGGCGTGCCCATTGGCCCTTGCTGTGGCCTGGTCCCGGAGCGTTTGCTCGGCGGTGCAGAGTCCAGCGTCTTTCACCGAGTGAGGTCCCGTGTCCACGCTTCCCAGCACCCCGCAGTCCGCCGCACCCGTCACCGGCACCGCCCGCGTCAAGCGCGGCATGGCCGAGCAGCTCAAGGGCGGCGTGATCATGGACGTCGTCGACGCCGAGCAGGCGAAGATCGCCGAGGACGCGGGCGCCGTGGCGGTCATGGCCCTGGAGCGGGTCCCCGCCGACATCCGCAAGGACGGCGGCGTGGCCCGGATGTCCGACCCCAACATGATCGAGGAGATCATCGGGGCCGTCTCCATCCCCGTCATGGCCAAGTCCCGCATCGGCCACTTCGTCGAGGCCCAGGTCCTCCAGTCCCTCGGCGTCGACTACATCGACGAGTCCGAGGTGCTCACCCCGGCCGACGAGGTCAACCACAGCGACAAGTTCGCCTTCACCACCCCCTTCGTCTGCGGCGCCACCAACCTGGGCGAGGCCCTGCGCCGGATCGCCGAGGGCGCGGCCATGATCCGCTCGAAGGGCGAGGCCGGCACCGGCAACGTCGTCGAGGCCGTCCGCCACCTGCGCCAGATCAAGAACGAGATCGCGCGGCTGCGCGGCTTCGACAACAACGAGCTGTACGCCGCCGCCAAGGACCTCCGCGCCCCCTACGAGCTGGTCAAGGAGGTCGCGGAGCTGGGCAAGCTGCCCGTCGTGCTGTTCTCCGCCGGCGGGGTCGCCACCCCGGCCGACGCCGCGCTGATGCGCCAGCTCGGCGCCGAGGGCGTCTTCGTCGGCTCCGGCATCTTCAAGTCCGGCGACCCGGCCAAGCGCGCCGCCGCCATCGTGAAGGCCACCACCTTCTACGACGACCCGAAGGTCATCGCGGACGCCTCCCGCAACCTGGGCGAGGCCATGGTCGGCATCAACTGCGACACCCTTCCCGAGTCCGAGCGCTACGCCAACCGCGGCTGGTAACCACTGATGAGCGACACCCCCCTGATCGGCGTCCTCGCACTCCAGGGCGACGTACGGGAGCACCTGATCGCCCTGGCCTCGGCGGACGCCCTGGCCAGGCCGATCCGGCGCCCCGACGAGCTGGCCGAGGTGGACGGTCTGGTCATACCGGGCGGCGAGTCCACCACCATGTCCAAACTGGCGGTGCTCTTCGGCATGCTGGAGCCGCTGCGCGAGCGGGTGCGGACCGGGATGCCGGTCTACGGCACCTGCGCGGGCATGATCCTGCTGGCCGGGAAGATCCTCGACCCCCGCTCGCACCAGGAGACCGTCGGCGGCATCGACATGATCGTGCGGCGCAACGCCTTCGGGCGGCAGAACGAGTCGTTCGAGGCCGCGGTCGAGGTCGCGGGCGTCGACGGCGGCCCGGTGGAAGGCGTGTTCATCCGTGCTCCCTGGGTCGAGTCCGTCGGGGCCGGCGCCGAGGTCATCGCCGAACATGACGGGCATATCGTGGCCGTCCGGCAGAAAAACGCCCTCGCCACCTCGTTCCACCCCGAACTGACCGGCGACCACCGCATGCACGCCCTGTTCGTGGACATGGTGCGCGCGGTGAAGTGAACGGACCCCGGTAGGATCTCTCGGGTTCGACTCGATTTTGGTGACGCGAAGGAGAAGGCAGATGTCCGGCCACTCTAAATGGGCTACGACGAAGCACAAGAAGGCCGTGATTGACGCCAAGCGCGGCAAGCTCTTCGCGAAGCTGATCAAGAACATCGAGGTCGCGGCCCGCTCCGGCGGCGTCGACCCCGAGGGCAACCCCACGCTCGTCGACGCCATTCAGAAGGCGAAGAAGAGCTCCGTCCCCAACAAGAACATCGACTCCGCGGTCAAGCGCGGCGGTGGTCTCGAAGCGGGCGGAAGCGATTACGAGACGATCATGTACGAGGGTTACGGCCCCAACGGTGTCGCGGTGCTCATCGAGTGCCTCACCGACAACCGCAACCGCGCCGCGTCCGACGTCCGTGTCGCCATGACCCGGAACGGCGGCTCGATGGCCGATCCGGGCTCGGTCTCGTACCTGTTCAACCGCAAGGGCGTCGTGATCGTGCCCAAGGGCGAGCTGACCGAGGACGACGTCCTCGGCGCCGTCCTCGACGCGGGCGCCGAGGAGGTCAACGACCTCGGCGAGACCTTCGAGGTGGTCAGCGAGGCCACCGACATGGTCGCGGTGCGCACCGCCCTCCAGGAGGCGGGCATCGACTACGACTCCGCCGAGGCCAGCTTCCTGCCCACCATGCAGGTCGAGCTGGACGAAGAGGGCGCCCGCAAGATCTTCAAGCTCATCGACGCGCTGGAGGACAGCGACGACGTGCAGAACGTCTTCGCCAACTTCGACGTGTCCGACGAGGTCATGGAGAAGGTCGACGCCTGACGGCACGGCCGCCAGGTCTTCACGCGACGGGCCGACGGGGCACTCCCCGTCGGCCCGTCGTCCTGTGGTTGCCACGGTTTGTCGGTCCGAGCCGATAGCCTGCGGGAACAGATGATCGAGTGGGCGCGGCGTGCGCCGGTGACGACCGAGGACAGGGGGGCTCCATGCGGGTTCTGGGCATCGACCCGGGGCTGACCCGGTGCGGCGTCGGCGTGGTCGAGGGGGTCGCGGGACGCCCGCTGACCATGATCGGCGTCGGCGTCGTGCGCACCCCCGCCGACGCCGAACTGGGCGACCGCCTCGTCGCCGTCGAGCGCGGCATCGAGCAGTGGCTCGACGAACACACCCCCGGCTTCGTCGCCGTCGAGCGCGTCTTCGCCCAGCACAACGTCCGTACGGTGATGGGCACCGCCCAGGCCAGCGCGGTCGCCATGCTCTGCGCCGCCCGCCGCGGCATCCCCGTCGCCCTGCACACCCCCAGCGAGGTCAAGGCCGCCGTCACCGGCTCGGGCCGTGCCGACAAGGCCCAGATCGGCGCGATGGTGACCCGGCTGCTGCGGCTGGACGCACCGCCCAGGCCCGCCGACGCCGCCGACGCCCTGGCCCTCGCGATCTGCCACATCTGGCGGGCCCCCGCCCAGAACCGGCTCCAGCGGGCCGTCGCCGCCCACCGCTCGCCCGGCACGTCCCGGACCGCCGGCTCCCTCGGCGTGTCGAGGACCCCGGCCGCCTCCCGCACCCCGCGCCGGACCGGCTCGCACGACACGCCCGGCAGCTCCAGCACCCCCGGTACGCCCGGTACCTCCAGCACGCCCCGCACGCTGAAAGGCCGCACCGCATGATCGCCTTCGTCTCCGGCCCGGTGGCCGCCCTCGCCCCGGCCACGGCCGTCATCGAGGTCGGCGGCATCGGCATGGCCGTCCAGTGCACCCCGCAGACCCTCGCCGGCCTGCGGGTCGGCAAGGAGGCCCGGCTCGCCACCTCGCTGGTCGTCCGGGAGGACTCGCTCACCCTGTACGGCTTCGCCGACGGCGACGAGCGACAGGTCTTCGAACTCCTCCAGACCGCCAGCGGTGTCGGTCCCCGCCTCGCCCAGGCGATGCTCGCCACCCACAGCCCCGACGCCCTGCGCCTCGCCGTCTCCACCGGCGACGAGAAGGCGCTGACCGCCGTGTCCGGCATCGGGAAGAAGGGCGCCCAGAAACTGCTCCTGGAGCTCAAGGACCGCCTCGGCGAACCGGTCGGCGCGCACATCGGGCAGCAGGGCATCGGCACCCCCGTCACCTCCGGCTGGCGCGACCAGCTCCAGGCCGCGCTGATCGGCCTCGGCTACGCGAGCCGCGAGGCCGACGAGGCCGTCGACGCCGTCGCACCGCAGGCCGAGGCCGCCGTCGCCGAAGGCGCCGCACCCCCCGTGCCACAGCTCCTGCGGGCCGCCCTGCAGACTCTCAACCGCGCACGCTGACCGGCACCGAACCACCGAAGAGGCCCGAAATGAACTGGGACGAGACCGGACCCGAGACCGACGAGCCGACCGGCCCGGTCCTCGACGACCGGCTGGTCGACGCCGCCCATCTCGACGGCGAGGACACCGCGGTCGAGGCGGCCCTGCGCCCCCAGGACCTGGAGGAGTTCGTCGGCCAGGAGAAGGTACGCGAACAGCTCGACCTGGTCCTCAAGGCCGCCCGCGCCCGCGGTGCCACCGCCGACCACGTGCTGCTCTCCGGCGCCCCCGGCCTCGGCAAGACCACCCTCTCCATGATCATCGCCGCTGAGATGAACGCTCCGATCCGGATCACCTCGGGCCCCGCCATCCAGCACGCCGGCGATCTCGCCGCGATCCTCTCCTCCCTCCAGGAGGGCGAGGTCCTCTTCCTCGACGAGATCCACCGCATGTCCCGGCCCGCCGAGGAGATGCTGTACATGGCGATGGAGGACTTCCGGGTCGACGTCATCGTCGGCAAGGGCCCCGGCGCCACCGCGATCCCGCTGGAGCTGCCCCCGTTCACCCTGGTCGGGGCCACCACCCGCGCCGGACTGCTGCCGCCCCCGCTGCGCGACCGCTTCGGCTTCACCGGGCACATGGAGTTCTACGCCCCCGCCGAGCTGGAACGCGTCATCCACCGCTCCGCGCGGCTCCTCGACGTCGGCATCGACGCGGAGGGCGCGGCCGAGATCGCCGGACGTTCCCGCGGCACCCCCCGTATCGCCAACCGGCTGCTCCGCCGCGTCCGTGACTACGCCCAGGTCAAGGCGGAGGGAACGATCGACCGGGTGATCGCTGCGGCGGCCCTCAAGGTGTACGAGGTTGACGCCCGCGGACTGGATCGGCTGGACCGCGCCGTCCTCGGCGCCCTGCTGAAGCTGTTCGGCGGCGGTCCCGTCGGCCTGTCCACCCTGGCGGTCGCCGTGGGGGAGGAGCGGGAGACCGTCGAGGAGGTCGCCGAACCCTTCCTCGTACGGGAAGGACTGCTGGCCAGGACGCCGCGCGGCCGGGTCGCCACCCCCGCGGCCTGGGCGCACCTGGGACTGGTCCCGCCGGCGCACGGAGCAAAGGGACAACAGGGCTTGTTCGGGGCGTGAGGCGTCACGGGTTCGCCCGCACGGGAACCCGGGTGCCATGCTGGGCGTTGTTCCATCGATGCGGACTCGCTTAGACTCCGCCGATGCCGCCCTTACCGGTCGGTGTACCCACCCCCGTATATACAGGCCGCATTCCAGCGCGGTCGTGCGAAGGAATTCCCGTCCCGTGGATATCTTGACTTTCCTCCCCTTCATCGTGCTCATCGGGGCCATGTTCCTGATGACCCGCTCCGCCAAGAAGAAGCAGGCGGCGGCCGCGCAGATGCGCAACGACATGCAGCCCGGCACCGGCGTCCGGACGATCGGGGGCATGTACGCGACCGTGAAGGAAGTCCACGACGACACCGTCCTCCTCGAAGTGGCCCCGGGCGTGCACGCCGTCTACGCGAAGAACTCCATCGGCGCGGTCCTGGACGACGCGGAGTACAACCGCATCGTGCACGGCGACGACCCGGAGCTGGACACGGACGGCACCGTCGTTCCCGACGACGCCTCCTCGCTGACCGGTGACGCGGAGGTCGCCAAGATCGACCTGGGCAAGGACGACGCGGCCGACGACGACTCCGAGGACGCCTCGGCCAAGGACGTCAAGGACGTGAAGGACGCCGAGGACAAGAGCGGGAAGACCGACGGCGAAGCCGACACCAAGTAGTTCTCACGACCCCGGGGACGTCGCGCGCCCACCGGCGCGCGGCGTCCCCGGGACCGTGCGGTCGTCTGCGGGGGCAGGGTCCCCACTACATTTCGTGGCCGTTCCGACGCGTACCCGGCGCGGGGCGGTTGGACAGGGAGAAACGAGAAGGTGGCAGCACCCAAGAAGGGCCGAGGGCCGTCCGGCGGTCATGGCCGACCGGGGCGTGCCCTGGCTCTGATCCTCATCGCCATGGTCGCGCTCGCCGGCGGGATGTTCCTGTCCGGGCACACCACGCCCCGGCTGGGCATCGACCTCGCCGGCGGTACGTCGATCACGCTGGAGGCGCAGAACCAGCCCGGCAAGCCGAACGCGATCAACCAGACCAACATGGACACGGCGGTCGGGATCATCGAGCGGCGCGTCAACGGGCTGGGCGTCTCCGAGGCCGAGGTTCAGACCCAGGGCTCGAAGAACATCATCGTCAACATCCCCAAGGGGACGAACTCCAAGCAGGCCCAGGAGCAGGTCGGCACCACCGCCCAGCTCTACTTCCGGCCTGTGCTGACGGTGCAGGCGAGCGGCCCCGAGGCGCCCAAGCCCTCCGGCTCCGCGACCCCCTCGGCCAGCGCCACCCCCAAGCCCGGCGAGTCCGCCGCGGGCGGGGACAAGGGCGAGGACAAGGACAAGCCCGAGGGCGAGGAGGCCACCGGCACGGAGGCCACCCCCTCGGCGAGCGCCACCACGCAGGGCCGCGCGGTCACCGGCGCCCTGACGAAGGACGACCCGACGCCCGGCGCCTCCGACAAGCCCAAGCCGTCCGGCTCCCCCGAGGCGACGCCCTCCGTGGACCCGGCGACGGCCAAGCTCCAGGAGGAGTTCACCAAGCTCGACTGCACGGACCCCAAGCAGCGGACCGACGCGGGCAGGAACGCCAAGGCCACCGACTCCATCGTCGCCTGCGGTTCCAACGTTCCGGGCAGCTACGAGAAGTACATCCTCGGCCCCGCCGAGGTCTCCGGCAGCGACGTCGACGACGCCAAGGGCGCCATCGATCAGCAGACCGGTGAGTGGATCGTGTCGATGGAGTTCACCTCCGCCGGCGCCAAGAAGTTCCAGACGATCACCGGCCGGCTCTCGCAGCAGCAGCCGCCGATGAACCAGTTCGCGATCGTCCTCGACGGCGAGGTCGTCTCGGCTCCCTCGGTCCGCACCGCGCTCAGCAAGAACGCCCAGATCTCCGGCAGCTTCACCCAGCAGTCGGCCGAGGACCTCGGCAACATCCTGTCGTACGGCGCCCTGCCCCTGACCTTCAAGGAGGTCAGCGTCACCACGGTGACCGCGGCGCTCGGCAGCGAGCAGCTCAAGGGCGGCCTCATCGCCGGCGCCATCGGCCTGGCCCTCGTCGTCGTCTACCTGGTCGTCTACTACCGGGGCCTCGCGTTCATCGCGCTCCTGAGCCTCCTGGTGTCCGGCATCCTGACGTACACGATCATGGCTCTGCTCGGCCCGGCCATCGGCTTCGCGCTGAACCTCCCAGCGGTCTGCGGCGCCATCGTCGCCATCGGTATCACGGCCGACTCGTTCATCGTCTACTTCGAACGCGTCAGGGACGAGATCCGCGAGGGACGCACGCTCCGTCCGGCGATCGAACGCGCCTGGCCACGCGCCCGCCGCACCATCCTGGTCTCCGACTTCGTGTCGTTCCTGGCCGCAGCGGTGCTCTTCATCGTCACCGTGGGCAAGGTGCAGGGCTTCGCCTTCACGCTCGGCCTCACCACCCTGCTCGACGTCGTCGTGGTCTTCTTCTTCACGAAGCCCCTCATGACGCTCATGGGACGGACGAAGTTCTTCTCCCGCGGCGGCCCGTGGTCCGGACTGGACCCGAAGCGGCTCGGCGCCCAGCCGCCGCTGCGCCGTTCGCGCCGTGTCAACGCCCCCACCGAACCGAAGGAGGCGTGAGATGTCGCGACTCGGCAATCTCGGCGCCCGGCTCTACCGCGGCGAGGTCGGTTACGACTTCATCCGCAACCGCAAGATCTGGTACGGCGTCTCGATCCTGATCACCATCACGGCCATCATCGGCGTGGCGGTCGGCGGGCTGCGGATGGGCATCGAGTTCAAGGGCGGCGCGGTCTTCACGACCGACACCAAGGCCCAGATCTCGACCGCCCGGGCCACGGACGTGGCGACCGAGGCGTCCGGTCACATGGCGATCGTCCAGGAGCTCGGCAACGGCGGTCTGCGCATCCAGATCACCGAGGTCGACACCGCCAAGGCCAACGAGATCAAGGAGACCCTCTCCGACGAACTCGGCATCCCGGCCAATGACATCAACGCGGACCTGGTCGGCCCCAGCTGGGGCGAGCAGATCGCGAACAAGGCCTGGACCGGCCTCGGGGTCTTCATGATCCTGGTGGTGATCTATCTGGCGATCGCCTTCGAGTGGCGGATGGCCGTCGCCGCCCTGGTCGCGCTGATCCACGACATCACCATCACGGTCGGCGTCTACGCCCTGGTCGGCTTCGAGGTCACGCCCGGCACGGTGATCGGTCTGCTGACCATCCTCGGATACTCCCTGTACGACACGGTGGTGGTCTTCGACAGCCTGAAGGAGGGCCAGAAGGACATCACCAAGCAGACCCGCTACACGTACAGCGAGATCGCCAACCGGTCGATCAACAGCACCCTGGTCCGCTCCATCAACACCACCGTGGTGGCGCTGCTGCCGGTGGCCGGTCTGCTGTTCATCGGCGGTGGCGTCTTCGGCGCCGGCATGCTGAACGACATCTCGCTCTCGCTGTTCGTCGGCCTCGCCGCCGGCGCCTACTCCTCGATCTTCATCGCCACGCCGCTCGTCGCCGACCTCAAGGAACGCGAGCCGCAGATGAAGGCGCTGAAGAAGCGGGTGCTGGCCAAGCGGGCCGCCGCGGCCGCCAAGGGCGAGTTCCCGGAGGACGGAACCGAGGACCCGCGCGACGCCGCCGAGACCGCGGGCTCCACGATCGGGCACCCCCGGTCCCACGGCCGCGCCCCCGGGAAGCGCTGAGCGATGACGAGCACCACCGAATCCCTCCGCGAGCTGCTGCTCAGCCGGATCCGCGATGTCGCGGACTACCCGAAGCCGGGCGTGATGTTCAAGGACATCACCCCGCTGCTCGCGGACCCGGTCGCCTTCACGGCGCTCACCGACGCCCTCGCGGAGCTGTGCGTACGCCACGGCGCCACGAAGGTCGTCGGCCTGGAGGCGCGCGGCTTCATCCTGGCCGCGCCCGTCGCGGTCCGGGCGGGCCTGGGCTTCGTCCCGGTCCGCAAGGCGGGGAAGCTCCCCGGAGCCACCCTGAGCCAGTCCTACGAGCTGGAGTACGGCAGCGCCGAGATCGAGATCCACGCCGAGGACCTCGACGCCGAGGACCGGGTCCTGGTCATCGACGACGTCCTGGCCACCGGCGGCACCGCCGAGGCGTCGCTGGAGCTCATCCGGCGGGCCGGCGCCCGGGTCGCGGGCGTCGCGGTGCTCATGGAGCTCGGCTTCCTCGCGGGCCGGGCCCGGCTGGAGCCGGGTCTCGGCGGCGCACCGCTGGAGGCCCTGATCACGGTCTGATCCGCAGGCCGCGGTCCGGCGACGGACACCGAGCACACCAGGATGGGCATCCGGGAACACCGGGTGCCCATCCTTCGTCGTGCGGGCTTCCACCGTCCCCGGGGGAGGACTCGCCGGGGGATCGATACCATGGGCTCTCCGGGTACCCCGGATCCGCACGAGGAGCGCTCTTGCCAGACGAGGCCCAGTCAGCCGCCGCCCCGCAGCCCGAGAAGCCCGTGGCGGCCCCCGCCACGCCGGACAAGGCCGCGCCCTCGAACGCGCCGGAGCCCGCGCCCGCCGATGCCACGCGCCCCGCGGGGCCGGCGCAGCCCGCGAAGCCCGCCGCCCCCGAGGTCCCGCCGAACCCGGCCGGGACGACGGGTCCGGCGCAGCCGCCCGCCAGGAAGCCGGCCCCCGCCGCGCCCAAACCGCCGCCCCCCGGGCCCCCCGCGAAGTCCGGAGCCACCGGCGGCTCCTCCTCCCGCTCCGGCGGTTCCTCCAACCGCGTACGGGCCCGCCTCGCCCGACTGGGCGTACAGCGCTCCAGCCCGTACAACCCGGTGCTGGAACCCCTCCTGCGGACCGTCCGGGGCAACGATCCCAAGATCGAGACGGCCACGCTCCGCCAGATCGAGAAGGCCTACCAGGTCGCCGAGCGCTGGCACCGGGGCCAGAAGCGCAAGAGCGGCGACCCGTACATCACGCACCCGCTGGCCGTCACCACGATCCTCGCCGAGCTGGGCATGGACCCGGCGACGCTGATGGCGGGCCTGCTGCACGACACCGTCGAGGACACCGAGTACGGCCTGGACACCCTGCGCCGCGACTTCGGCGACCAGGTGGCCCTGCTCGTCGACGGCGTCACCAAGCTGGACAAGGTCAAGTTCGGCGAGGCCGCCCAGGCCGAGACCGTACGCAAGATGGTCGTGGCCATGGCCAAGGACCCGCGGGTCCTGGTCATCAAGCTCGCCGACCGCCTGCACAACATGCGCACCATGCGCTATCTCAAGCGGGAGAAGCAGGAGAAGAAGGCCCGCGAGACGCTGGAGATCTACGCCCCGCTGGCACACCGGCTCGGCATGAACACCATCAAGTGGGAACTGGAGGACCTCGCCTTCGCGATCCTCTACCCCAAGATGTACGACGAGATCGTCCGCCTCGTCGCCGAGCGGGCCCCCAAGCGCGACGAATACCTCGCCATAGTGACCGACGAGGTCCAGGCGGACCTGCGCGCCGCCCGCATCAAGGCCACCGTCACCGGCCGCCCCAAGCACTACTACAGCGTCTACCAGAAGATGATCGTGCGAGGCCGCGACTTCGCGGAGATCTACGACCTGGTGGGCATCAGGGTCCTCGTCGACACCGTCCGCGACTGCTACGCGGCGCTCGGCACCGTCCACGCCCGGTGGAACCCGGTGCCGGGGCGGTTCAAGGACTACATCGCCATGCCCAAGTTCAACATGTACCAGTCGCTGCACACCACGGTGATCGGTCCCAGCGGCAAGCCCGTCGAACTGCAGATCCGCACCTTCGACATGCACCGCCGGGCCGAGTACGGCATCGCGGCCCACTGGAAGTACAAGCAGGAGGCCGTCGCCGGCGCCTCCAAGGTGCGCACCGACGTCCCCAGGAACACCGGACGCGGCCAGGACACCGTCAACGACATGGCGTGGCTGCGTCAGCTCCTGGACTGGCAGAAGGAGACCGAGGACCCCAGCGAGTTCCTGGAGTCCCTGCGCTTCGACCTCTCGCGCAACGAGGTCTTCGTCTTCACGCCGAAGGGCGACGTGATAGCGCTGCCCGCCGGTGCGACCCCGGTCGACTTCGCGTACGCCGTCCACACCGAGGTCGGCCACCGGACCATAGGAGCGCGCGTCAACGGGCGGCTCGTCCCGCTCGAATCGACGCTCGACAACGGCGACCTGGTCGAGGTCTTCACCTCCAAGGCGACCGGCGCCGGGCCCTCCCGTGACTGGCTCGGCTTCGTCAAGTCGCCGCGTGCCCGCAACAAGATCCGCGCCTGGTTCTCCAAGGAGCGCCGCGACGAGGCCATCGAGCAGGGCAAGGACGCCATCGCGCGCGCCATGCGCAAGCAGAACCTGCCGATCCAGCGCATCCTGACCGGCGACTCCCTGGTCACCCTCGCCCACGAGATGCGCTACCCCGACATCTCCTCCCTGTACGCGGCGATCGGCGAGGGCCATGTCGCGGCGGCCGGCGTCGTCCAGAAGCTGGTCCAGGCGCTCGGCGGCCACGACGAGGCCAACGAGGACATCGCCGAGTCCACCCCGCCCTCGCACGGCGGCCGCGGCAAGCGCCGCGCCAACGCCGACCCCGGCGTCGTCGTCAAGGGCGTCGAGGACGTCTGGGTCAAACTGGCCCGCTGCTGCACGCCCGTCCCCGGTGACCCGATCATCGGCTTCGTCACGCGGGGCAGCGGCGTCTCCGTGCACCGCGCCGACTGCGTCAACGTGGAGTCGCTCTCGCAGCAGCCCGAGCGCATCCTCGACGTCGAATGGGCCCCCACCCAGTCCTCGGTCTTCCTGGTCGCCATCCAGGTCGAGGCGCTGGACCGCTCCCGGCTGCTCTCCGACGTCACCCGGATCCTCTCCGACCAGCACGTCAACATCCTGTCGGCGGCCGTCCAGACCTCCCGAGACCGGGTGGCCACCTCGCGCTTCACGTTCGAGATGGGCGACCCCAAGCACCTGGGCCACGTCCTGAAGGCCGTACGCGGCGTGGAGGGCGTCTACGACGTCTACCGGGTCACCTCGGCCCGCAGGCCGTAGCGGACGACGCAGGGGCCCCCGGTACGCACCGCGTACCGGGGGCCCCTGCGTGAGCCGGCCTTCTCAGCCGCCGAACTCCTCCAGACCCTTCAGCGCCTGGTCCAGCAGCGCCTGCCGGCCCTCCAGCTCCTTGGCCAGCTTGTCCGCGCGGGCGTTGTTGCCCTGGGCGCGCGCGGTGTCGATCTGGCCGCGCAGCTTGTCCACGGCGGCCTGCAGCTGTCCGGTCAGGCCCTCGGCGCGGGCCCGCGCCTCCGGGTTCGTCCGGCGCCACTCGGCCTCCTCGGACTCCAGGAGCACCCGCTCCACCGCCTGCATCCGGCCCTCGACCTTCGGGCGGGCGTCACGCGGTACGTGGCCGATGGCCTCCCAGCGCTCGTTGATCGACCGGAACGCGGCGCGGGCCGCCTTCAGGTCCTTCACCGGCACCAGCTTCTCGGCCTCGTCGGCGAGCTCCTCCTTGAGCTTGAGGTTCTCGCCCTGCTCGGCGTCCCGCTCCGCGAAGACCTCGCCTCGGGCGGCGAAGAAGACGTCCTGGGCACCGCGGAAACGGTTCCACAGATCGTCCTCGGCCTCGCGCTGGGCGCGGCCCGCCGCCTTCCACTCGGTCATCAGGTCGCGGTAGCGCGCGGCCGTGGCCGCCCAGTCCCGCGAACCGGACAGCGCCTCGGCCTCGGCGACCAGCTTCTCCTTGGCCTTGCGGGCGTCCTCCCGCTGGGCGTCCAGCGCGGCGAAGTGGGCCTTGCGCCGCTTGGAGAACGCCGAGCGCGCGTGCGAGAAGCGGTGCCACAGCTCGTCGTCCGACTTGCGGTCGAGGCGGGGGAGGCCCTTCCAGGTGTCCACCAGCGCCCGCAGCCGCTCACCGGCCGACCGCCACTGCTCGCTCTTCGCCAGCTCCTCGGCCTCGGCGACCAGCGCCTCCTTGGCCTGCTTGGCCTCGTCGGTCTGCTTGGCCTTGAGCGCCTTGCGCTCCTCGCGCCGCGCCTCGACCGTCGCCACGAGCGCGTCCAGCCGCTTGCGGAGCGCCTCCAGGTCGCCCACCGCATGGTGCTCGTCGACCTGCTGCCGCAGATGGTCGATCGCCGCCGTCGCGTCCTTCGCCGACAGGTCGGTGGTCTTCACCCGCCGTTCGAGGAGGCCGATCTCGACCACCATGCCGTCGTACTTGCGCTCGAAATAGGCCAGAGCCTCCTCGGGGGAACCGGCCTGCCACGATCCGACGACCTGCTCGCCCTCGGCTGTACGCACGTACACGGTGCCCGTCTCGTCGACGCGGCCCCACGGGTCGCTGCTCACAGCGCCTCCTCCACCTGATGCCTGCGAGGGGGTTCGCCCCCCGGGCATCGTCCACAGTTTCCTGGGGCGGGCACCGCCCGCCCTGCACAACGTCAATCTAGGCGACCGGCCGCCCGGCTGTCCGCACTCGGCGAGGCTCAAATTATCCGCCTCGGCCCGTGGGGGTCCCCGCCGCCCCGGTGACCCTCCGGCCGGTCGCCGTCCCGCCGCTTCAGCTCTTCTCGACGGACGCCTTCTCCACCGTCACGGCCTTCTTCGGGGCGCCGTCGCCGGCCCCGCCCTCGACGCCGGCCTCGCCGACCTTCTGGACGGTCTTGAGCGAGGCGGCGTCCATCGTGCCGAAGGGGGTGTAGGTAGGCGGGAGCTTCGTCTCCTTGTAGACCAGGAAGTACTGGCTGCCGCCGGAGTTCGGCTGACCGGTGTTGGCCATCGCCACCGTGCCCGGCGGGTAGACGACGGTGCCGTCGCCGCCCGCCTTGCCGAGCCCGTCCAGGTTCTCGTCCGGGATGGTGTAGCCCGGACCGCCCGTGCCGTCGCCCTTCGGGTCGCCGCACTGGAGCACGAAGATGCCCTGGGTGGTCAGGCGGTGGCACTTGGTGCCGTCGAAGTAGCCCTTGTCGGCGAGCGCCTTGAAGGAGTTCACCGTCTGCGGGGTCTTCGCCGCGTCCATCGAGAACCCGATGTCGCCCTGGCTCGTCTTGAGCGACATCGTGTACGAAGCCTTCTTGTCGATCTTCATCGGCGGCAGCGGAGCCTTGCTCTCGCTCTCGGAGGGCTCCGGGGAGGGGCTCCGGCTCGACGCGGTGTCGCTCTTCTTGTCCTTGTCGTCGTCCTTGCCCGCCACGACGAACGCGCTCACCCCCACGACGGCGATCACGGCCACCGAGGCGGCGACGATCGCGGTGATGCGCTTCGTCCGGCGGCGGGCCTCCTCCCGCCGCTTCTGCTGGCGCTCGAACTTCTCCCGGGCGAGCTGCCGCCGCCGCTGTTCGCTGCTGGACACCGGTTGGGCTCCTTGTTACGTCGTGAGGATGTGGGCCTGAGCTGCCCCGTACCGTATATGGGTTACCTGTGGGATGAGGAGCGCCGGTAGGCTCTGATCCGCCGCATCCTCCGTCGCGGCCGCATCCTCCGCCGAACATTAAGGACGATCGTGCTCATTGCCGGGTTCCCCGCCGGGGCCTGGGGGACCAATTGCTACCTGGTCGCCCCCGCCGCCGGTGAGGAGTGCGTGATCATCGACCCGGGCCACCAGGCCGCCCAAGGCGTCGAGGAAGCGCTGAAGAAGCATCGGCTCAAGCCCGTCGCCGTCGTTCTCACCCACGGTCACATCGACCATGTCGCCTCGGTCGTGCCCGTCTGCGGCGCCCATGACGTCCCCGCCTGGATCCACCCCGAGGACCGCTACATGATGAGCGACCCGGAGAAGGCGCTGGGCCGCTCCATCGGGATGCCGCTCATGGGCGAGCTGACCGTGGGGGAGCCGGACGACGTCAAGGAGCTGACCGACGGCTCGAAGCTGAGCCTGGCCGGTCTGGAGTTCGGCGTCTCGCACGCGCCCGGCCATACCAAGGGGTCGGTGACGTTCGGGATGCCCGAGGCCGCGGATGTTCCGCCGGTCCTCTTCTCGGGCGACCTGCTCTTCGCCGGCTCCGTCGGACGCACCGACCTGCCCGGCGGCGATCACGCCGAGCTGCTCGAGTCGCTGGCCCGCGTGTGCCTGCCGCTCGACGACTCGACCGTGGTGCTGTCCGGCCACGGCCCCCAGACGACCATCGGCCGCGAGCGCGCCTCCAACCCGTTCCTGAACGGTCTGGACGCGGCGCCGCGCCGAGGAATGTAGACGAGAGACGTATTCGTGAGCACCTTCCAGGCCCCCAAGGGCACGTACGACCTGATCCCGCCGGACTCCGCGAAGTTCCTGGCGGTGCGCGAGGCCATCTCCGCACCCCTGCGCGATTCCGGCTACGGCTACATCGAGACGCCCGGCTTCGAGGACGTCGAGCTGTTCGCGCGCGGTGTCGGTGAGTCCACCGACATCGTCACCAAGGAGATGTACACCCTCACCACCAAGGGCGGCGCCGAGCTGGCGCTGCGTCCGGAGGGCACCGCGTCCGTGCTGCGCGCGGCGCTGGAGGCCAACCTCCACAAGGCGGGCAACCTCCCCGTCAAGCTCTGGTACTCCGGCTCGTACTACCGCTACGAGCGCCCGCAGAAGGGGCGCTACCGCCACTTCTCGCAGGTCGGCGCCGAGGCCATCGGCACCGAGGACCCGGTCCTGGACGCCGAGCTGATCATCCTGGCCGACCAGGCGTACCGCTCGCTGGGCCTGCGTCAGTTCCGCATCCTGCTGAACTCGCTCGGCGACAAGGAGTGCCGCCCGGTCTACCGCGAGGCGCTCCAGACCTTCCTGCGCGACCTGGACCTCGACGAGGAGACCCGCCGCCGCATCGAGATCAACCCGCTGCGCGTCCTGGACGACAAGCGGGCGGATGTGCAGAAGCAGCTCACCGGCGCCCCGAAGCTCCGCGACCACCTCTGCGACGCGTGCACGGCGTACCACGAGGAGGTCCGCGCCCTGCTCACGACGGCCGGAGTCGCGTTCGAGGACGACGAGAAGCTGGTGCGCGGACTCGACTACTACACCCGCACCACCTTCGAGTTCGTCCACGACGGTCTCGGCTCGCAGTCGGCGGTCGGCGGCGGCGGCCGTTACGACGGTCTGTCCGAGATGATCGGCGGTCCCGCGCTGCCGTCCGTCGGCTGGGCGCTCGGCGTGGACCGCACGGTCCTCGCGCTGGAGGCCGAGGGCGTCGAGCTCGACCTGCCCGCCACCACCAGCGTGTACGCGGTCCCGCTCGGCGAGGAGGCCCGCCGGGTGCTGTTCGGTGTGGTCACCGAACTGCGCCGGGCGGGGATCGCCGCGGACTTCGCGTTCGGCGGCCGGGGGCTGAAGGGCGCGATGAAGAGCGCCAACCGCTCGGGCGCGCGGTACACCCTGGTGGCGGGCGAGCGCGACCTCGCCGAGGGCGTCGTCCAGCTCAAGGACATGGAGTCCGGCGAGCAGAGCGCGGTGCCGACGGCCGAAGCCGTGGCCGAGCTGACGAAGCGGCTCGGCTGAGGAGCGGCCGTGCGACCGCCGGGACCGTCCGGTTCCGGCGGTCCGGTCGGCCCGCCGCTCCGTGAACGGGGCGCTGCCGTCGGGACGTGACGTCCCGACGGCAGCGCCTTTTACCGTCCGGCGTCAACACGGTGAGCGTGCGTTCATCCTTGGCGGTGCACTCCGCGGGGGTCGTACGCGCGCTCGGTGCCGCCCGTCCGGTGAGGATGGGCCGTGCATCGCCCGTCGTCGTGGCCTCGCGCCCCCGGAGCCCGTACGCCGGGGGCGCTCATTGACGTACATCCTTATGTTCATCGAACGGTTGTGCTGGGCGAGGGTGCGGCACAATGACCTTGCCCGGCTGACCACTCGGTGATGGAACGGCGATATGACGACTGCAGCGGTGGACCACGAACTCTCATCCGACCGGGACGAGGGCGGCGGCAAGCGGTCCTTCGGGGCCGGCCGCGGTCTCGCCCTGCTCCTGGTGATCACCGGCGCGGCCGGGCTGCTGGCCGCCTGGGTCATCACGATCGACAAGTTCAAGCTGCTGGAGGACCCCTCCTTCACGCCGGGGTGCAGCCTCAACCCCGTCGTCGCCTGCGGCAACATCATGAAGAGCGAGCAGGCGTCGGTGTTCGGGTTCCCCAACCCGATGCTGGGGCTGGTCACGTACGGCATGGTCATCGCGATCGGGATGGGGCTTCTCGCCGGCGCGCGCTACCGCGGCTGGTTCTGGCTCGGCCTGAACGCCGGGACCCTGTTCGGCGTCGGCTTCTGCACCTGGCTCCAGTACCAGTCGCTGTACAACATCAACTCGCTCTGCCTGTGGTGCTGCCTGGCCTGGGTCGCCACGATCGTCATGTTCTGCTACGTGACCACGCACAACGTCAGGAACCGCGTCCTGCCGGCACCGGCCTGGCTGCGGAACGGGCTCGCCGAGTTCCCCTGGGTGCTTCCGGTGCTGTGGATCGGGATCATCGGCATGCTGATCCTGACCCGCTGGTGGGACTTCTGGACCAGCTGAGGACGGCCTGTGGGGCCGGCCACCTCCGAACATCCGTAGGTGGTGGTGTCAGCGGGGTCGCTTACGCTTCATGACGTGGAGCCCGACCTCTTTACCGCAGCAGCCGAAGACCGCCAGGAGAAGGACCCGAGCAGCAGTCCTCTCGCCGTCCGGATGCGTCCGCGCGTCCTCGACGAGGTGGTCGGCCAGCAGCATCTGCTGAAGCCGGGTTCGCCCCTGCGCCGTCTCGTCGGCGAGGGCGGCGGCGGCCCGGCCGGGGCGTCCTCCGTCATCCTCTGGGGCCCGCCCGGCACCGGCAAGACGACCCTGGCGTACGTGGTCAGCAAGGCCACCAACAAGCGGTTCGTCGAGCTCTCCGCGATCACCGCGGGCGTCAAGGAGGTCCGGGCCGTCATCGAGGGCGCGCGCCGCGCCACCGGCGGCTTCGGCAAGGAGACCGTCCTCTTCCTGGACGAGATCCACCGCTTCTCCAAGGCCCAGCAGGACTCCCTGCTCCCCGCCGTGGAGAACCGCTGGGTGACCCTCATCGCCGCCACCACGGAGAATCCGTACTTCTCGATCATCTCGCCGCTGCTCTCGCGCTCCCTGCTGCTCACCCTGGAGCCGCTGACCGACGACGACCTGCGCTCGCTGCTGCGCCGCGCGCTCACGGAGGAGCGGGGCCTCGGCGGGGCGGTCACGCTGCCCGAGGACGCCGAGGCGCATCTGCTGCGCATCGCCGGCGGCGACGCCCGCCGGGCCCTGACGGCGCTGGAGGCCGCGGCGGGCGCGGCCATCGCCACGGGGGAGGCGGAGATCACCCTGGAGACGGTCGAGGCGACCGTCGACCGCGCCGCCGTGAAGTACGACCGTGACGGCGACCAGCACTACGACGTGGCCAGCGCGCTCATCAAGTCGATCCGCGGCTCCGACGTGGACGCCGCCCTGCACTATCTGGCCCGGATGATCGAGGCGGGGGAGGACCCCCGGTTCATCGCCCGGCGGCTGATGATCTCGGCCAGCGAGGACATCGGCCTTGCCGACCCCACCGCGCTGCCGACCGCCGTGGCCGCCGCCCAGGCGGTGGCCATGATCGGCTTCCCGGAAGCGGCGCTCACCCTCAGCCACGCCACCATCGCACTGGCGCTCGCCCCCAAGTCGAACGCGGCGACGCTGGCGATCTCCGCCGCGCAGGACGACGTGCGCAGGGGGCTAGCGGGACCCGTCCCGGCCCACCTGCGCGACGGCCACTACAAGGGCGCGGCCAAGCTCGGCCACGCCCGGGGGTACGTCTACCCGCACGACGTGCAGGGGGGCATCGCCGCCCAGCAGTACGCCCCGGACGCGGTGCGCGACCGGCAGTACTACACCCCTACGCGGTACGGCGCGGAGGCGCGGTACGCGGACGTCGTCGAGCGGGTCCGCGAGCGCCTCGGCCGCGCGGGCGAGGGCGCGGACCCGGCGTAGGGCGGCTCCGGAGCCCGTCGTGGGCTTGCGCTCCCGTGCCGCCGGTCGCGCGGCGTGACACGGGAGGGGCGGCTCAGTGTGAGGCCGCCTCGAAGAGGGTGTGCATGGCGCGGCGCAGCCCGGTGACGTCCCGTACCGGCTCGGGGAAATCGAAGCGGGCGTCGAAGCAGGAGCTCCGGCCCTCGATGAAGCGGACCCGCAGTCCGAAGCGGTCCAGTGCCACGGGCACGGCGCTCGGCCGGTCCTGCGGGCGGGCGCGGGCGGTGCGCTCGCCCAGCAGCCCGCACAGGGCCCGCACCTGCTCGTCGTGGGAGGCGGCCAGGTGCTGGAGCAGCTCCGCCTCGTGGGCGGCCAGCGGATCGGGGGCCGCGTCCCGGAAGTCCTCCGCGTCGATGTCGTCGGCGCCCCAGAGGTCGTCCACGTACGCCTCGCCGAACTCCAGGCGCAGCATCATCCGGCCGGGCTCCGCGAGGCCGGGGACGGAGGTGAGCCAGCCGGAGATCCACGCGCGTCCCCGGATGCGGTGCGGTACGGAGACCGGGGCGACGTCCGTGATCTCCAGCACGGCCGTCAGATCGTCGCCCTGCGCGTGCGTCGCGGCCCGAACTGCCGGGGAATGCGCGGGGAATTCGAGGAACACGTCGCCGTCGGGCCCCACGCGCCTGCTGTCCGGGATCAGCGGCTCCGCGCGGGCCGCATCCAGCCCCGGTACGACGAGCAGCGCGGAGCAGGTACTCTGTACGAGAGTTCGTGTGCGTTCGGCTGCTGACGGCATCCGAGTGTTTTCTGGCCCGCTGGGACGCGGCTGACCACGATCTGATCGGCCTTCCGTCGTAGCAGCATCCTCCTTCGAGGTGCTGCCGCTTCCTGTGCTGTCCGTGACGTGAGTGGTGTTCCCAGGGCAAGACATGCGATCTCCTTGAGTAAGGTAAGCCTAACCTAACCTACAACGGAGGTCTGGAGAACGTGCCTAACCAGTCGCGTCCCAAGGTCAAGAAGTCGCGTGCCCTCGGCATCGCTCTGACGCCCAAGGCTGTCAAGTACTTCGAAGCGCGTCCGTACCCGCCGGGCGAGCACGGCCGTGGCCGCAAGCAGAACTCGGACTACAAGGTCCGTCTGCTGGAGAAGCAGCGCCTGCGCGCGCAGTACGACATCAGCGAGCGCCAGATGGCGCGCGCCTACGACCGTGCCAAGAAGGCCGAGGGCAAGACGGGCGAGGCGCTGGTCGTCGAGCTCGAGCGCCGCCTCGACGCCCTGGTCCTGCGTTCGGGCATCGCCCGCACCATCTACCAGGCCCGTCAGATGGTCGTCCACGGCCACATCGAGGTCAACGGCGGCAAGGTCGACAAGCCGTCCTTCCGCGTGCGCCCGGACGACATCGTCCAGGTCCGCGAGCGCAGCCGCTCCAAGGTCCCCTTCCAGGTGGCCCGCGAGGGTGGTTACGACACCGACGGTGAGACCCCGCGCTACCTCCAGGTGAACCTGAAGGCCCTGGCCTTCCGCCTGGACCGGGACCCGAACCGCAAGGAGATCCCGGTGATCTGCGACGAGCAGCTCGTCGTCGAGTACTACGCCCGCTGATCCAGGCGTAGTCGCTCTCACCAGCGCTCCGGCCCGCCCCTCCCTGTCATCCGGGAGGCGGCGGGCCTTCGCGTTCCCCCGGATTCCCCCGCCGGCGGCGCCCCGCCCGTGCCCGGCCCGTCCCCCGCCGGGGCCGGACCGCTGCCGGTCAGGGCCCGGTCCACCGCGGTGGCCGGATCAAGCCGCCGGCCCGCCCGCAGCCCCTCCTCGTACGCCGCGTTCCCCAGCTCCCGGCGCGCCTGCTCCTCGCACTCCGCCCGAGGCCGCCCGTAGTACACCGAGCCGAACAGCGGCAGGCCCACCGACGGCCAGATGCCCTCCGCCGCGCCCTGGAGGACGGCGGCCTCCCCGGCGTCCCCCTCGACCGCCGTCACCAGGGCCAGCAGCTCCAGCGACAGCACCGTTCCCAGCAGATCGTTGAACGTCCGGCCGATCGCCAGGCACTCCCCGAGCATCTGCCGCGCCCGCGCCGTCCGCCCCCGGCGCAGCGCCGCGTACGCCAGGACGTACAGCGCGTACGCCAGCGCCCAGCGCTCCCCGTGGTCCTCGCAGACCTCCCGCACCTCGTCGCAGATCGCCGCCGCCGCGTCCAGGTCCCCGAGGAACGCCACCGCCATGGCCAGCTCGACCTGCGCCATCAGCACATTGCTGTTCAGCTCGCCGGCCTCGCGGTAGCGGCCCAGGGCCTCGCGCAGCAGCTCCTCGGCGCGCGGCATGTCGTCCGTCACGATCGCCAGGCATCCCATGCGGTGCACCGCGTACGCCAGCGCCGCAGCGTTCCCGGAACGCTCGGCCTCCTCCCGGCACTCCTGGAGGGCCGAGACCGCCGCGACCGCATCTCCCTGGAGGACCGCCACGTAGCCCAGCACCCACAGCACCTTCAGCCGTGCCGCGTCGCACGGGGCCGGCTCCTCCAGCACGTGCTCCAGCCAGTGCCGCCCCTCGGACAACCGCCCGCAGCCGACCCAGTAGAACCACAGGGTGCCGGCCAGGTACTGCGCCAGATGCACCTCGTCGGGGTCCTCCATCGAACACTCCATCGCCCGGCGGAGGTTGGGCAGTTCACCGTCGATCCGCGCCGCCACCTCCGCCTGCCGCGGACTGAACCAGTCCAGCTCGCACCAGGTCGCGAGCCCCAGGAACCAGTCCCGGTGCCGCCGCCGCAGTCGCCGGGTGTCCCCGGTGGCCGCCAGCCACTGCGCCCCGTACTCGCTCACCGTGTCCAGCAACCGGTAGCGCGCCCCGGCAGGGCATTCCTCGCGCTCCACCACCGACTGGGCCAGCAGCTCGTCCAGCACGTCGAGCACCGACTCGGCCGGCAGGTCCGGCCCACCGCAGATGTACTCCGCGGCCTCCAGGTCGAACTGCCCGGCGAAGACCGAGAGCCGAGCCCACAGCAACCGCTGCTCGGGCGTGCACAGCTCATGGCTCCAGCCGATCGCCGTACGCAGCGTCTGGTGGCGGGGCGGCGCGCCCCGGCGGCCGCCGGTCAGCAGCCGGAACCGGTCGTCCAGTCGCAGCAGCACCTGCTCCACCGACAGGACGCGCAGCCGCCCGGCCGCCAGCTCCAGCGCCAGCGGAATCCCGTCGAGACGGCGGCAGAGCTCCAGCACCGTTCCCCGCTCGCCCTCCGTCGGCTCCCAGCCGGGCCGGACGCCGCGCGCCCGTTCGGTGAACAGCTCCACCGCGTCCCCGTCGGACATGGGGGCGAGCGGGAACGTCCGCTCCCCGTCCACCCGCAGCGGGCAGCGCCCGGCCGCGAGCACCTGGAGCCCCGGAGCCCGGCGCAGCAGCTCGGTGACGAGATCGGCGCAGACGTCCACGAGGTGTTCGAAACCGTCGAGGACCAGCAGCGTCCGGCGCTCGCGGAGATGCTCCACGAGGACGGTGCGCGGCGGCCGGCCGGTGTGATCGGTCAGCCCCAGAGCGTCGATCAGGGCGTGCTCCAGCAGATCGGGATCGCGCACGGCGGACAGCTCGGCCAGCAGGACCCCGTCGCAGTACCGTTTCTCCCGGAGCGCCGCGACCCGGACGACGCACCGCGTCTTGCCCACGCCCGCCACCCCGACGACGGTGACGAGCCGCGCCTCCTCCGCCAGCAACCCTCCCAGCTCGGCCAGTTCGCCGGCGCGCCCCACGAAGGGGTTGAGCTCGGCCGGAAGGCCGCCGGGCGGCGGCGCGGGGCGGGCGTCCGGATCACCGGGACGCGGGAAGGGGTCCTGCAGGCGTCGCATGAGACACGGAGCGTACTGGCTTGAAAGCTCTCCGTACAATCTCGTCGGACGACTGCCGGCCGCCCCGCGGAGAATGCGGTAGGGGAGGGGACGCACGGCGCGATAGGCTCGAAGAACGACGATCGTGTGCGGCCGGCAGCAGCCGGCCGCACCGACGGAGGCAAGCCCCCGAGGGGGCCGATCGACGAGCAGAGAGCGGTGCACTGTGTCCGGTGGAGAGGTGGCCGGGATCATCGTGGCCGTCTTCTGGGCAATCCTGGTCTCGTTCCTCGCCGTGGTGCTGGTGAGGCTCGCCCAGACGCTCAGGGCGACCACCAAACTCGTGGCGGACGTGACCGATCAGGCCGTTCCGCTGCTCGCGGACGCCTCGGCGACAGTGCGCTCCGCCCAGACCCAGCTGGACAAGGTCGACGCCATCGCGAGCGACGTCCAGGAGGTCACCTCCAACGCCTCCGCGCTCTCCACCACCGTCGCCTCCACCTTCGGCGGCCCCCTCGTCAAGGTCGCCGCCTTCGGCTACGGCGTACGGCAGGCGCTCGGCCGCCGCGCCGCCCCCGAACCGGAACCGGCGCGGGGCCGCGGCTCCGCCCGCCGTACGGTGATCGTCGGCCGGACCGTACCCTCGGCGCGCGAACGCAGGCGCGAACGCCGAAACGCCCGCGGACAGAAGGACTGATCGAGCGATGTTCCGCCGCACGTTCTGGTTCACCGCCGGCGCAGCCGCCGGCGTGTGGGCCACCACCAAGGTCAACCGCAAGCTGAAGCAACTGACCCCCGAAAGCCTCGCGGCGCAGGCCGCGGACAAGGCGATCGAGACCGGGCACAAGCTCAAGGACTTCGCCCTCGACGTACGCGAGGGCATGGTCAGGCGCGAAGCCGAACTGGGCGGCGCACTGGGCCTCCAGGCCCCGGTCGACCAGGACCTTCCCGTACAGCGGCACTGGGCCGTCGAGGCGGCCGAGCCGCCCGCGAACACCGCCGCGCACCGCACGCTCCCCTACAACACGAACAACCGGAATGAGGACCACTGATGGAGTCGGCTGAAATTCGCCGCCGCTGGCTGAGCTTCTTCGAGGAGCGCGGTCACACCGCCGTGCCTTCGGCGTCGCTCATCGCGGACGACCCGACTCTGCTGCTGGTCCCCGCGGGCATGGTTCCCTTCAAGCCGTACTTCCTCGGCGAGGCCAAGCCGCCCGCCCCGCGCGTCACCAGCGTGCAGAAGTGCGTCCGCACGCCGGACATCGAAGAGGTCGGCAAGACCACCCGGCACGGCACCTTCTTCCAGATGTGCGGCAACTTCTCCTTCGGGGACTACTTCAAGGAGGGGGCCATCACCTTCGCCTGGGAGATCCTGACGAAGTCCGTCGAGGACGGCGGTTACGGCCTCGACCCGGAGAAGCTCTGGATCACGGTCTACCTCGACGACGACGAGGCCGAGGCCATCTGGCGCGACAAGATCGGCGTCCCCGCCGAGCGCATCCAGCGCCTGGGGATGGGGCCGAACTTCTGGTCCATGGGCGTGCCCGGCCCGTGCGGTCCGTGCTCGGAGATCAACTACGACCGCGGCCCCGAGTTCGGCGTCGAGGGCGGCCCGGCCGTCAACGACGAGCGCTACGTGGAGATCTGGAACCTGGTCTTCATGCAGTACGAGCGCGGCGCCGGCGACGGCAAGGACGACTTCCCGATCCTCGGGGACCTGCCCTCGAAGAACATCGACACCGGTCTCGGCCTGGAACGTCTCGCGATGATCCTCCAGGGCGTGCAGAACATGTACGAGACCGACACCCTGCGCGTCGTCATGGACAAGGCCACCGAGCTGACCGGGGTCCGCTACGGGGCCGAGCAGTCCACGGACGTCTCGCTCCGCGTCGTCGCCGACCACATCCGTACGTCGGTGATGCTCATCGGCGACGGCGTCACCCCCGGCAACGAGGGCCGCGGCTACGTGCTGCGCCGCATCATGCGCCGCGCCATCCGCAACATGCGCCTCCTGGGCGCCACCGGCACGGTCGTCAAGGACCTGGTCGACGTCGTGATCGACACCATGGGGCAGCAGTACCCGGAGCTGATCACCGACCGCAAGCGCATCGAGACCGTCGCGCTCGCCGAGGAGGCCGCCTTCCTCAAGGCCCTCAAGGGTGGCACCAACATCCTGGAGACCGCCGTCACCGAGACCAAGGCCGCCGGCGGCAAGGTCCTCGCCGGCGACAAGGCGTTCCTGCTCCACGACACGTGGGGCTTCCCGATCGACCTGACCCTGGAGATGGCCGCCGAACAGGGGCTCTCCGTGGACGAGGACGGCTTCCGCCGCCTCATGCAGGAGCAGCGCGACAAGGCCAAGGCCGACGCCCGCGCCAAGAAGACCGGCCACGCGGACCTCTCCGCCTACCGCGAGGTCGCCGACACCTCCGGCGCCACCGAGTTCACCGGCTACACCAGCGTGGCGGGTGAGTCCACCATCGTCGGCCTGCTGGTCGACGGCGTGCCCTCGCCCGCCGCCACCGAGGGCGACGAGGTCGAGGTCGTCCTCGACCGCACCCCCTTCTACGCCGAGGGCGGCGGCCAGCTGGCCGACACCGGCCGCATCCGGCTCGACACCGGCGCCGTGATCGAGGTCCGCGACGTCCAGAAGCCGGTGCCGGGCGTCCACGTCCACAAGGGCGTCGTCCAGGTCGGCGAGGTGACGGTCGGAGCCCCTGTCCTCGCCTCGATCGACGCCACCCGCCGCCGCGCCATCGCCCGCGCCCACAGCGCCACCCACCTCACGCACCAGGCGCTGCGCGACGCGCTCGGCCCCACGGCCGCCCAGGCCGGATCGGAGAACTCGCCGGGCCGCTTCCGCTTCGACTTCGGCTCGCCCGCCGCCGTCCCCGGCACGGTCCTCACCGATGTGGAGCAGCGGATCAACGAGGTCCTCTCGCGGGAGCTCGACGTCCAGGCCGAGGTCATGTCGATCGACGAGGCCAAGAAGCAGGGCGCCATCGCGGAGTTCGGCGAGAAGTATGGCGAGCGGGTCCGCGTCGTCACCATCGGGGACTTCTCCAAGGAGCTGTGCGGCGGCACGCACGTCCACAACACCGCCCAGCTCGGCCTGGTGAAGCTGCTCGGCGAGTCCTCCATCGGCTCGGGCGTGCGCCGCATCGAAGCCCTGGTCGGCGTGGACGCGTACAACTTCCTCGCCAAGGAGCACACGGTCGTCGCCCAGCTCCAGGAGCTGGTCAAGGGCCGTCCCGAGGAGCTTCCCGAGAAGATCGCGGGCATGCTCGGCAAGCTCAAGGACGCCGAGAAGGAGATCGAGAAGTTCCGCGCGGAGAAGGTCCTCGCGGCCGCCGCCGGCCTGGTCGAGTCCGCCAAGGACGTCCGCGGCGTCGCGCTGGTCACCGGCCAGGTTCCCGACGGCACCTCCGCCGACGACCTGCGCAAGCTGGTCCTGGACGTCCGCGGACGCATCCAGGGCAGCCGCCCGGCCGTCGTGGCCCTGTTCACCACGGCCAACGGACGCCCGCTCACCGTCATCGCCACCAACGAGGCCGCCCGTGAGCGCGGTCTCAAGGCCGGTGACCTGGTGCGCACCGCCGCCAAGACCCTCGGCGGCGGTGGCGGCGGCAAGCCGGACGTCGCCCAGGGCGGCGGCACGAACCCGGCCGCCATCGGAGACGCCGTCGCCGCGGTCGAACGCCTCGTCACCGAGACGGCGTGACGAGCGCGATGACGCGGATGCGCCGAGGCCGGCGGCTCGCCGTCGACGTCGGGGACGCCCGGATCGGGGTCGCCTCGTGCGACCCCGACGGGATCCTGGCCACGCCGGTGGAGACCGTGCCGGGACGCGATGTCCCGGCCGCCCACCGGCGGCTGGCGGCCATCGTGGAGGAGTACGAGCCGATCGAGGTCGTCCTCGGGCTGCCGCGCTCGCTCGGCGGGGGCGAGGGCCCGGCGGCCGCCAAGGTCCGGGCGTTCGCCCGGGAGTTCGCCCGTGCGATCGCACCCGTTCCGGTGCGGTTGGTGGACGAGAGGATGACCACAGTGACGGCCGCCCAGGGGATGCGCGCCTCGGGCGTGAAGTCCAGGAAAGGCCGTTCTGTCATCGACCAGGCTGCCGCTGTGGTGATCCTTCAGAACGCTCTGGAGTCCGAACGGGCGTCAGGCAATCCCCCCGGAGAGGGCGTCGAAGTGGTGGTCTGATCGCGATACGGTAACGTTCCGCGCGATGCGGCGGTGGGTTCGAACACATCACCGCTCAGCGAAGCGAAGAGGCGGAACAGCGTCTCGCGGCTCTAGGGGATCGATGACCGAGTATGGCCGGGGACCCGGCTCCGAACCGTGGCATCCCGAGGACCCCTTGTACGGGGACCAGGGATGGGGAGGCAGCCAGGCCGCCCACGGCCAGAGCCGGTACGGCGACCAGCAGCAGCCCTACCCGCAGGACCCGTACGCGCAGCAGCACCAGAACCAGCAGTACGCGCCCCAGCAGCAGACCTACCCGCAGCACCAGGGCCAGAACCACCAGCAGTACCCGCAGCAGCCCCCGTACGGCCAGCAGCACCAGAACCAGCAGTACGGGCAGCCGCCGCAGCAGTACGGAACGCACCAGCAGGACCCGTACGCCCAGCAGCCGGGCGCCCAGCCGCAGTACGACGGCGGCTGGGCCACCGGACAGCAGGCGGGGGCGGCCTACGGGGCCGAGCCCCAGGGCCCGTACGCCCAGCAGCCCGGTGGCTACGACACGGGCCAGGACTACTACGGCACGCCGGAGGCATACCCTCCGCCGCAGCCCCCCGGCCGTCGTGAGGCCGCGCCCGCACAGCAGCCTCAGCAGCAGGGGCCGACCGACTGGGACCCGGACCAGCCGCAGGAGGAGACGCACCCCTTCTTCACCGGCTCCGACGAACCGGCCGGCCGTGAGCCGCGCGACGACGACGATGACCCCGACGACGACGGATCGCGCTCCGCGCGCCGCGACCGCAGGGGCAGCGAGCGGCGGGGCGGCAAGGGCAAGAAGAAGAACCGCAGCGGCTGTGCCTGCCTGGTGGTCTCCGTCGTCCTGGTGGGCGGTCTCGGCGGCGTCGGGTACGTCGGCTACACCTTCTGGCAGAAACAGTTCGGCGCCCCGGCCGACTACGCGGGGTCGGGCACCGGCGAGCAGGTCGAGGTCGAGATCCCCGAAGGGGCCTTCGGGTACGACATCGCCAACATCCTGCGCAAGAAGGGCGTCATCAAGTCCTCCGACGCGTTCGTCGCGGCGCAGAACGACAACCCGAAGGGCAAGTCGCTCCAGGCCGGGGTCTACCTCCTGAAGAAGGAGATGTCGGCGGCCAGCGCGATCAGGCTCATGCTGGACCCGAAGAGCCAGAACGCCTTCGTGATCCCGGAGGGGACCCGTAACGCGAAGGTCTACGAGATGATCGACACCCGGCTGAAGCTGGAGAAGGGCACCACGGCGAAGATCGCCAAGACCAAGGCGGAGTCCCTGGGCCTGCCCGACTGGGCCGACGACAACCCGGATGTGAAGGACCCGCTGGAGGGCTTCCTCTACCCGGCGGCCTACCCGGTCTCCAAGGGATCGAAGCCCGAAGACGCCCTGAAGCGGATGGTCACCCGCGCGAACAAGGAGTACGGCAAGCTCGACCTGGAGGCCGGCGCCAGGAAGCTCGGCCTGAAGACCCCGTGGGAGCTCATCACCGTCGCTAGCCTCGTGCAGGTCGAAGGCAAGTACAAGCACGACTTCGACAAGGTCGCGCGGGTCGTCTACAACCGGCTCAAGCCGGGCAACATGGAGACGGTCGGCCGGCTGGAATTCGACTCGACGGTCAATTACATCAAGGGCCAGAGCACGCTGGACGTGGGTGCCGTCGACGATCTGCGGAAGATCGACGACCCCTACAACACGTACAAGGTCGTCGGTCTGCCTTCCGGTCCGATCAGCAACCCGGGTGCGGACGCCCTGCACTCGGCCATGAACCCCACACCGGGCCCCTGGTACTACTTCGTCTCGATCAACGAGGACAAGACCGTCTTCGCCGAGACCAACGAGGAGCACGAGAAGAACCGCCGGGAGTACGAGGACGGGAAGGGCGGCCAGTGAGCGAGCCACGCCGGGCAGCCGTCCTCGGCTCGCCCATCGCCCACTCCCTCTCCCCGGTCCTGCACCGCGCCGCCTACGCCGAACTCGGCCTGGAAGACTGGTCCTACGACCGGTTCGAGGTCGACGAGGCGGCGCTGCCCGGCTTCGTCGAAGGTCTGGACGGCTCCTGGGCGGGGTTGTCGCTGACCATGCCGCTCAAGCGGGCGGTCATCCCGCTCCTCGACGAGATCAGCGCGACGGCCGCTGCCGTGGAGGCCGTGAACACGGTCGTGTTCACCGAGGACGGCCGCCGGGTCGGGGACAACACCGACATCCCCGGCATGGTCGCCGCCCTGCGGGAACGCGGCGTCGACAAGGTCGAGTCCGCCGCCGTCCTCGGGGCCGGCGCCACCGCCTCCTCCGCCCTCGCCGCGCTCGCCGTGGTCTGCGCCGGTCCGGTCACGGCGTATGTGCGCAGCCCCGAGCGCGCCGCCGAGATGCGGGGCTGGGGGGAGCGGCTGGGGGTCGACGTCGTGACCGCCGACTGGTCGGACGCGGCAGCGGCCCTCGGCGCACCGCTGGTCATCGCCACCACCCCCGCCGGAGCCACCGACGACTTGGCCGGATCCGTGCCGGAGGCTCCGGGCATCCTCTTCGACGTGCTGTACGAGCCGTGGCCCACCGGCCTCGCCGCCGCCTGGTCCGCGCACGGCGGGGCGGTCGTCGGCGGCCTCGACCTCCTCGTCCACCAGGCCCTGCTTCAGGTCGAGCAGGTGACCGGGCGCGTTCCGGCGCCGTTGGCCGCGATGCGGCACGCCGGGGAAGCGGCGCTCGCGGCCCGCTGACCGGTCCGCCCACCGGACCGCCCGTCCGTCTGCTGGACCGGAGGCCGGATCGTGCCCCCGGTCGTGGGAGGATCGAGGGCGGCGGACCAGGGCCGCGCACCCGGTGGCGCCGTCGGATTTCAGGCGCGAGCAAGAGGAGCACCGTTGAGCAGGTTGCGCTGGCTGACCGCGGGGGAGTCGCACGGCCCCGCACTGGTGGCGACGCTGGAGGGTCTTCCCGCCGGTGTCCCGATCACCACGGGGATGGTCGCGGAGGCGCTGGCCCGGCGACGGCTCGGTTACGGCCGCGGTGCGCGGATGAAGTTCGAGCAGGACGAGGTCACCTTCCTCGGCGGCGTACGGCACGGCCTCACCATGGGCTCCCCGGTCGCCGTCATGGTCGGCAACACCGAGTGGCCCAAGTGGGAGCAGGTCATGTCGGCCGACCCGGTCGACCCGCAGGAGCTGTCCCAGCTCGCCCGCAACGCCCCGCTGACCCGTCCCCGCCCCGGACACGCCGACCTCGCGGGGATGCAGAAGTACGGCTTCGACGAGGCCCGGCCGGTCCTGGAGCGCGCCAGCGCCCGGGAGACCGCCGCGCGCGTCGCCCTCGGGGCCGTCGCCCGCTCCTACCTCAAGGAGACCGCGGGCATCGAGATCGTCAGTCACGTCGTCGAACTGGCCGCGGCCAAGGCGCCGTACGGCGTCGTCCCGGTCCCCGGCGACGTGGAGAAGCTGGACGCCGACCCGGTGCGCTGCCTCGACGCCGACGCCTCGAAGGCGATGGTGGCCGAGATCGACCAGGCCCACAAGGACGGCGACACCCTCGGCGGCGTCGTCGAGGTGCTGGCGTACGGCGTGCCGGTGGGGCTCGGCTCGCATGTGCACTGGGACCGGCGCCTGGACGCCCGGCTCGCCGCCGCGCTGATGGGCATCCAGGCCATCAAGGGCGTCGAGGTCGGCGACGGCTTCGACCTGGCCCGGGTGCCCGGCTCCCGGGCACACGACGAGATCGTCGCCACCGAGGACGGCATCAAGCGCACCTCGGGCCGTTCCGGCGGCACCGAGGGCGGGCTGACCACCGGTGAGCTGCTGCGCGTGCGCGCCGCGATGAAGCCCATCGCCACCGTGCCGCGCGCGCTGGCCACCGTGGACGTCACCACCGGCGAGGCCACCAAGGCGCACCACCAGCGCTCCGACGTCTGCGCCGTCCCGGCCGCGGGCATCGTCGCGGAGGCGATGGTCGCCCTGGTCCTGGCCGACGCGGTCGCGGAGAAGTTCGGCGGGGACAGCGTGGCCGAGACCCACCGCAACGTGCAGTCGTACCTCGACCACCTCCAGATCCGATGAGCGGCCCCCTGGTCGTCCTCGTCGGCCCGATGGGCGTCGGCAAGTCCACCGTCGGCGAACTGCTCGCCGCCCGGCTCGGCACCACCTACCGGGACACCGACGCGGACGTCGTCACCGAGGCGGGCAAGCCGATCGCGGAGATCTTCTACGACGAGGGCGAGGAGCACTTCCGCGCCCTGGAGCGCCGGGCCGTCGCCGCGGCCGTCGCCGAACACACCGGCGTCCTCTCCCTCGGCGGCGGCGCCGTCCTGGACGCGGAGACCAGGGAGCTGGTGGCCGGCCTTCCGGTCGTCTACCTCTCCATGGACGTGGAGGAGGCCGTGCGGCGCGTCGGGCTGAACACGGCCCGCCCGCTGCTCGCGGTCAACCCGCGGCGGCAGTGGCGCGAGCTGATGGACGCCCGCCGTCATCTGTACGAAGAGGTCGCCCGTACCGTCGTCGCCACCGACGAGCACACCCCCGAAGAGGTCGCCCGGGCGATCATCGACGCACTGGAACTGCCGGAGGGCGCAGCCGCCCCCGGCGTGGAGAGCACCGGCATGACGCAGCAGGGACCCACCCGCATCCAGGTAGCGGACTCGGCGGGCTCGGACCCGTACGAGATCCTCGTCGGCCACCAGCTCCTCGGGGAACTGCCCCAGCTGATCGGCGACCGGGCCCGGCGGGTCGCCGTGCTGCACCCCGAGGCGCTGGCCGAGACCGGTGAGGCGGTCCGTCAGGACCTCGCCGACCAGGGGTACGAGGCCATCGCCGTCCAGCTGCCCAACGCGGAGGAGGCCAAGACCGTCGAGGTCGCCGCCTACTGCTGGAAGGCGCTCGGGCAGACCGGCTTCACCCGTACCGACGTCGTCGTCGGCATCGGCGGCGGCGCCACCACGGACGTCGCCGGGTTCGTCGCGGCGAGCTGGCTGCGCGGGGTCCGCTGGATCGCCGTCCCGACCACCGTGCTCGGCATGGTGGACGCGGCCGTCGGCGGCAAGACCGGCATCAACACCGCCGAGGGGAAGAACCTCGTCGGAGCCTTCCACCCGCCCGCCGGGGTCCTGTGCGACCTGGCCGCCCTGGAGTCGCTGCCGGTCCACGACTACGTCTCCGGCCTGGCCGAGATCATCAAGGCCGGTTTCATCGCCGACCCGGTCATCCTCGATCTGATCGAGGCGGACCCCGAAGCCGCCCGGACGCCGTCCGGTCCCCACACCGCCGAGCTGATCGAGCGTTCCATCCGGGTCAAGGCCGAGGTCGTCTCCAGCGACCTCAAGGAGTCCGGCCTCCGCGAGATCCTCAACTACGGCCACACCCTCGGCCACGCCATCGAGAAGAACGAGCGCTACAAGTGGCGCCACGGCGCGGCCGTCTCCATCGGGATGGTCTTCGCCGCCGAGCTGGGCCGGCTCGCCGGACGTCTCGACGACGCCACCGCCGACCGGCACCGCGCCGTCCTGGAGTCGGTGGGCCTGCCGCTGGCCTACCGCGGCGACCAGTGGCCCAAGCTGCTGGAGAACATGAAGGTCGACAAGAAGTCGCGCGGCGACCTGCTGCGCTTCATCGTCCTGGACGGCCTCGGCAAGCCCACCGTCCTGGAGGGCCCCGACCCCGCCGTGCTGCTCGCCGCCTACGGGGAGGTCTCCGCGTGACCCGCAGGGTCTTCGTGCTGAACGGCCCCAACCTCGGCCGGCTCGGCTCGCGCGAGCCCGACGTCTACGGGGCCACCTCGTACGCCGGGCTCGTCGAGACCTGCACGGTGCTCGGCAAGGAGCTGGGCTTCGACGTCGAGGTACGGGAGACCAACGACGAGGGCGAGCTGATCCGCTGGCTCCACGAGGCGGCGGACGGCTCGATTCCGGTCGTTCTCAATCCGGGCGCCTTCACGCACTACTCGTACGGCATGCGGGACGCGGCCGCCCAGCGCACCGCCCCGCTGATCGAGGTGCACATCTCCAACCCGTACACCCGTGAGGAGTTCCGGCACACCTCCGTGGTCGCCGCGGTGGCCACGGGCACGGTCGCCGGATTCGGCATCGGCTCCTACCGCCTCGCCCTGCGGGCCCTGGCCGACGAGCTGACGGGCTGACAGTCCCCGCGCCCACGGGGCAACTCCACGCCCTCCCGGGCCGTTCACCCTGAGACGGCCCGGGAGGGTACGGTAGCCCTCCCATCAGCGTCAGTTGCGGTTACGAGACGGAGTGGCACCGGATGCAGCACGCAGTGGGGGCCCCGCTGCCGCCGCCCCACGGACCCGGCATCGGGCACGTGGGCCGGCCGTACCAGGCCCAGCACCCCGGCCACCCCGGCCACCCCGGGCAGCCCCCGATACCCCCGCCGCCCGCGGGCCGGGCCCACCCCTCCCGGCCGCCGGCTCCGGGCCACTCCCCGCCTCCGCCGCCTCCCGCGCACAGCCAGGCGCCGCCTCCCGGACACGCCCAGCCCTCGCCGCCGCCGGCCCCCGGCCAGGCCCCGGCCCCCGGCTGGAGCGGCACCGGCCCCACACCCCCCGCCGGTGAGGCCGGCGGCCGGACCGGACACGTCCAGCTGCCTCCCGGCGGCCCCGTCCCTCTGCCCGTTCCACCCGCCGAGGCCGGCACCGGCGGCGCGACGCTCGCCGTCCTGCTCATCGGCCCGGCCGGGGCGGGCAAGACCACCGTGGCCAAGCTCTGGGCCGCCCGCCGCCGGGTGCCCACCGCCCATGTCTCCCTCGACGACGTGCGCGAATGGGTCCGCTCCGGCTTCGCCGACCCGCAGGCCGGCTGGAACGACCACTCCGAGGCCCAGTACCGCCTGGCCCGCCGGACCTGCGGCTTCGCCGCCCGCAACTTCCTCGCCAACGGCATCTCCTGCATCCTCGACGACGCCGTCTTCCCCGACCGTCCGGTCGTCGGCCTCGGCGGCTGGAAGCGCCACGTGGGTCCCGGTCTGCTGCCCGTGGTCCTGCTGCCCGGTCTGGAGATCGTCCTGGAGCGCAACGCGGAGCGCAGCGGCAACCGCCGGCTCTCCGACGAGGAGGTCGCCCGCATCCACGGCCGGATGGCCGGCTGGTACGGCTCCGGCCTCCCGATCATCGACAACTCCACCTACGACGTCGAGACCACCGCCCGTGTCCTGGACGACGTGCTGGCCCGCTCCATCGCCAGCCCGCCCGCCTGGTAGCACCGCACGCCCCGTGCGCCGGCCGTCCGGGGCCCGCGCCGGGCGGGCGGCGGCCCCGTGCCGGACGGCCGCAGCCGGGAGCCACGCCCGGCCCGCCCAGGTGCCCCGGCCGCGCGTGGTGCCCCGGTCGGATGCGCCCGCCGGGCGGCCCGCCGCCGCCACTCGTACGCTCGGACCATGTCTGAGGTGCACGCCGTCCGACGCGGGCTGCTCCGGGACCGGTGCGCCGCCGCGGGCTCCGCGGCCGCCCTGGTCTCCCGCCCCGCCAACGTCCGCTATCTGGCGGGCGGAGCGCCCCCCGGAGCCGTGCTGCTGCTCGGCCCCGGCGAGGACGTTCTGCTCTGTCCCCGCGCCCCGACCGTGGAGTCCGCCCACGGACGGCCCGACGAGGCGCTCAGGGTCGATCTGCTGCCCGCCCCGGACGGGGACCCGGTGGTCGCCGCCGCGGGTCTCGCCGCCGCCGCGGGGGCCGAGTCGCTCGCCGTCGAGGAGCACGACCTGACCGTGGCCCGGCACCGCGCCATGGGGCGGGCCGCTCCGCACCTGAGGCTGGCCGATCTGGGCTTCACCGTGGAGCAGCAGCGGATCGTCAAGGACGAGGAGGAGATCGGCTGCCTCCGGATCGCCGCGGAGATCACCGACCAGGCACTCGGCGAACTCCTCGAATCGATCCTGGTCGGCCGCACCGAGCGGCACCTCGCCCTCGAACTGGAGCGCCGCCTCGTCGACCACGGCGCGGACGGCCCGGCCTTCCCGACCTCCGTGGGCACCGGCCCCAACTCCGGCCAGGGGCGCCACCGGCCCTCCGACCGCAGGGTGGAGGAGGGGGATTTCCTCTCCGTACGGCTCGGCGCGAGCTACCGCGGCTACCGCTGCGAGATCGGCCGGACCTTTGTCATCGGCACCGCCCCCGCGGAGTGGCAGATCGAGCTGTACGACCTCGTTTTCGCCGCTCAGCGGGCCGGCCGGGAAGCCCTGGCACCGGGCGCCGCCTACCGGGAGGTGGACCGCGCCGCCCGCCAGATGCTGGAGACGGCGGGGTACGGAGAGGGCCTTCAGCCGAGGACCGGGCACGGTGTGGGGCTCGAAATCGAGGAGGACCCGCAACTGGCACCGACAGCCATGGGTAAACTGGACGCTTGTGTGCCGGTCACCGTCGAACCGGGGGTCCACCTTCCGGGCCGGGGCGGTGTCCGGATCGATGACACGCTCGTCGTGCGCCCCGAGGCGGACGGCGGACCCGAGCTACTCACCATGACGACCAAGGAGCTGCTCGCGCTCTAGCGCGGATCCTCGGTCGTTCCACCAGCTTCAGTCCAGGAGATTCCGCAACCGTGGCTTCCACGAACGACCTCAAGAACGGCATGGTGCTCAAGCTCGACGGAGGCCAGCTCTGGTCCGTCGTCGAGTTCCAGCACGTCAAGCCCGGCAAGGGCCCTGCCTTCGTGCGCACCAAGCTCAAGAACGTGCTCTCCGGGAAGGTCGTCGACAAGACGTTCAACGCCGGCGTGAAGGTCGAGTCGGCCACCATCGACCGGCGCGACATGCAGTTCTCGTACATGGACGGCGAGTACTTCGTCTTCATGGACATGGACACGTACGACCAGCTCATGGTCGACCGCAAGGCCGTCGGCGACGCCGCCAACTTCCTGATCGAGGGCTTCACCGCCTCCGTCGCGCAGTACGAGGGCGAGGTGCTCTACGTCGAGCTGCCCGCGGCCGTCGAGCTGACGATCCAGCACACCGACCCCGGCGTGCAGGGCGACCGCTCCACCGGCGGCACCAAGCCCGCGACCCTGGAGACCGGTTACGAGATCGGCGTGCCGCTCTTCATCACCACCGGCGAGAAGATCAAGGTCGACACCCGCTCGGGCGACTACCTCGGCCGGGTGAACAGCTAACCGTGGCTGCCCGGAACAAGGCCCGCAAGCGCGCCTTCCAGATCCTCTTCGAGGCCGACCAGCGCGGTGAGTCCGTGCAGAGCGTGCTCGCGGACTGGGTTCGGCTCTCGCGGACCGACGACCGTCAGCCGCCGGTCGGTGAGTTCACGATGGAGCTCGTCGAGGGGTACGCGCAGTACGCGGACCGGATCGACGACCTCATCGTCACCTATGCCGTGGACTGGGAGATCGACCGTATGCCGGTCGTCGACCGGAACATCCTGCGACTCGGTGCGTACGAGCTGATCTGGCTGGACGAGACCCCGGACGCCGTGGTGATCGACGAGGCCGTCCAGCTCGCCAAGGAGTTCTCCACCGATGACTCCCCGTCCTTCGTGAACGGCCTGCTGGCCCGGTTCAAGGACCTCAAGCCGAACCTCCGCCGGGCCCCGTAGCCCCGGCCGCGACGGTTCGGTCGCACCACCCCCGAAGGGCCCGCGGTCAGCCGACCGCGGGCCCTTCGGGCTTCTCCGCCCGCAGCCGGTGGGCAGCGGGGGGGTACGAGAACGCCGGGTGGGCGGGGCCCGAAGGCCCCGCCCACCCGGCGGCACGTTTCTGCGACAGGGGCTCCGCCCCGCCCGCTCAGCTCTCGTCGTGGGAGACCGCGCGGCGCGCGTCGGCGTCCAGCACGCCCCAGCTGATGAGCTGCTCCGTCAGCACCGACGGCGACTGGTCGTAGATCACGGCGAGCGTGCGCAGGTCGTCCTGGCGGATCGAGAGCACCTTGCCGTTGTAGTCTCCGCGCTGGCTCTGGATGGTCGCCGCGTAGCGCTGCAGCGGACCGGCCTTCTCCGGCGGGACGTGGGCGAGGCGCTCCAGGTCCAGGACGAGCTTCGGCGGCGGCTCGGCGGCCCCGCCCGGCGTGGTGCCGGGCAGCAGCTCCTGCACCGGAACCCCGTAGAAATCCGCCAGCTCGGCGAGGCGCTGCACGGTCACGGCACGGTCGCCGCGCTCGTACGAGCCGACCACGACGGCCTTCCAGCGCCCCTGGGACTTCTCCTCCACGCCATGGAGGGAAAGGCCCTGCTGGGTGCGGATGGCACGGAGTTTGGCCCCGAGCTGTTTTGCGTATTCGCTGGACATATGGCTCCCCGGACGCTGGAACAGTGTGCGGCTCCGCCGCGTGGCTGGTAACTCACTGTGAGGTTACGCAGCGTTACTTGGATGCGTCAAGCCGGATGGTCCGGACCGGCGCCTCCCCGGGGGCGGGGCCGGAGCCGGGCGCAAGCCCTGGTAGCGTGGATGACGCAATTTCGACGTCCTTTAACGATCCGTCCCGTGAGGCGGAGAAGGAGGTCCGTTCCCATGGACGCACAGCCCGACGGCACCGGCAACGCGGCGCGCCCCGTTCTCGAGGCCCCCGACATCGCCCGTGTTCTCACCCGTATCGCCCACGAGATCGTCGAACGCGCCAAGGGCGCCGACGACGTGGTGCTGCTCGGCATCCCGACGCGAGGCGTCTTCCTCGCCCGCCGGCTGGCCGACAAGCTCGAACAGATCACCGGCCGGAAGACTCCGGTCGGATCGCTCGACATCACCATGTACCGCGACGACCTGAGGCTCCGCCCGGCGCGTGCCCTGGCCCGCACCGACATCCCCGGCGAGGGGATCGAGGGCAGCCTGGTCGTCCTGGTCGACGATGTGCTCTTCTCCGGCCGCACGATCCGCGCCGCCCTCGACGCGCTCGGCGACATCGGCCGCCCCCGTGCCGTGCAGCTCGCGGTTCTCGTCGACCGCGGCCACCGGGAACTCCCGATCCGCGCGGACTACGTCGGCAAGAACCTCCCCACGTCGCTGCGGGAGACGGTCAAGGTCCAGCTCGCCGAGGAGGACGGCCGCGACGCCGTGCTGCTCGGCGTCAAGCAGGCCACCCCCGCGGACCCGCGGTAGCCCGAACCCTTCCGTACGCCCTTCGGGGCCGTACGGCGGCTTCCGCGCGCCCGCATGCCTGAAACTCCCTCCAGCCACCCGGAGAACCCCAGATGAAGCGTCACCTCATCTCGGCCGCCGACCTCACCCGCGACGACGCCGTCCTGATCCTCGACACCGCCGAGGAGATGGCCCGGGTCGCGGACCGGCCGATCAAGAAGCTCCCCACCCTGCGCGGCCGCACCGTCGTCAACCTCTTCTTCGAGGACTCGACCCGCACCCGCATCTCCTTCGAGGCGGCCGCCAAGCGGCTCTCCGCCGACGTCATCAACTTCTCCGCCAAGGGCTCCTCGGTCTCCAAGGGCGAGTCCCTGAAGGACACCGCGCTGACCCTGGAGGCGATGGGCGCCGACGCCGTCGTCATCCGGCACGGCGCCTCCGGCGCCCCCTACCGGCTCGCCACCTCCGGCTGGATCGACGGGGCCGTGGTCAACGCCGGCGACGGCACCCACGAGCACCCCACCCAGGCCCTGCTGGACGCCTTCACCATGCGCCGCCGGCTCGTCGGCGCGGACGCCGGGCTCGGCCGCGACCTCGACGGCCGCCGCATCACGATCGTCGGCGACATCCTGCACAGCCGCGTCGCCCGCTCCAACGTCCACCTGCTGACCACGCTCGGCGCGCACGTCACCCTGGTGGCCCCGCCCACCCTGGTGCCCGTGGGCGTCGAGCAGTGGCCCTGCGACGTCAGCTACAGCCTCGACGACGTGCTGGCGACGTCCGACGCGGTGATGATGCTGCGTGTGCAGCGCGAGAGGATGAACGCCGCCTACTTCCCGACCGAGCGCGAATATTCCCGCCGCTACGGCCTGGACGGCGAGCGGATGGCGAAGATGCCCGAACACGCCATCGTCATGCACCCCGGCCCGATGGTCCGAGGCATGGAGATCACCGCCGAGGTGGCCGACTCCGACCGCTGCACGGTCGTCGAGCAGGTCGCCAACGGCGTCTCCATCCGGATGGCCGTGCTCTACCTGCTGCTCGGCGGCTCCGACACCGCTCTGTCCGCCGCCCCCGCCCGTACCGAGGAGAACAAGTAATCATGAGCAAGATCATCATTCGCGGTGCGCGCATCCTCGGCGGCGAACCGCAGGACGTCCTGATCGACGGCGGGACCATCGCCGAGGTCGGCCCCGGCCTCGACGCCGAGGGCGCCACCGTCGTCGAGGCCGAGGGGCAGATCCTGCTGCCCGGCCTGGTCGACCTCCACACCCACCTGCGCGAGCCCGGCCGCGAGGACTCCGAGACCGTCCTCACCGGCACCAGGGCGGCCGCGATCGGCGGATTCACCGCCGTCCACGCCATGGCCAACACCTTCCCCGTCGCCGACACCGCCGGCGTCGTCGAGCAGGTATGGCGGCTCGGCAAGGAGTCCGGCTACTGCGACGTCCAGCCCATCGGCGCGGTCACCGTCGGCCTGGAGGGCAAGCAGCTCGCCGAACTGGGCGCGATGCACGACTCGGCCGCCGGGGTGAAGGTCTTCTCCGACGACGGCAAGTGCGTCGACGACGCGGTGATCATGCGCCGCGCCCTGGAGTACGTGAAGGCCTTCGACGGCGTCGTCGCCCAGCACGCCCAGGAGCCCCGCCTCACCGAGGGCGCCCAGATGAACGAGGGCGTCGTCTCCGCCGAACTCGGCCTCGGCGGCTGGCCCGCCGTGGCCGAGGAGTCGATCATCGCCCGCGACGTCCTCCTCGCCGCCCACGTCGGCTCCCGCGTCCACATCTGCCACCTCTCCACCGCCGGCTCCGTGGAGATCGTCCGCTGGGCCAAGTCCAAGGGCTGGAACGTCACCGCCGAGGTCACCCCGCACCACCTCCTCCTCACCGACGAGCTGGTCCGCACCTACAACCCGGTCTACAAGGTGAACCCGCCGCTGCGCACCGAGGCCGACGTCCTGGCCCTGCGCGAGGCCCTGGCCGACGGCACGATCGACTGTGTCGCCACCGACCACGCCCCGCACCCGCACGAGGACAAGGACTGCGAGTGGGCCGCCGCCGCCATGGGCATGGTGGGCCTGGAGACCGCGCTCTCGGTCGTCCAGCAGACGATGGTGGACACCGGCCTGATCGACTGGGCGGGCGTCGCCGACCGCATGTCCTTCCGCCCCGCCGCCATCGGCCGGCTGGAGGGACACGGCCGGCCCGTCTCGGCGGGTGAGCCCGCCAACCTCACTCTGGTCGATCCGGCATACCGTGGAGCCGTGGACCCCGCGGGCTTCGCGTCCCGCAGCCGCAACACCCCTTACGAGGGCCGTGAGCTGCCGGGCCGCGTCACCCACACCTTCCTGCGGGGCCGTGCCACGGTCGTCGACGGGAAGCTCGCGTGATCACTCTGACCCCCCTGTACCACCTGGCCGCCGAGAAGAGGTCGGCGGAAGTGACGGACTGGGCCGCCCGCATCGCCTGGGTGGCCGGCCTGCTCGTCCTCATCGCCCTCGTCTACTGGCTGATGCGCCAGGGCTGGAAGTGGCGCGCCAGCCTCCAGTCCGGCCTGCCGGAGCTCCCGGAGTCCCCCGAGGACTTCGCCTCCGACGAGGTGCTGCTGACGCTGGAAGGGCGCTACCACGCCTCCACCACCGCCGGGCAGTGGCTCGACCGCATCGTCGCGCACGGACTCGGCACCCGCAGCCGCGCCGAGCTGACGCTCACCGCCCGCGGCCTGCGCGTCGGACGCCCCGGAGACACCGACTTCTTCATCCCGGCCGACGCCCTGCGCGAAGCCCGGCTCGACAAGGCGCTCGCGGGCAAGGTCCTCCCCGAGGGCGGCCTGCTGATCATCACCTGGGCGCACGGCGGGACGCTGATCGACTCCGGCTTCCGCTCCGACCGCGCCGCCGAGCACCACGCCTGGGTCGAAGCCGTCCACCGGCTCACCGGCCCCTCGGCCGCCACGGAACTCACCAGCACCACGACGGAAGGCACCGCACGATGACGATCTCCACCCGGGGGGCCCGGACCCCCGCCGTACTCGTCCTGGAGGACGGCCGCGCCTTCCGCGGCCGCGCCTACGGGGCCGTGGGGGAGACCTTCGGCGAGGCGGTGTTCTCCACCGGCATGACCGGCTACCAGGAGACGCTGACCGACCCCTCGTACCACCGCCAGGTCGTCGTCATGACGGCCCCGCACGTCGGCAACACCGGCGTCAACGACGAGGACCCCGAGTCGGGCCGCATCTGGGTCTCCGGCTACGTCGTCCGCGACCCCGCCCGCAAGCCCTCCAACTGGCGCTCGCAGCGCACGCTCGACGAGGAGCTCGCGGCCCAGGGCGTCGTCGGCATCAGCGGCGTCGACACCCGCGCCCTCACCCGCCACCTGCGCGAGCGCGGCGCGATGCGCGTCGGGATCTTCTCCGGCGAGGCGATCCCCGACGAGGGCACCCTGCTGGCCAAGGTCCGCCAGGCCCCCGAGATGACCGGCGCCGACCTCTCCGCCGAGGTGGCCACCAAGGAGAGCTACGTCGTCCCCGCGATCGGCACGAAGAAGTTCACCGTCGCCGCGATCGACCTCGGCATCAAGGGCATGACCCCGCACCGGATGGCCCAGCGCGGCATCGAGGTCCACGTGCTGCCCGCCACCGCCACCCTGGAGGACGTGTACGCGGTGGAGCCGGACGGCGTCTTCTTCTCCAACGGCCCCGGCGATCCCTCCACCGCCGACCACCCGGTCGCCCTCATGCGCGGTGTCCTGGAGCGCTCCACCCCCCTCTTCGGCATCTGCTTCGGCAACCAGATCCTCGGCCGCGCCCTCGGCTTCGGCACCTACAAGCTGAAGTACGGCCACCGTGGCATCAACCAGCCGGTGCAGGACCGCACCACCGGCAAGGTCGAGGTCACCGCGCACAACCACGGCTTCGCCGTGGACGCCCCGCTGGAGAAGGTCTCCGACACGGAGTTCGGCCGCGCCGAGGTCTCCCACGTCTGCCTGAACGACCAGGTCGTCGAGGGGCTCCAGCTCCTGGACCGGCCCGCGTTCAGCGTCCAGTACCACCCCGAGGCGGCCGCCGGCCCGCACGACGCCGCGTACCTCTTCGACCGCTTCGTTTCCCTGATGGAGGGCCAGCGTGCCTAAGCGCTCCGATATCCAGTCCGTCCTGGTCATCGGCTCCGGTCCGATCGTCATCGGCCAGGCCGCCGAGTTCGACTACTCCGGCACCCAGGCGTGCCGCGTCCTCAAGGCCGAGGGCCTGCGCGTCATCCTGGTGAACTCCAACCCGGCGACGATCATGACCGACCCGGAGATCGCCGACGCCACCTACGTCGAGCCGATCACCCCCGAGTTCGTCGAGAAGATCATCGCCAAGGAGCGCCCCGACGCGCTCCTGCCCACCCTCGGCGGCCAGACCGCGCTGAACACCGCGATCTCCATGCACGAGAACGGTGTGCTGGAGAAGTACGGCGTCGAGCTGATCGGCGCCAACGTCGAGGCGATCAACAAGGGCGAGGACCGCGACCTCTTCAAGGGCGTCGTCGAGGCCGTCAAGGAGAAGACCGGCTACGGCGAGTCCGCCCGCTCGGTCATCTGCCACTCCATGGACGACGTGCTCGCCGGCGTCGACACCCTCGGCGGCTACCCCGTCGTCGTCCGCCCCTCCTTCACCATGGGCGGCGCCGGCTCCGGCTTCGCCCACGACGAGGAGGAGCTGCGCCGCATCGCCGGACAGGGCCTCACGCTCTCCCCGACCACCGAGGTGCTCCTGGAGGAGTCCATCCTCGGCTGGAAGGAGTACGAGCTGGAGCTGATGCGCGACCGGAACGACAACGTCGTGGTCGTCTGCTCCATCGAGAACTTCGACCCGATGGGCGTCCACACCGGCGACTCCATCACCGTCGCCCCGGCCATGACGCTCACCGACCGCGAGTACCAGCGGCTGCGCGACGTCGGCATCGCGATCATCCGCGAGGTCGGCGTCGACACCGGCGGCTGCAACATCCAGTTCGCCATCGACCCCGCCGACGGCCGGGTCATCGTCATCGAGATGAACCCGCGCGTCTCCCGCTCCTCGGCGCTCGCCTCCAAGGCCACCGGCTTCCCGATCGCCAAGATCGCCGCCAAGCTGGCCGTGGGCTACACCCTGGACGAGATCCCCAACGACATCACCGAGAAGACGCCGGCCTCCTTCGAGCCGACCCTCGACTACGTCGTCGTCAAGGCCCCGCGCTTCGCCTTCGAGAAGTTCCCCTCCGCCGACTCCACCCTCACCACCACGATGAAGTCGGTCGGCGAGGCCATGGCGATCGGCCGGAACTTCACCGAGGCCCTCCAGAAGGCCCTGCGCTCACTGGAGAAGAAGGGCTCGCAGTTCGCCTTCACCGGCCCGGTCGGTGACAAGGCCGAACTGCTCGCGGAAGCGGTCCGCCCGACCGACGGCCGCATCAACACCGTCATGCAGGCCATCCGTGCCGGTGCCACCCAGGAGGAGGTCTTCGACGCCACGAAGATCGACCCCTGGTTCGTCGACCAGCTCTTCCTGATCAAGGAGATCGCCGACGAGCTGGCCTCCGCCGAGCGCCTGGACGCCGACCTGCTCGCCGAGGCCAAGCGGCACGGCTTCTCCGACGCCCAGATCGGTGAGATCCGCGGGCTGCGCGAGGACGTCGTCCGCGAGGTCCGGCACGCGCTCGGCATCCGCCCGGTCTACAAGACGGTCGACACCTGCGCCGCCGAGTTCGCCGCGAAGACGCCGTACTTCTACTCCTCCTACGACGAGGAGAGCGAGGTCGCGCCCCGCACCAAGCCGGCCGTGATCATCCTCGGCTCGGGCCCCAACCGCATCGGCCAGGGCATCGAGTTCGACTACTCCTGCGTGCACGCCTCCTTCGCCCTGAGCGACGCCGGCTACGAGACCGTCATGGTCAACTGCAACCCCGAGACCGTCTCCACCGACTACGACACCTCCGACCGGCTCTACTTCGAGCCGCTCACCCTGGAGGACGTCCTGGAGATCGTGCACGCCGAATCGCTGGCGGGGCCGATCGCCGGCGTCATCGTGCAGCTCGGCGGCCAGACCCCGCTCGGCCTCTCCCAGGCGCTCAAGGACAACGGCGTGCCCGTCGTCGGCACCTCCCCGGAGGCCATCCACGCCGCCGAGGACCGCGGCGCCTTCGGCCGGGTCCTCGCCGAGGCCGGACTGCCCGCCCCCAAGCACGGCACCGCCACCACCTTCGGCGAGGCCAAGGCCATCGCCGACGAGATCGGCTACCCCGTCCTCGTACGGCCGTCCTACGTCCTCGGCGGACGCGGCATGGAGATCGTGTACGACGAGACGCGCCTGGCCTCGTACATCTCCGAGTCCACCGAGATCAGCCCCACCCGGCCGGTCCTGGTCGACCGCTTCCTCGACGACGCCATCGAGATCGACGTGGACGCCCTCTACGACGGCCACGAGCTCTACCTCGGCGGCGTCATGGAGCACATCGAGGAGGCCGGCATCCACTCCGGCGACTCGGCCTGCGCCCTGCCCCCGATCACCCTCGGCGGCTTCGACATCAAGCGGCTGCGCGCCTCGACCGAGGGCATCGCCAAGGGCGTCGGCGTGCTCGGGCTGATCAACATCCAGTTCGCGCTCTCCGGCGACATCCTCTACGTCCTGGAGGCCAACCCGCGCGCCTCCCGCACGGTCCCCTTCACCTCGAAGGCGACCGCCGTCCCGCTCGCCAAGGCCGCCGCCCGCATCTCGCTGGGCGCGACCATCGCCGAGCTGCGCGAGGAGGGCCTGCTGCCGAGGACCGGCGACGGCGGCACCCTGCCGCTGGACGCGCCGATCTCCGTCAAGGAGGCCGTGATGCCGTGGTCGCGCTTCCGCGACATCCACGGCCGGGGCGTCGACACGGTCCTCGGCCCGGAGATGCGCTCCACCGGCGAGGTCATGGGCATCGACTCGGTCTTCGGCACGGCGTACGCCAAGTCGCAGGCCGGCGCCTACGGCCCGCTGCCGACCAAGGGCCGCGCGTTCATCTCGGTCGCCAACCGGGACAAGCGCTCGATGATCTTCCCGGCCCGCGAGCTGGTCGCCCACGGCTTCGAGCTGCTGGCCACCTCCGGCACCGCGGAGGTCCTCAAGCGCAACGGCATCAACGCCACCGTCGTGCGCAAGCAGTCCGAGGGCGCCGGGCCGAACGGCGAGAAGACCATCGTCCAGCTCATCCACGACGGCGAGGTCGACCTCATCGTCAACACGCCGTACGGCACCGGCGGCCGGCTCGACGGGTACGAGATCCGCACCGCGGCCGTGGCCCGTTCCGTACCGTGCCTGACCACGGTCCAGGCGCTCGCCGCCGCCGTCCAGGGCATCGACGCCCTCAACCACGGCGACGTCGGGGTCCGTTCCCTCCAGGAACACGCGGAACACTTGACCGCGGCACGCGACTAGGGAGCGTCCGGAGAGGGGGACACCGAGAACGGTGTCCCCCTCTCCGCGAGCCCGTCGAGCCCCGTCGAGAACCGAGCACCCGAGGACAACTCCCCATGTACAAGCTCTTCTTCCGGCTGATCTTCCAGCGGATGGACCCCGAGCAGGCCCACTACGCCGCCTTCCGCTGGATCCGCCTCGCCGCCCGGATCCCCGTCCTGCGCACCTACGTCGCCGCCGCCCTCGCCCCCCGCTACGAGGAACTGCGCACCGAGGCCCTCGGCCTGCGGATGCACGGCCCCTTCGGGCTCGCCGCCGGCTTCGACAAGAACGCCGTCGCGATCGACGGCATGGCGATGCTCGGCTTCGACCACATCGAGATCGGCACCGTCACCGGCGAACCGCAGCCCGGCAACCCCGCGAAGCGCCTCTTCCGGCTGGTCGCCGACCGTGCGCTGATCAACCGCATGGGCTTCAACAACGAGGGCTCCGCCGCCGTCGCCGCCCGCCTCGCCGCCCGCAACCCGGTCTTCCGCACCACCGTCGGCGTCAACATCGGCAAGACCAAGGTCGTCCCGGAGGCCGAGGCCGCCGCCGACTACGTGAAGTCCACCGAGCGGCTGGCCGCCCACGCCGACTACCTGGTCGTCAACGTCTCCTCGCCCAACACCCCCGGCCTGCGGAACCTCCAGGCCACCGAGTCGCTGCGCCCGCTCCTCACCGCGGTCCGTGAGGCCGCCGACCGCACCGTCACCACCCGGCGCGTCCCGCTGCTCGTCAAGATCGCCCCGGACCTCGCGGACGAGGACGTCGACGCGGTCGCGGACCTCGCCGTGGAACTGGGCCTGGACGGCATCATCGCCACCAACACCACCATCGCCCGCGAGGGTCTGGGCCTGACGTCCGGCCCGGAGCTGGTGGGGGAGACCGGCGGACTCTCCGGCGCGCCCCTCAAGGAGCGCTCCCTGGCGGTCCTGAGCCGTCTGTACGCCCGCGTGGGGGACCGGATCACGCTCGTCGGCGTCGGGGGCATCGAGAACGCCGAGGACGCCTGGCAGCGCATCCTCGCCGGAGCCACCCTCGTCCAGGGCTACAGCGCCTTCATCTACGAGGGCCCCTTCTACGCCCGCGCGATCCACAAGGGCCTCGCCGCCCGGCTCGCCGCCTCCCCGTACGCCACCCTCGCCGAGGCCGTCGGCGCCGAGACCCGGAAGAAGGCCGCCCCGTGACCCCCGAACCCTTCGGCGCCCGGCTGCGTCACGCCATGGATACCCGCGGGCCGCTCTGCGTCGGCATCGACCCGCACGCCTCGCTGCTCACCTCCTGGGGCCTGGACGACGACATCGCCGGTCTGGAGCGCTTCACCCGGACCGTCGTGGAGGCGCTGGCCGAGCGGGTCGCCGTCCTCAAGCCGCAGTCCGCGTTCTTCGAGCGCTTCGGCTCGCGCGGCGTCGCCGTCCTGGAGAAGGCCGTCGAGGAGGCGCGGTCGGCCGGCGCGCTCGTCCTGATGGACGCCAAGCGCGGCGACATCGGCTCCACCATGGGGGCGTACGCGGCGACCTACCTGGACAAGGACTCGCCGCTCTTCTCGGACGCGGTCACCGTCTCGCCGTACCTGGGCTTCGGCTCGCTGCGCCCGGCGCTGGACGCCGCGGCCGTCTCGGGCGCGGGCGTCTTCGTCCTCGCCCTCACCTCCAACCCGGAGGGCGCCGAGGTCCAGCGGGCCACCGCGGCCGACGGCCGTTCGCTCGCCCAGCTGATGCTCGACCACATGGCCGCCGAGAACGCCGGGGCGACCCCGCTCGGCTCGGTCGGCGCGGTGGTCGGCGCGACGCTCGGCGACGCCGGGGTGAACCTGGCGATCAACGGTCCGCTCCTCGCGCCCGGCATCGGGGCCCAGGGAGCGACCCCCGCGGACCTCCCGGCGGTCTTCGGCGACGCGGTCGGAAACGTGGTGCCCAGCGTGAGCCGGGGCGTGCTCCGCCACGGACCGGACGTGTCCGGGCTGCGCGAAGCCGCCGAACGGTTCGCGGAAGAGGTCCGTGACGCCGTGTCCGGCAGTTGACCCTGACACGTTTACAGCGTGTTGACGAATTACTGACGGGAAACCTGGTTGAAATGCCCGGAAAGTCCTGGTCGGCCACAGCTGACCAGGACTTTTCGTCTGTTCTCGCTGACTACGGCGGCCCTTGGCGCTAGTCTCCGACGAGAGCGGGGAGCACAGTGTGTTCTCCGCTCACCTGGCGGGGGGCGTCCAGCGTCCCGCCGGTCCGTATCCGACAGATCGACATCCGAGGTGACGTAGGCGTGGCTCTTCCGCCCCTTACCCCTGAACAGCGCGCAGCCGCGCTCGAAAAGGCCGCCGCGGCTCGCCGGGAGCGGGCCGAGGTCAAGAATCGACTCAAGCACTCCGGCGCCTCCCTCCACGAGGTCATCAAGCAGGGCCAGGAGAACGACGTCATCGGGAAGATGAAGGTCTCCGCACTGCTGGAATCCCTGCCCGGCGTCGGCAAGGTCCGCGCCAAGCAGATCATGGAGCGTCTCGGCATCTCCGAGAGCCGCCGGGTCAGGGGTCTTGGCTCCAACCAGATCGCATCCCTGGAGCGTGAGTTCGGCGGCAGCCCCGCCTGACGTTCTCAGGCACCCCTGAGAACCTGGATAATCGCCCCATGGCTGCAACATCCCGGGGGACGTCCCCCGTACCCCCGGACGTACGTCCGCGGCTGACCGTGCTCTCCGGCCCCTCGGGGGTCGGCAAGAGCACGGTCGTCGCCCATATGCGCTCCGTGCACCCCGAGGTCTGGCTCTCCGTGTCGGCGACGACACGCAAGCCGCGCCCCGGGGAGCGCGACGGCGTCCACTACTTCTTCGTGGACGACGAGGAGTTCGACAAGCTCATCGCCAACGGCGAACTGCTGGAGTGGGCCGAGTTCGCGGGCAATCGCTACGGCACACCGCGCCGCGCCGTGCTGGACCGCCTGGAGGCCGGCGAACCGGTCCTCCTGGAGATCGACCTCCAGGGCGCCCGGCTGGTCCGCCAGTCGATGGCCGACGCGCGTCTGGTCTTCCTGGCGCCGCCGAGCTGGGAGGAGCTGGTGCGCCGGCTCACCGGCCGGGGCACCGAGCCCCCCGAGGTCATCGAGCGCCGGCTCGCCGCCGCGAAGGTCGAACTGGCCGCCGAGGCGGAGTTCGATACGACGCTGGTCAACACCTCCGTCGAGGATGTCGCACGCGAGCTGCTAGCCTTGATGCTTCAGGCCTAGATCCAGGCGATCGTCCAGATCTCCTCGATCTTTGATCTACACCCCCTTCGGAAGGCAGAGAGTGTCCTCTTCCATCACCACGCCCGAGGGCATCATCAACCCGCCGATTGATGAGCTCCTCGAGGCCACCGACTCGAAGTACAGCCTGGTGATCTACGCGGCCAAGCGCGCCCGCCAGATCAACGCGTACTACTCGCAGCTCGGTGAAGGCCTCCTCGAGTACGTCGGTCCGCTCGTCGACACCCACGTGCACGAGAAGCCGCTGTCGATCGCGCTCCGCGAGATCAACGCCGGTCTGCTGACGTCCGAGGCCATCGAGGGCCCCGCGCAGTAACGCGACAGCACCACGGCACCTTCACTCCAGGCCCGACGGCCCGTCCGTCGGGCCTGAGGTGTGTCCGGGGCCGGATGAACGCGCCGCGCGCGGTGAGGCAGCATGGGGACGGGACGTCGCAGCGCGATGGTGCGACGTCATGGTGCCGAGTGCGGGGAGACGCAGTGGACAAGCCGAAGGTGGTCCTGGGGGTCAGCGGGGGCATCGCCGCCTACAAGGCGTGCGAGCTGCTGCGCCGGCTGACCGAGTCCGGTCACGACGTACGGGTCGTGCCGACCGCCGCCTCACTGCACTTCGTGGGGGCGGCCACCTGGTCGGCGCTCTCCGGCCACCCGGTCTCCGACGAGGTCTGGCAGGACGTCCACGAGGTCCCGCACGTGCGGATCGGTCAGCGGGCCGACCTCGTGGTGGTCGCCCCGGCCACCGCGGACATGCTGGCCAAGGCTGCCCACGGGCTCGCCGACGACCTGCTCACCAACACGCTGCTGACCGCCCGCTGCCCGGTGGTCTTCGCCCCCGCGATGCACACCGAGATGTGGGAGCACCCGGCCACCCGGGAGAACGTGGCGACCCTGCGCTGCCGGGGCGCGGTCGTCATCGAGCCCGCGGTCGGGCGGCTCACCGGTGTGGACACCGGCAAGGGACGGCTCCCCGACCCCGGTGAGATCTTCGAGGTCTGCCGCCGGGTGCTGGCGCGCGGGGTCACCGAGCCCGACCTCGCGGGCCGCCATGTGGTGATCAGCGCCGGCGGCACCCGCGAACCCCTCGACCCGGTCCGCTTCCTGGGCAACCGCTCCTCCGGCAAGCAGGGTTACGCGCTGGCGCGGACCGCCGTGGCCCGAGGGGCCAGGGTCACCCTGATCGAGACCGGCACCGGGCTGCCCGACCCCGCCGGGGCCGATGTCGTGCGCGTCGGCACGGCCGTCCAGCTCCGCGAGGCCGTGCTGAAGGCCGCCCCCGACGCGGACGTCGTGGTGATGGCCGCCGCCGTGGCCGACTTCCGGCCCGCCGCGTACGCCACCGGCAAGATCAAGAAGAAGGACGGCGAGGAGGCGCCCGCCGTCACCCTCGTCCGCAACCCCGACATCCTCGCCGAGGTCTCCGCCGAGCGGGCCCGGCCGGGACAGATCGTCGTCGGATTCGCCGCCGAGACCGACGACGTCCTCGCCAACGGCCGGGCCAAGCTCCGCCGCAAGGGGTGCGATCTCCTCGTGGTCAACGAGGTGGGGGAGCGCAGGACCTTCGGCGCGGAGGAGAACGAGGCGGTCGTCCTCGCCGCCGACGGCCGGGAGACCCCGGTTCCGTACGGGCCCAAGGAAGCCCTAGCCGACACGGTGTGGGATCTGGTTTCCGAAAGGTTCCGTTCGAGGTGACGATCCGCCCCTCGGGTGAGCGAAACCATCCCATAAACCTCAAGTCGGCGGCCTGCGTGAGCGGATTGTCCTATCGGTGAGGTGCGTGGCGCACGTCACGAACCTCCCAAAGAGCGAGACACCTGGTCCGGCCGCCGGATGCGACCGATAAGCTGGCGGGCGGCACGCACCGAGCGCAGCTCTCGGACGCGCCACCCATGATCAGCCAGCAGCCGCTGCAACCCCAGGGAGCGATGTGTCCCGCCGTCTCTTCACCTCGGAATCCGTCACCGAGGGTCACCCCGACAAGATCGCTGACCAGATCAGCGACACGATTCTCGACGCGCTCCTGACCGAGGACCCCTCCTCGCGCGTAGCCGTCGAGACCTTGATCACCACCGGACTGGTGCATGTCGCGGGCGAGGTCACCACCAAGGCCTACGCCGACATCCCCACCCTCGTGCGCAACAAGGTTCTGGAGATCGGTTACGACTCCTCCAAAAAGGGCTTCGACGGTGCTTCCTGCGGCGTCTCGGTGTCGATCGGCGCCCAGTCGCCCGACATCGCCCAGGGCGTCGACACCGCGTACGAGCAGCGGGTCGAGGGCGACGAGGACGAGCTCGACAAGCAGGGCGCGGGCGACCAGGGCCTGATGTTCGGGTACGCCTGCGACGAGACCCCCGAGCTGATGCCGCTCCCGATCCACCTCGCGCACCGCCTCTCCCGGCGGCTGTCCGAGGTGCGCAAGAACGGGACCATCCCCTACCTGCGCCCCGACGGCAAGACCCAGGTCACCATCGAGTACGACGGTGACAAGGCGGTCCGGCTCGACACGGTGGTCGTCTCCTCGCAGCACGCCTCCGACATCGACCTGGACTCGCTGCTCGCCCCCGACATCCGCGAGTTCGTCGTCGAGCACGTGCTCGCGCAGCTCGTCGAGGACGGCATCAAGCTGGACACCGAGGGTTACCGCCTCCTGGTGAACCCGACCGGCCGTTTCGAGATCGGCGGCCCGATGGGCGACGCCGGCCTCACCGGTCGTAAGATCATCATCGACACCTACGGTGGCATGGCCCGCCACGGCGGAGGCGCCTTCTCGGGCAAGGACCCGTCCAAGGTCGACCGCTCCGCCGCCTACGCGATGCGCTGGGTGGCCAAGAACGTCGTGGCCGCCGGTCTCGCGGCCCGCTGCGAGGTCCAGGTCGCGTACGCGATCGGCAAGGCCGAGCCCGTCGGTCTCTTCGTCGAGACCTTCGGCACCGCCGCGGTCGACACCGAGAAGATCGAGCACGCGATCGGCGAGGTCTTCGACCTCCGCCCGGCCGCGATCATCCGGGACCTCGACCTGCTCCGCCCGATCTACGCCCAGACCGCCGCCTACGGCCACTTCGGACGTGAGCTGCCCGACTTCACCTGGGAGCGCACCGACCGCGTGGACGCGCTGCGTGCCGCCGCCGGTCTCTAGGACGGCCGATTCCAGCAGGGCACGACGGCGGGGCCCGGACACCGAACGCGGTGGCCGGGCCCCGCTGCCGTGCCCCGGTCGTTGTCCGAGCTCTCTGGTAGGAATGCAGCTGTGAGCAGCGAGAACGAGCCCTCCGCCGAGCCCGGAGCCGGGGCGCCGGAACAGCTTGCGCTGATCCGGGAGACGGTGCGCCGGGCGAAGGTGCCGCGTGCCAAGCCGCGGACCTGGCGCGGCGCGGCCCTCGCCCGCGAGCTGCCCGTCGCCCGCGTCCTGGTCAACAAGGGCGTCCTCCACCTCGACCAGTTCTTCGACTACGCGGTCCCCGAGGAGCTGGACGCCGACGCCAGGCCCGGCGTCCGGGTGCGGGTCCGCTTCGGCGCCGGGGGGCGCAACGTCCAGGGCGGGCGACGCGAGGGCGGCGGCCTGATCGACGGCTTCATCGTCGAGCGCCGTGCCGACTCCGACTACCAGGGGGCACTGGCCGCCCTCGCCTCCGTGGTCTCCCCGGAGCCGGTCCTCGGGCCCGAGCTGCTCGCGCTCTGCCGCGCGGTGGCCGACCGGTACGCGGGCAGTCTCGCCGACGTCGTCCAGCTCGCCGTCCCGCCCCGCAACGGCCGCGCCGAGTCCAAGCCCTCCCCGGAACCGCTGCCGCCGCCTCCGGCCCCGGAGCCGGGCACCTGGGAGCGGTACGCCCAGGGCCCGGCCTTCCTGCGCGCACTGGCCGAGGGCGGTGCGCCGCGCGCCGTGTGGACCGCCCTGCCCGGACCGTACTGGCCCGCCGAGATCGCCGGGGCCGTCGCGGCGACCCTCTCCTCCGGGCGCGGCGCCCTCGTCGTCGTCCCGGACGGGCGGGCCGCGGCACGGGTCGACGCGGCCCTGACCGAGACGCTCGGCTCGGGCAGGCACGCCCTGCTGACCGCCGAGTCCGGGCCCGAGAAGCGCTACCGCCGGTGGCTCGCCGTACGCCGGGGCTCGGTACGGGCGGTCGTGGGGACCCGTGCCGCCATGTTCGCGCCTGTCCACGACCTCGGGCTCGTCGTCGTCTGGGACGACGGCGACTCCAGCCACAGCGACGACAACGCCCCCTTCCCGCACGTCCGCGAGGTCCTGGAGCTGCGGGCGGCGCAGGGCCGCTGCGGCTTCCTGCTCGGCGGGACGAGCTGCACGGTCGAGGCTGCCCAGCTCGTGGAGAGCGGCTGGGCGCTGCCCCTCCTCGCGGACCGCGAACGGCTGCGCCGGGCCGCACCCCTGATCCGTACGGTCGGGGACGGCGAGCTGGCCCGCGACGGCGCCGCCCGATCGGCCCGGCTGCCCAGCCTCGCCTGGGGGGCGGTGCGCGACGGACTGCGCAGCGGCCCGGTGCTGGTCCAGGTGCCCCGCCGGGGTTACGCCCCCCGCCTCGCCTGCGAACGCTGCCGCACGCCCGCCCGCTGCCGGCACTGCGCCGGCCCTCTCCAGGCCCCGGACCAGCGGGATCTGGACTGCGCCTGGTGCGGGCGGGCCGAGGGAGGCTGGCAGTGCGCGGAATGCGGCTCCACCCGGCTGCGCGCCAGGGTCGTCGGGGCCCGCCGCACGGCGGAGGAGCTGGGCCGGGCCTTCCCCGCCGTGCCCGTCCGCACCTCGGGGCGCGACCACATCCTGGACGCGGTGCCCGGTACCCCCGCCCTGGTCGTCTCCACGCCGGGCGCGGAGCCCGTCGCCGAGGGCGGCTACGCGGCGGCCCTGCTGCTCGACGGCTGGGCCATGCTCGGCCGCCCCGATCTGCGGGCGGGGGAGGAGGCGCTGCGCCGGTGGACGGCCGCAGCGGCCCTGGTGCGCGGGCAGGACGAAGGGGGCACGGTGGTGATCGTGGCCGAGCCGACGGAGCGCGCGGTGCAGGCGCTGGTGCGCTGGGACCCGGCGGGGTTCGCCCGGCGGGAGCTGGCGGAGCGGGCCGAGCTGGGTTTTCCGCCGGTCTCCCGGATGGCCTCGGTGACCGGTCCGGCCGACGCCCTGGCCGCCTTCCTGCACGCGGCCGGGCTGCCGCCGGAGGCCGAGGTCCTGGGACCCGTGCCGGTCCCCTCGGCCGAGCCGGGCAGGCCCCGCAGACCGGGCGACGCCCCGCCGGGCGAGAGCTGGGAGCGGGTCCTGGTGCGGGTGGTTCCGGGCCGGGGCGCGGCGCTCGCCCGCGCCCTGAAGACGGCGCTCGCCGCCCGGATGGCCAAGGGCGCGACCGAGCCGATCCGCATCAGGGTCGACCCGCCCGACATCGGCTGAGGCGGGGGCGCGGACCTGCGCCGTCCGGCCGGCCGCCCCGGACAGCGGAGCGCCCCACCGCGCGACCGGCACGGCGGGGCAGCGGAGCGGACGGAGGGTCAGCCGTTGCGGGGGCCGGGGAAGACACCGGGACGCAACTCCTCGCGGGCCGCCTTCTGGCCCGCCGAAGGCTGCGGCGGCATCGAGCGGGCGGCGGGAACCGAGGGCAGCGGGGAGCCGGGCCCTCCGGCGGAGGCCCCGGACAGGCCGGTGGAGACGGACACCGGGCGCGCCACGGACGTCGTCTCGCCGCCCGTCTCGGCGGCCGGCTGCGGGGTGGCGCGGCGAGCCCCGTAACGACGGTGCACCGCCTGCTTGGTGACGCCGAGGGCGGAGCCCACCGCGTCCCAGGAGAAGCCCAGCGAACGGTCGAAGTCCACCGCCGCGGTGACCAGGGTCTCGACGCTGTCCCGCAGTTCCTGCGCGAGGCGGACGGTGGGGGCCGGGGCCCTGCCGTAGACGACGAAGCCCGCGGAGGGGCCGGAGCGGCGCGGGCGGTAGACGTTGCCCAGCTGGGCGGTGAGGGTGCGCAGCGCGTCCACCTGCCGCCGGACCCGCTCGATGTCCCGCACCAGAAGATGCAGACTGGCCCGCGCTTGGGCGTCGTGCGTTGCGTGGTCGGCCATGAAGAAGCCTCTCGAACCGGCGTTGAAAGGGATCGGGCCGCACCGGGGCGGCCCGCTTCGGTCAATCTCCTTTGACCAACGCCCGAGCCGGGTCTGTGGTCACGCTGTCGGGGCGTATACACCTGTGCGCGGGGCGCGCGCGGAGCGCGTACGCCCCCGTGATCGCCGCTCGCCCGCCGGGCTGCCCGGCTGTGCTCCGCCCGAGGACTCTAGACTGGTGTGCTGCTCGTCACCGTACGTCTCGGCCCGAGAGGCAGTCAGCCACCCATGAAGCTCGTCTTCGCCGGCACCCCCGAAGTCGCCGTCCCCGCCCTGGACGCCCTGATCGCGTCCGACCGCCACGAGGTGGCCGCTGTCGTGACCCGTCCCGACGCCCCGGCCGGCCGGGGCCGCAGGCTCGTCGCGAGCCCGGTGGCCGAGCGGGCGGAGGAGGCCGGGATCGAGGTGCTCAAGCCCGCCAGGCCGCGCGACGAGGAGTTCCTCGCCCGGCTGCGCGAAATCGCCCCGGACTGCTGCCCGGTCGTCGCCTACGGGGCCCTGCTGCCCAAGGTCGCTCTCGACGTGCCCGCGCGGGGCTGGGTCAACCTGCACTTCTCGCTGCTGCCCTCCTGGCGGGGCGCGGCGCCGGTCCAGCACGCGGTGATGGCCGGGGACGAGGTGACCGGCGCGTCCACCTTCCTGATCGAGGAGGGCCTGGACTCCGGCCCGGTCTACGGCGTCCTCACCGAGGAGGTCCGCCCCACCGACACCAGCGGCGACCTGCTCACCCGGCTCGCCTTCGCCGGTGCGGGGCTGCTCGCCGCCACCATGGACGGCATCGAGGACGGCACGCTGCACGCCGTGCCCCAGCCGCCCGAGGGCGTCACCCCGGCCCCGAAGATCACGGTGGAGGACGCCCGGATCGACTGGTCCGCGCCCGCCCTGCGGGTCGACCGCGTGGTGCGCGGCTGCACCCCGGCCCCCGGCGCCTGGACGCTGTTCCGCGGCGAGCGGCTCAAGCTCGTCCAGGCCACTCCGGTGCTCGACCGCACCGATCTGGCGCCCGGCGAGCTGGCGGCGGCCAAGAACAACGTGTACGCGGGCACGGGGTCGCACGCTGTCGAGCTGCTCTGGGTCCAGCCGCAGGGCAAGAAGCCGATGCGGGCCGCCGACTGGGCACGCGGGGTCCGGATCGTTCCGGGCGAGCTGCTGGGGGCGTAGGACCGGCGGGGGCCGGCGCCGGCCCCCGCGGCCGCGGGGCCCTCTCGTTCGAGGGGCCGGGAGCGGCGACGTACGCTGGGAGGGTTCGCCCCACTCACCCCCTGCGGAGCACCTTTCACGTGAACGACCAGCCGCGTCGCCGTCCCGCCAAGCCCCACCGCCGTCCCCGGAAGGACCCGGTCCGCTTCCTCGCCTTCGAGGCGCTGCGGGCCGTCGACGAGCGCGACGCGTACGCCAACCTGGTGCTGCCCCCGCTGCTGAAGAAGGCCCGCGCCAAGGGTGACTTCGACAGCCGGGACGCGGCGCTCGCGACCGAGCTGGTCTACGGCACGCTGCGCCGCCAGGGCACGTACGACGCGATCGTGGCGGCCTGCATCGACCGGCCGCTGCGCGAGGTGGACCCGCCGGTCCTCGACGTCCTGAACCTGGGCGTCCACCAGCTGCTCGGCACCCGCATCCCCACCCACGCGGCCGTCTCCGCCAGTGTGGAACTGGCGCGGGTGGTGCTGGGGGAGGGGCGTGCGAAGTTCGTCAACGCGGTGCTGCGCAAGGTCAGCGCGCACGACCTCGACGGCTGGGTGGAGAAGGTCGCCCCGCCGTACGACGAGGACGCCGAGGACCACCTCGCCGTCGTCCACTCCCACCCCCGCTGGATCGTCTCCGCGCTCTGGGACGCGCTGGGCGGCGGCCGGGCGGGTATCGAGGACCTCCTCGAAGCCGACAACGAGCGCCCCGAGGTGACCCTGGTCGCCCGCCCCGGCCGCTCCACCACCGACGAGCTGGTCGAGGCCCTGGGCGAGGACAACTCCCTGCCGGGCCGCTGGTCCCCGTACGCCGTGCGGATGGCCGAGGGCGGCGAGCCCGGCGCGCTGGCGGCCGTCCAGGAGAGCCGGGCGGGCGTCCAGGACGAGGGCAGCCAGCTCGTCGCCGCGGCGCTGGCCGCCGCCCCGGTCGAGGGCCGCGACACCCGCTGGCTGGACGGCTGCGCGGGCCCCGGAGGCAAGGCCGCGCTCCTCGCGGCGCTGGCCGCCGAACGCGGCGCGACCCTGCTCGCCGCCGAGAAGCAGCCGCACCGTGCCCGGCTGGTCGAACGGGCGCTCGCCGGCAACCCCGGTCCGTACCAGGTGATCACGGCGGACGGCACCCGCCCGCCGTGGCTGCCCGGCTCCTTCGACCGCATCCTGATGGACGTGCCCTGCTCGGGCCTCGGCGCGCTGCGGCGGCGGCCCGAGTCGCGCTGGCGGCGTCGCATCGAGGACCTGGAGGCCTTCGCGCCGCTCCAACGCGGCCTGCTGCGCGAGGCGTTGAAGGCCGTACGGGTGGGCGGCGTGGTCGGTTACGCCACCTGCTCGCCGCATCTCGCGGAGACCCGCGTCGTCGTCGAGGACGTCCTCGCGGGGCGGGGCGGGGAGCCGGTGGAGGCGGAGTGGATCGACGCCCGTCCGCTGCTGCCCGGAGTGCCCGCGGCGGGAGAGGGCCCGGACGTCCAGCTCTGGCCGCATCTGCACGGCACGGACGCGATGTATCTGGCTCTGCTGCGCCGGACCGGCTGAATATCGCCGCGTCAGTCTCTCCGTCCGCAGGGCAAAGGAACGGTAAAGCGCTGGCAAAATGCCCAGAATGTGCGGACTGTGAGGGCCGCGTGAGGCTTCGGAGCCCATCGAGGCGGGGAACCGGCGCGGAACGTGGCAGGCTTGGGTCATGGCGCAGATCAACCCCAGCATCCTGTCCGCCGATTTCGCGCGTCTCGCCGAGGAGGCGAAGGCCGTCGAAGGCGCGGACTGGCTCCATGTCGATGTCATGGACAACCACTTCGTGCCCAACCTGACCCTCGGGGTGCCGATCGTCGAGGCGCTCAGCAGGGCCACGGACACCCCGCTGGACTGCCACCTCATGATCGAGGACGCGGACCGCTGGGCCCCGCAGTACGTGGAGGCAGGAGCCGGTTCCGTCACCTTCCACGCGGAGGCCGCCGCCGCGCCGGTGCGCCTCGCGCGCGAGATCCGGGCGAAGGGGGCGCGCGCCTCGATGGCGCTCAAGCCCGCGACGCCGATCGAGCCGTACGAGGACCTGCTCCCCGAGCTGGACATGCTGCTGATCATGACGGTCGAGCCGGGCTTCGGGGGCCAGGCGTTCCTCGACATCATGCTGCCGAAGATCCGCCGCACCCGAGAGCTGATCGACAAGCACGGACTCGAACTGTGGCTCCAGGTCGACGGCGGGGTCTCGGCCTCCACCATCGAGCGGTGCGCCGAGGCCGGCGCCGACGTCTTCGTGGCCGGATCGGCGGTCTACGGGGCGGCGGACCCGGCGGCGGCGGTACGGGAGCTGCGTGCGCGGGCGGACGCGGTCACGGCCGTCTCCCCCCGGGCGTGCGACCACTGAACCAAGGGCAGATGAACGCGGTCCGACAGGGCCGATCAAGGGTCGCCGGATCTGACAGGATGAACGGCGTATCGGGCGTGTGAACAGCAGTGAGGAGATCGCGGTGTCTGGCATCTCGGCGGGTCGGTCAGCCATGCGGATGGGACCCGCGGAGCTGGTGCAGGCGGCGGCCATGGCCCGCCGGTTCTACCTGGAGGGCAAGTCCAAGATCCAGATCGCCGAGGAGTTCGGCGTGAGCCGCTTCAAGGTGGCGCGGGTGCTGGAGACCGCCCTCGAACGCGATCTCGTACGGATCGAGATCCGGGTCCCGGCCGAGCTGGACGCCGAACGCTCCGACGCCCTGCGCGCCCGCTACGGGCTGCGGCACGCGGTGGTCGTCGAGTCCCCGGCCGACGAGCAGGACGACGCCGCCGACCCGGAGAACCTGGGCGAGGTCGCGGCCGACCTCCTCGGCGAGCTGGTGGCCGAGGGCGATGTGCTCGGCCTGGCCTGGGGCCGCTCCACCATCCACATGGCGGCCGCGCTGGACCGGCTCCCGCCGTGCACGGTGGTCCAGTTGACCGGTGTGTACGACGCGGGGACCGCCGAACGCGGCTCGGTCGAGGCGGTCCGCAGGGCGGCCCAGGTCTCCGGCGGCGAGGCCCACCCCATCTACGCCCCGATGCTGCTGCCGGACCCCGCGACGGCCGCCGCGCTGCGCGACCAGACGGGGATCGCCCGCGCCTTCGAGTACTTCGACAAGGTGACGGTCGCCGCCGTCTCCATCGGCTCCTGGGAGCCGGGCATCTCCACGGTCCACGACATGCTCTCCGACGCCGAGCGCGCCCACTACGCCTCGCTCGGCGTGGCCGCCGAGATGTCCGCGCACCTCTTCGACGCCGACGGCCGCCGGGTCGGCCGCGATCTGGGGGAGCGCTGCATCACCGTGGAGGCGGACCGGCTGCGCCGGATCCCCGAGGTGGTCGCGATCGCGGGCGGCCAGCGGAAGGCGGCGGCGATCGGCGCGGTGCTGCGCTCCGGCCTGGTCACCAGCCTGGTGACGGACACGGCCGCAGCCGATTTCCTGCTCACCGAGTCCGCCGCGGGCGTCCGCCCGGCGCTGGAACGGGCCGACCCCGACGGGGAGTGACGCCGAGAACGTGCTGAGGGCCGTGCACCCCGCGGGGTGCACGGCCCTCAGCACGTCGTCCCTCAGCCTGCCGGCGGGGCGGGGGCCGTGCACCGGCTGGGGGCGGCCTCTCTGCGCGCGGGCGGGACGCCCAGCACGGTCTCCTCCAGATACTCCTCGGGCTCCTCGTACTGGCCCACGTCGGCGGGGTTGTAGCGGGGCGTCTGGCGCGACCAGTCCAGGTTGCCCCGCATCCAGCTCCGCATGCCGTCGAGGTAGGGCACCAGCATCCCGGACAGCTCCGGGTACAGCTCCAGCAGTTCTTCCTCGGCGGTCAGGAACCGCTCGGTCTCCATCGCCAGGCGCTCCGCGACGTGGTCCAGCGCCTGCTGCTCCCCGAAGCCGCGGTGGTGGCGGACCAGGTGGACCAGGTTGTGGATCTCGCCGAGCACCTGCTCCTTCTCGAAGGAGTAGACGTCGTTCGCCCAGCACACGTGGTTGCAGGCGGCTTCCAGGGCGGTGATGAAGCGGGGGTCGTTGTGGATCGACTCCGGGGCCTCGATCTCCGCCACGATCTCTATGAGGTCCATGCAGACGTGGATGGCCCCGGTGTGCCGGCGTTTGGCGATGTATGTCTCCTCCGAGGGCACCACGTCCTCGGCCCGGTTGCCCGCCTCCCAGGTGGTGGCGGTCGTGAGGTAGGAGACCAGGTGCCAGGCGAACCGGGTCCGCCAGTGCGGGGCGGCGTTCGGCGTCGTACGTTTCCACAGATCTGCCAGGGCGGTCACGGCGGCCGGAACCTCTTCGCCCGGCAGCGGCGCGGGGGCCGAGCCGTCGACCACCGCGCGCATCCGGTCGACGACGTCCCTCACCCGTTCGGGCGACCGGCCGAGGTGGCCGTCGTCGAGCTGGTCGTCGACGAGAAAGAGCCAGACGAACCAGTCGGCCACCAGATCGAGGCGTTCCGCGTCGGCGGTCGGGTAGACCATGCCGACGAACGCCCCGAAATCGGCTTGTTCGAACCGGTGCCTCGCGGACTCGCGGTGGACCAGGCCGGTCTGTCTGGTCCAGGCGTCCAGATGCTCCCGTGCGTGTGCCACGTGCGGGTTGGTCCGCTGCGGGAACGGGCAGTAGATGTCCGGCAGTTCGCTGTCCACAGGCGGATCGGGATCCTCTCCGGTCAAACGGTGTGCCCGGGGGTGTCGACGAGTCGGCGTCGACACTTCCGGCACCCCCGAGACCTGCGGCTTTGAAGCTACCTGACCCCTTGTCACCGGGTCCAGGGATGGTGATCACGAATGCTTCGAATCCCGGTCGGGTAGGGTCCGTGGGTAAGGCAGGTTCCACTTGCCCGGAGCCCCCGGCCGCCTCTTCGGAGGATCATACGAACGCGGGGGTCCTTTGCTGTGTCTTCGTGGAAACGACCTGCACCGTTTCGTATGAAAAAATGAGTGTTATGCGTTTTCTTGAGCCGGGCACCGGTCGCTACACAGAGTCCCCCGCGGTCCCGTACGACCTCACGTACGACGACGTCTTCATGGTTCCGGGCCGCTCCGCGGTCGGCTCCCGGCAGGGCGTGGACCTCGCGTCGCCCGACGGAACCGGCACCACCATCCCCCTCGTGGTCGCCAACATGACCGCGATCGCGGGCCGCCGGATGGCCGAAACCGTCGCCCGTCGCGGCGGCCTCGTCGTCATCCCCCAGGACATCCCGATGGAGGTCGTCACCGACGTCATCTCCTGGGTCAAGACGCGCCACCTCGTCCTCGACACCCCGATCGAGCTGGCCCCCGGACAGACCGTCGCCGACGCCCTGTCGCTGCTGCCCAAGCGCGCGCACGGCGCGGGCGTCGTCGTCGACGCCGACCGGCGCCCCGTGGGCGTCGTCACCGACCACGACCTCACCGGCGTCGACCGCTTCACCCAGCTCTCCGAGGTCATGTCCAAGGACCTGGTGGTGCTCGACGCGGACATCGACCCCCGCGACGCCTTCAACAAGCTCGACGGCGCCAACCGCAAGCTCGCCCCCGCGGTCGACGCGCAGGGACGCCTCGTCGGCATCCTCACCCGCAAGGCCGCCCTGCGCGCCACCCTCTACACCCCCGCCACCGACGCCGAGGGCAAGCTGCGCGTCGCCGCCGCCGTCGGCATCAACGGCGATGTGGCCGGCAAGGCCCGGCAGCTCCTGGACGCGGGCGCCGACGTCCTCGTCGTGGACACCGCCCACGGCCACCAGGAATCCATGATCAGCGCCGTGAAGGCCGTCCGCGCGCTCGACCCGCGGGTGCCGATCGTCGCGGGCAACATCGTCGCCGCCGAGGGTGTGCGCGACCTCATCGAGGCGGGCGCGGACATCATCAAGGTCGGCGTGGGGCCCGGCGCCATGTGCACCACCCGGATGATGACCGGCGTCGGCCGCCCGCAGTTCTCCGCCGTCCTGGAGTGCGCCGCCGAGGCGAAGAAGCACGGCAAGCACGTCTGGGCGGACGGCGGCGTCCGGCACCCGCGCGACGTGGCCATGGCGCTCGCCGCCGGCGCGTCCAACGTGATGATCGGCTCCTGGTTCGCGGGCACCTACGAGTCGCCCGGAGACCTCCAGCAGTCCGCGGACGGCCGCTACTACAAGGAGTCCTTCGGGATGGCCTCGGCCCGCGCCGTCAAGAACCGCACCTCGGAGGAGTCCGCGTACGACCGCGCCCGCAAGGCGCTGTTCGAGGAGGGCATCTCCACCTCGCGGATGTTCCTCGACCCGACGCGGCCGGGGGTCGAGGACCTGATCGACTCGATCATCGCCGGAGTCCGCTCCTCCTGCACCTACGCCGGCGCGGGCTCCCTCGCGGAGTTCGCCGAGAAGGCGGTCGTCGGTGTGCAGAGCGCCGCCGGGTACGCCGAGGGCAAGCCGCTGCACGCCAGCTGGAGCTGACTCCGCACGGCCCCGGCCGACCCGCCCCCGCCGGTACTTCGCGCCGGTGGGGGCGCGGCCGTTTCCGGGCGCTGTTTCCGGGAACCGGAGGTGGCTGGGGAGGCGCTACAACTCTGTTGGGTTATAAGTAATATGAAGCGCACTCAGCTACCCGCCTCTCTGCGGTAAGGGATCTCATGTCCTTCTTCACTGACCTGGCCCACCAGTACATCGACGGCGAGTGGAGGCCGGGGAAGGGGTCCTGGGACATCATCGACTTCAACCCGTTCGACGGGGAGAAGCTCGCCTCGATTCCGGTCGCCACCGCGGGCGAGGTCGACCAGGCGTACCGCGCCGCCGAGCGGGCCCAGCAGGCGTGGGCGGACACCAACCCGTACAGCAGGCGGGCCGTCCTGGAGAAGGCGCTGCGCATCGTCGAGGAGCGCGAGCCGGAGATCGGCGAGGCGATCGTCACCGAGCTCGGCGGCACCCGGCTGAAGGCCGCCTTCGAACTGCACCTGGCCAAGGAGTTCCTCCGCGAGGCGATCCAGCTGGCCCTGCGCCCGGCCGGGCAGATCCTCCCCTCCCCGACCGAGGGCAAGGAGAACCGCGTCTACCGGGTCCCCGTCGGGGTCGTCGGCGTGATCAGCCCGTTCAACTTCCCCTTCCTGCTCTCCCTCAAGTCCGTCGCGCCCGCGCTGGCCCTCGGCAACGCCGTCGTCCTCAAGCCGCACCAGAACACCCCGATCTGCGGCGGCACCCTGCTGGCCAAGGTCTTCGAGGACGCAGGTCTGCCCGCCGGCCTGCTGAACGTCGTGATCACCGACATCGCGGAGATCGGCGACACCCTGCTGGAGCACCCCGTGCCGCAGGTCATCTCCTTCACCGGCTCGGACAAGGTCGGCCGCCACGTCGCCACCGTCTGCGCCACCAACCTCAAGCGGGCCGTCCTCGAACTCGGCGGCAACAGCGCCCTGATCGTGCTCGACGACGCGGACGTGGACTACGCCGTCGACGCCGCCGTCTTCAGCCGCTACATCCACCAGGGCCAGGTCTGCATGGCCGCCAACCGCATCCTGGTGGACCGCGCCGTCGAGGCGGAGTTCACCGAGAAGTTCGTCGCCAAGGTCGCCTCGCTCACCGTGGGCGACCCCGCCGACCCGGCGACCCAGATCGGCCCGCTGATCAACTCCTCGCAGGCCGAGTCCGTCTCCAAGCTCGTCGACCAGACCGTGGCGGCCGGTGCCACCGCCCTCCTGCACGGCCGCGCCGACGGCAACCTGGTCAGCCCCTCGGTGCTCACCGGCCTCGCCCCCGACTCGCCCGTCCTCCAGCAGGAGATCTTCGGACCCGTCGCCCTGCTGATCCCCTTCGACGGCGAGGACGAGGCCGTCCGCATCGCCAACGACACCCCGTACGGGCTCAGCGGCGCCGTCCACACCGGCAACATCGAGCGCGGCGTGCGGATCGGGCAGCGCATCCACACCGGCATGATCCACATCAACGACGGCACCGTCCACGACGAGCCGATCGTCCCCTTCGGCGGCGAGAAGAGCTCCGGCCTCGGCCGGCTGAACGGCGACTCGATGATCGAGGCGTTCACCACCCAGAAGTGGATCTCCATCCAGCACGGACGCTCGCAGTTCCCCTTCTGACCCCGCCCGACCCGTTCACCGCACTGCGCCGGGCACGCCCGCGACCGGCGGCTCGTGGTCTACTGCGGGAGGCGGCACACGCCGCCTCCCGCAGCCCCGGCCCACCGCAGAGAAGTGAACCGCCCGACGTGCGCCTGAACGACCTCGACGAACGCATCGTCCACGCCCTCGCCGAAGACGCCCGGCGCTCCTACGCCGACATCGGCGCCGTCGTCGGCCTCTCCGCCCCCGCCGTGAAACGCCGCGTCGACCGGCTGCGCGCCGAGGGCGCCATCACCGGCTTCACCGTGCGGGTCGATCCGGCCGCGCTCGGGTGGGAGACCGAGGGGTTCATCGAGATCTACTGCAGCCGCAACACCTCCCCGGACGCCATCAAGCAGGGCCTCGCCCGCTACCCGGAGATCGCCTCCGCCTCCACCGTCACCGGCGAGGCGGACGCCGTGGTGCAGGTCTTCGCCGCCGACATGCGCCACTTCGAACAGGTCCTGGAACGGATCGCGGGGGAACCGTACGTCGAGCGCACCAAGTCCGTCCTGGTGCTCTCCCCCCTGCTGCGCCGGTATTCGGCGGAGGCCCCACCGGTCTGAGGCAGTGGCTCACATCACCCCGCTGACCTGCGGTGATGCCTGACGCAACGATTCACCGCCGGGCGCGCTCCCCGCGCAACGAATCGACGGTCGATGCGCAACACTCGCGCCTTGTCGGGGCCGATCGGGGCCACGTACCTTCGATACGTCTCCCCACTCCGCCCGCACCGCCCGAGGTCAGCCATGCCGTCGTTGCGCACCGCCCTGCTCCAGAGCTCCGGCCGGCCCGGCGTCGTCCCCGAGAACCTGAGGACGCTGGATGCCGCCGCCGCGCGCGCCGCCGCCGCGGGGGCCCGGCTGCTGGTCTCGCCCGAGCTGTTCCTCACCGGATACGCCATCGGCGACGCCGTCCCCGAGCTGGCCGAGTCCGCCGACGGACCCGGCGCCGAGGCCGTCGCGGAGATCGCCCGCCGCCACGGGCTCGCCGTGCTGTACGGATACCCGGAGCGCGACGGGGAGCGGATCTTCAACGCCTCCCAGCTCATCGGCCCCGACGGCGCGCGGCTCGCGAACTACCGCAAGACCCACCTCTTCGGCTGCTTCGAGCAGAAGTGGTTCACCCCCGGCGAGCGAACCGTCGTCCAGGCCGACCTGGACGGCGTCCGGATCGGCCTGTTGATCTGCTACGACGTCGAGTTCCCGGAGAACGTCCGGGCGCACGCCCTGGCCGGCACCGATCTGCTGCTGGTGCCCACCGCGCAGATGCACCCCTTCCAGTTCGTCGCCGAATCCGTCGTCCCCGTACGGGCCTTCGAGAGCCAGCTGTACGTGGCGTACGTCAACCGGGTCGGCCCCGAAGGGGAGTTCGAGTTCGTCGGGCTCAGCTGTCTGGCGGGCCCCGACGGCACCGTGCGCACCCGCGCCGGACGCGGCGAGGAACTCGTGATCGGCGAGGTGGACCCGGAGTTCCTGGCCGCCTCGCGGGAGGCCAACCCCTATCTGCACGACCGCCGCCCCGGTCTGTACGGCTCCCTCGCCTGAGCCCGCCCCGCCTTCACCCCGTACCGCGCAAGGAGTCCGTACCCCATGACGTCCACGGTGCCCAACGCCGTCCAGCACAACGACGCCGCCGCCCCGCCGATCACCATGTTCGGGCCGGACTTCCCGTACGCGTACGACGACTTCCTCGACCACCCGGCGGGGATCGGGCAGATACCGGCGACCGAGCACGGCCAGGAGGTCGCCGTCATCGGCGGCGGCCTGTCGGGGATCATCGCCGCGTACGAGCTGATGAAGATGGGGCTGAAGCCCGTCGTCTACGAGGCCGATCAGATCGGCGGGCGGCTGCGCACGGTCGGCTTCGACGGCTGCGACCCCGGCCTGACCGCCGAGATGGGCGCGATGCGCTTCCCGCCCTCCTCCACGGCGCTCCAGCACTACATCGACCTGGTGGGCCTGGAGACCCGGCCCTTCCCCAACCCGCTCTCCCCGGCCACGCCCTCCACCGTGGTGGACCTCAAGGGTGAGTCGCACTACGCCGAGACCATCGACGACCTGCCGCAGGTCTACCGCGACGTGGCCGAGGCGTGGGCCGCCTGCCTGGAGGAGGGCGCCGACTTCTCCGACATGAACCGGGCGCTGCGCGAGCGCGACGTCCCGCGCATCCGGGAGATCTGGTCGCAGCTCGTCGAACGGCTCGACAACCAGACCTTCTACGGGTTCCTCTGCGAATCCGAGGCCTTCAAGTCCTTCCGCCACCGCGAGATCTTCGGCCAGGTCGGCTTCGGCACCGGAGGCTGGGACACCGACTTCCCCAACTCCATCCTGGAGATCCTGCGCGTCGTCTACACCGAGGCCGACGACCACCACCGCGGCATCGTCGGCGGCAGCCAGCAGCTCCCGCTGCGCCTGTGGGACCGCGAGCCGCAGAAGATCGTCCACTGGCCGCTCGGCACCTCGCTCTCCTCGCTGCACGGGGGAGAGCCGCGAGGCGCCGTGACCCGGCTGTCCCGTACCGCCGGCAACCGCATCACGGTGACCGACGCCACCGGCGACATCCGCACCTTCCGGGCCGCCGTCTTCACCGGACAGTCCTGGCTGCTGCTCTCCAAGATCGACTGCGATGACGCGCTGTTCCCGATCGACCACTGGACGGCGATGGAGCGCACCCACTACATGGAGTCGTCGAAGCTGTTCGTCCCGGTCGACCGGCCCTTCTGGCTGGACAAGGCCGTCGACGGCCAGGGCAACGCCACCGGCCGCGACGCCATGTCCATGACGCTCACCGACCGCATGACCCGCGGGACGTACCTCCTGGACGACGGGCCGGACAGGCCCGCCGTCATCTGCCTCTCCTACACCTGGTGCGACGACAGCCTGAAGTGGCTGCCGCTCTCGCCGCGGGAGCGCATGGAGGTCATGCTCAAGTCGCTCGGGGAGATCTACCCGAACGTCGACATCCGCAGCCACATCATCGGCAACCCGGTCACCGTCTCCTGGGAGAACGAGCCCTGGTTCATGGGCGCGTTCAAAGCCAACCTGCCCGGCCACTACCGCTACCAGCGGCGGCTGTTCACCCACTTCATGCAGGACCGGCTGCCGGAGGACAAGCGGGGCATCTTCCTCGCCGGGGACGACATCTCCTGGACGGCCGGCTGGGCCGAGGGCGCCGTGCAGACCGCGCTGAACGCGGTGTGGGGCGTCATGCACCAGTTCGGCGGGGCGACGGACGCGACCAATCCGGGCCCCGGCGACGTCTTCGACGAGATCGCGCCGGTCGAGCTCCCGGAGGACTGAGCCCGAGGACGGGGACCGGCACGGGCGTCAGCGGCAGGGGGTGAGCAGAAGCCGCCCCACCAGGCCCGCGCCCGCGTCGGTCCGCTGCCTGAACTCCTCGGCCAGCGAAGGGAAGTCCCGCAGCCGCCAGAGCGTCCGGGCCGCCGACCAGGCGGCCTCGCGGGCCCGCTCCAGACTCCACGAACTCACCAGGTGGGTCAGCGGGTCCGCGATGCCCAGGGCGTCGGGGCCCGGCATCAGGTCGTCGTGGACGCGCTCCTCCAGCAGCGCGAGGAGATCGCCCACCCGCTCGAACTCCCCTTCCAGGTCCGGCGGATCGCAGCCGAGCGTACGACAGGTGTCCACCACCGCCAGCACCAGGTCGTGGCCCACGTGCGCCTGAAGACCGCTCAGCGCGAACTGCGGCGGGCGCACGCCGGGATGGCGGCGGTACGGAAGCAGCGGACGCCAGCACCGCGGCGGCCGTCCGCCCGCAGCCGCCGTCTCCACCGCCGACAGATAGCGCTCCGCGCAGCGCACGCCCAGCAGGGCGGCGGCTTCCCGGTCGTCGAAACCGGCTCCGCCGAGGTCCGGGGCCACCCGCTCGACGGCGTCCAGATAGACCGCGTTGAAGACGGCCACCCCGCCCCCGGCCGACCACCGGGAACGCCACTCCCGCATACGTTCGATCACCGGGAAGCCGCCCGGAGGCGGGTCGCCGGCCCCGGCCGGGACCGCGGACTGCTCGATCTGCGTCATGCGCGGAGCGTCCCAGCCAGGGGCCCGCCACGGCGCCGGCCGGCCCGAGATTCATCGGAACGGACGAACCACGGCCCCGGAAGGGGGCCGGGGGGTGACGGGCAGCCCCCGAGGATCCGGACCGGGGAGCCCCGGATCGACGCATACCTGTGGGTGAAGCGGCCGGGGAACCGGACGGCTGTTCCGGCGTGCTGGGCTCCTCCGCCCCGGAGTACGCCCCCGCCCTCGCCACCGGCCGGCCCTCGTGCCGGTCCGGGCCGACTTCCTCAAAACTTCCGGGCGCGGGCTCTTCGGAGCGGCCCCGGCGACGGGCACGCGAGGAGGTGGCCACTGTGCGCGCCGACCGGGGACGGCCGACTGCCGACGGGCCACCCGGCCTCTCCGGTCGGTAGCGAACGGGATGACGGGGTACCAGTTGCTGCGGACGGCGAATTCCGCCCTCCTCCCCTAGGACAAGGGCGTCAGATGGGCCTCTCGCTGCCCGCGGACCACGCGTTCGCGGCACCCGTGACCCGAGGCACCGACCCGGCAGGACCCCGCGGCTTCGGCGACACCCCCGAGGAGGCACAGGCCGTCGACCACGATGTGGCGGGCGGTGTCCACCGGATGGCCGAAGCCGTTCTGGCGGAGCGGGTCGCCGAAGCCGCCCAGCACGATCCCGTGTTCGCCGAAGAGGTGGCGCACCGGGTCGCCGACTTCACCCCGCGCGGGGGCAAGCGGATGCGGCCCCGTCTCCTCTGGTGGGCCATGCGCGCCTGCGGTGCGGCCGCCACCACACCCGCGCTGCGGCTCGGCGTGGGCCTGGAGCTGATCCAGACCTGCGCTCTCATCCAGGACGACGTCATGGACCGGTCGCGTACGCGGCGGGGCAGGCCCGCCGTCCACCTCGCCCTGGCCCAGCGCCCGGGACTCCCGCCCGACTCGGGACCGGGCGAGGCGTTCGGCGCCTCGGCCGCCGTGCTCGCGGGGGACCAGGCCCTGGTCCGGGCCGACGACACGGTCACCGAGACGGCCCTGCCGCCCGCCCGGCGGAGGCGGGTCGCGGCCGTGTGGCGGGCCATGCGCGGCGAGATGATCGCCGGGCAGTACCGGGACCTGCGCGATCAGGCCGTCGGCACCGCCTCGGCGGCGAGCGCGCTGCGCACCTCCTGCCTGAAAGCGCCCTGTACTCGGTGGAGCGGCCCATGGCCCTGGGGGCCGCCCTGGCCGGGGCGGACGAGCGGACCACCGACGGGCTGCCCTCGGCCGGCCGGTACGCGGGAACGGCCTTCCAGCTCCGGGACGACCTGCTCGGGGTCTTCGGCGACCCGGTGGCCACCGGGAAACCGTCCGGGGACGACATCCGCGAAGGCAAGTCCACCTATCTGCTGGCGGTCGCCCGCAGCCGCGCCGACGCCGCCGGCGACCACCGCGCCCTGGCCGTCCTGGACCGCGCCGTGGGCGACCCGGGCCCCGGCGACGAAGGTCTCGCGGAGGCCCGCGCCGTCCTGGAGGCGACCGGCGCCCGCGCCCATGTCGAGAACAGGGCGCGGCTCCTGGGGAGCGGGCCGCGCGCCACCTGGCCCGCGCCGTCGACGTCGAGGCGCACGCGGGGGACCGGCTGATGGGACTGCTGCGCACGGTCGCGGAGAACCGTCCGCCCGTCCCCGGCACGCCGCACACCCCGTACCGGGGAGCCGCGAAGCCCGCAGCCCCGGCCATGGTCGAAGGAGGCCGTTTCCCGTGATCACGATCGAGGGCCGGACCGACCACGTGGTGGTGGTCGGCGCGGGGCTGTCCGGACTGTCCGCCGCGCTCCACCTGCTCGGCGCGGGCCGCAGGGTGACCGTCGTCGAACGGGACGCGCTGCCCGGCGGACGGGCCGGACTGCTGGCGCGGGACGGCTTCCGCATCGACACCGGCCCGACCGTGCTGACCATGCCGGACCTGGTGGAGGACGCCTTCGCCGCCGTCGGCGCACGGATGGCCGACCGACTGGAGCTGATCCGGCTGGACCCCGCCTACCGGGCCAGGTTCGCGGACGGGTCGCAGCTCGACGTGCACACCGACGGAGCGGCCATGGAGGCAGCCGTCGAACAGTTCGCCGGAGCCCGCCAGGCGGTCGGCTACCGGCGGCTGCGGAGCTGGCTGGAGCGGCTCTACCGGGTGCAGATGCGCCGCTTCATCGACGCCAACTTCGACTCGCCCCTCCAGCTTCTCCACCCCGACCTCGCCCGCCTCGCCGCCCTCGGCGGATTCGGCCGGCTCGACGCCCGGATCGGCCGCTTCGTCTCCGACGAGCGGCTGCGCCGGGTCTTCTCCTTCCAGGCGCTCTACGCGGGCGTCCCCCCGGCCAGAGCCCTGGCCGCGTACGCCGTGATCGCCTACATGGACACGGTCGCCGGGGTCTACTTCCCGCGCGGCGGCATGCACGCCCTGCCCACCGCGATGGCCCGCGCCGCCGCCGAGGCGGGTGCCGACTTCCGCTACGGACGGACGGTGACCCGGCTGGAGCGTGCGGGCGACCGGGTCACCGCGGTCGTCACCGACCAGGAGCGCATCCCGTGCGACGCGGTCGTCCTGACACCCGATCTGCCGGTCGCCTACGGCCTCCTCGGCCACGCGCCGCGCAGGCCCCTGCCACTGAGGCACTCGCCCTCCGCGGTGATCCTGCACGCGGGCACGGACCGTACCTGGCCGGATCTCGCGCACCACACCATCTCGTTCGGGGCCGCCTGGAAGAGCACCTTCCATCAGCTCACCCGGACCGGCGAGCTGATGTCGGACCCCTCGCTGCTGATCACCCGGCCCACGGCCACCGACCCCTCCCTCGCCCCGCCGGGCAAACACCTCCACTACGTCCTGGCGCCCTGCCCGAACACCACGATCGGGCCCGGCGTCAGGGAGTGGCGGGAGCTCGGACCCCGCTACCGGGACGAGCTGCTCGCCTGGCTGGAGCGGCGCGAGATGCCCGGTCTGGGCGCGGCGATCGAGCAGGAGGGGCTGGTCACACCGGTCGACTGGGCCGCTCAGGGACACGCGGCCGGCACCCCGTTCGCCGTGGCCCACACCTTCCCCCAGACCGGTCCCTTCCGTCCGCGGAACCTGGTGCGGGGCACCGCCAACGCCGTCCTCGCCGGGTGCGGCACCACCCCGGGTGTCGGCGTGCCGACCGTGCTGCTCTCCGGGAAGCTGGCGGCGCAGAGGATCACCGGCCCACCCGCCGCTCCATCCCGACGCACGAGAGGCTCCGCCGTATGACCGCCCGTGAGCTGGACGCCGCAGGCATCCACGAGCCCGGCCTCCGCGCCGCCTACACCCGCTGCCGTGACCTCAACGCCCGGCACGGCAGGACGTACTTCCTCGCGACGCGGCTGCTGCCCGTCGACCGGCGGGCGGCCGTCCACGCCCTGTACGGCTTCGCCCGCTTCGCCGACGACATCGTGGACGACCTCGAATCCACCGCCACCACCGGGCAGCGGGCCGCCGCCCTGGTGGCGCTGGAGGAGCAGCTGGAGAGCGGGCTGCGGAGCGGGCGGGCCACCGACCCGGTCATCCGGGCGCTCGCCGACACGGCCGGGCGCCACGGCATCGACCACCGGCACTTCACCGACTTCCTGGCCTCGATGCGCGCCGATCTGACCGTCACCGGATACGCCTCGTTCGCGGACCTGGACGGCTACATGCACGGATCGGCCGCCGTGATCGGCCTGCAGATGCTGCCGGTGCTCGGGACCGTCGTCCGGCACGAGGAGGCCGCCGCCCCCGCGGCGGCGCTGGGCGTCGCCTTCCAGCTGACCAACTTCCTGCGGGACGTCGGCGAGGACCTGGACCGCGGCAGGGTCTACCTCCCGGCCGACCTGCTCCACGCCCACGGCGTGGACCGGGAACTCCTGGAGTGGAGCCGCCGTACCGGGGCCGGGGACCCCGCGATCACCGCCGTGCTGCGGGCGTTCGCCGCCCACACCCGGACGGTCTACCGGCAGGCTCTGCCCGGACTCGGGATGCTGGACCCGGTGTCCCGGCCCTGCATCCGTACGGCGTTCGTGCTCTACAGCGGCATCCTCGACGCGATCGAGGCCGGCGAGTACGCGGTCCTGCACCGACGCGCGGTCGTCCCGCGCCGGCGCCGGGCGGCCGTGGCGCTGGACGGGCTGGTGCGCGCGCTCGCCGCCCGCGCGTGGGCGGACCGCCGGACGGAGACCGTGGCCGCGCCGTGTCCCGCCGCCCCGGCCCGCACCGCCGTCATGCCCGTACCGGGGGAGGCTGCATGAGCCCGTCCGCACGCCGCCGTATCCCGCTGCGGCTGCGCCGCGCACCCGTGCCGTGGGACCGGCAGGAACCGACCTGGCGGGCGGCGAAGCCCTCCCTCATCGCCCGGGCCCTCGAACGTGCCCGAAGCCGTCCCTCCGGGAACTGGTACGTCATCGGCGCCTCGCGCGACCTTCCGCCGGGTCGGACGCTCGGCCTCACCGTCGCCACCACCGAGATCGTCGCCTGGCGCGACAGCGACGGCAGGCTGCGCGCGGGCCCGGGCGCCTGCCCCCACCTCGGGGCGCCGCTGCGGGAGAGCCCCGTGCGCTGCGGCACGCTCGTCTGCCACTGGCACGGGCTCGCCCTGGACGGCGGGCCGTTCGCCGGATGGGAGCCCTACCCCGCCTTCGACGACGGGGTGCTGCTCTGGGTGCGGCTGGACCGCACGGGCGGCGAGCCCCCCACCGAGCGGCCCCGCATCCCGGCACGGCCGCGCCTGCGGGAAGGCGTCGACGCGGTCTGCACCGGGGTGGGGCGGTGCGAGCCGGAGGACGTGGTCGCCAACCGGCTCGACCCGTGGCACGGCGCCTGGTTCCACCCGTACTCCTTCGTCGACCTGGTCGTCATCGACGCCCCGGACGACGGTGCCGCGGACGACGACGGGTTCCTGGTGGAGGTGTCCTTCAAGGTGGCCGGGCGGCTGGTCGTGCCCGTCGTGGCCAGGTTCACCGCGCCCGAGCCCCGTACCGTCGTCATGCACATCATCGAGGGCGAGGGGGCGGGGTCCGTGGTCGAGACCCACGCCACCCCGCTGGCCCCGGACGAGCGGGGGCGGCCCCGCACCGCCGTCGTCGAGGCGCTCGTCGCTGCCTCGGACCGCCGCGGGTTCGCGGTCGCCCGCGCCGCCGCGCCGCTGCTCCGGCCGCTGATGCGGGCATCGGCCGGCCGGCTGTGGCGTGACGACCTGGCGTACGCGGAACGGCGCTGGGAGCTGCGGGCCGCGGGGCGGTTCCCCGGCTGACGCCCGGGCGGGGGCGCGGACTCCGGGGCCGGGTGTCAGCCGCCGTGCGCGGCGAGCCACCGCAGCGGAAGGGACCGTCCGCTGCGCGGCACGGTCCACAGGGTCTGCCCGCGCACCCCCCACCGCTCCAGGTGCGCGTTGGCCGCCAGGAACCCGCTGGTGACCGCGCGCTCCATGAGCGCCACCGGCAGCCCGGTGCGGACCATGTCGCCGGCCACCGTGACCGCCGGGTCGGGGCTGCGCACCGCGGGCCGGTCCCCGTAGCCGCCGACGGGGAACATCGGGCAGTCCGCCCGCCACTCGTGGCGCTCGTCGACGATCCGGGCTCCCTGTGTCTCCGGGTAGATCCGGTGCAGTTGGCGCCGGGCCTCCGCCTGCACGGCGGCCCGGTCGGCGTCCGGGGAGACGGCGTACGCGTGGAGTTCGAGCACCGAACCGCCCGTGCGCCGCGCCCACCGTGCGGCCTCGCCCTCCCAGCGTTCCAGGACGCTCACGTTGTCCAGCGGCCCGTACCCGCTGGTGCCGAGGAAACCGGGGCGGTCGTGCGCCACCGGCCTGTCCAGCCACAGCCGCGAGACCAGGAACGGCGGGGCGGAGCGCAACCGGTCGACCGCGCCCCGCCAGGGGGCGTCGCCGAGTCCGGGGGACGCCTGTACGAGCCGCCGGAGTCCGGCGCCGTCCAGGGCGAGGACCAGGGCGTCGTAGCGGGAGGCGCCCTCGTGTGCGTCGACGTCGAGGCCGCCGTCGGGCAGCGACCGGACCCGGTGGACGGGCGTGCCGGTGCGCACCTCGACACCGTGGCCCTCCAGGTAGCCGGCGAGGGGGTCCCACAGGGCCGTGGGGAAGGGCTCGGCCGGGACGTCGAAGAGCAGTCCCTCGCTGGAGCCCAGGAAGTAGATGTGGAACATCAGGACCAGCTCGGCGGCGGACAGTTCGCGCGGGTCCGCGAAGAAGCTGCGGGAGAAGACCTCGAAGGCCAGGTGATGGGCGGCCTCGGGGAAGCGGATGCGGGCCAGGAAGTCGTGGGCGCTGACCCCGTCGAGCTGTTCGTAGACGTCGGGCACCCGCACGTCCAGCAGCGGCAGGGCGGCCCGGGGGTTCATCCCGGCCAGATCGCGGACGCCGAAGGTCGGGCTCAGCGCGACGAATCCGAGGGCGCTCAGCGGAGGGGTGCGCGGGATACGGGCGAAGCTGTCGTGGAGCCCGGAGCTGTGCCTGAGCGGATAGTCGGGCAGAGCGGTGAGCGTGTCGAGGTCCGGGTCGACCCGGCGCAGCAGGCCGCGCAGGTTGTAGTACTGGCGGAAGAAGGCGTGGAAACCACGGCTCATGGTGACGGTCGTACCGTCGGCGAGCCGGGTCGGCCAGCCTGCCAGCCTTCCGCCAAGGCTCTGCTCGCCCTCGTAGAGGGTCACCCGTACGCCCCGCTCGGCCAGCCCGGTGGCGGCCGCGATCCCGGCGAGGCCGCCGCCGACGACCGCGGCGGCGGGGGCCTCGCCGGCGAACCGGGCGCGGCCGCGCGGGGCGTGGAGTACCGCGGCCCGCCGGTCCCTGCCGTGTCGGTGGGCTCCGCCGTGCCTCTTCGACGGCATCACGTCTCCTTCCCTGTGCGGCCGACGAAGGTGTGCGTGATGCCGGTCTGCCAGCCGGGGAGCGGCAGGGCCCGTACGTCCCGGAACCCGGCCCGGCGCAGTCGCCCGGCGAACTCGGGGGCCGTGTCGAAGGTGTTCACGCTGTCCTGGAGGTGCCGGTAGAGGCGGGCGTCCCCGGTGAGCCGTCCGGCGGGCCGGATGACCGCGGAGCAGACGGCGTTCCAGACGGCGCGGTGCACCGGCGAGCCGCCGAGCGTGTACTCGTGCACCGCCAGTCGGCCGGACGGGACCAGCAGGCGGTGCGTCAGGCGCAGAGCGGCGTCGGGGTCCCGGAGGTTGCGGAAGAGGTAGCCGGCGAACACGGCGTCGAAGGAGCCCGGAACCAGCCGCCCAGCCAGCTCCTCCACCGGGGCGTGCACGAAGTCCACCCGGGTCAGCCGGGGTTTGGCCGCCGCCCGCTCCAGCATGCCCGCGGAGGCGTCGACGCCGGTGATCCGGGCGAGCGGAGCGGCGCAGAGCAGCGCCTCGGTGGAGGCGCCCGTACCGCATCCCAGGTCCAGGACGCGCAGCCCCGCGCCGCCGTCCGGCAGGTCGAGCCGCCGTGCGGAGCGGCGCAGATGCGCGTGGTAGCCGGGGCTGGCCGCGACGAGACGGTCGTAGGCGGCGGAGCCCTGGTCGAAGGCTTCGGACAGTGCGGCACCGCGCAACAGGCTCATGAACGGCTTTCTTCCGGTCCGGAGGGTGGGGGAGGCAGAGGAAGGGCGGGACGGCGGGGCGTGAAGGGGAGTTCCGCGACGGTCCGCAGCATGGGGGCGACCGGCGTCCGGACCCCGATGAGCAGGTCCTCGTACCACCGGGAGCCGCCGTCCAGGAAGGTCAGCAGCCGCTCGGCGGGCACGCCGCGGAAGAGGCGGCCGAAGAAGTCCGATCCGTCGATCCGGCCGGTGTCCAGCGCCCGCAGCATGACCGCGTCCATCGCGCGCGACCGGCGGCTGTGGGCGGCCGGCACCCGGAGGGGGCGCCCGGCCCGCAGGGCGGCGGCGATGGCGCGGCTCTGCCGCTGCACGGCGGCGAACGTGTAACCGGTCGAGGGGCGGGTCGCGCCGCCGGCGGTGCCGATGCGGTACACCGACCGCCCCGCGCGGCGCGGGAAGCGGCCGTCGGTCATCGGGATCGCGCCGTGCTCGCGCGCCGTCACCTCGAACGGGCCCAGACGCAGGACCTCCCGCGTGTAGTGGTCCAGGGCCTGCCGGTAGGCGTCGGCGTCCAGCGGCGCGGGGGAGAACTCCGTGTACTCGACGAGCGCCGTGCGCGCGTCGATCGGCAGGACGTAGCCGAACGAGAGCCCCCGCGCGGGCCGCGGCGTGCGGAAATCCATCAGGTCCGGCACGGCCGGATCGAACACGGGCCGTTCGGTGCGGACGAACCAACCGGAGAAGTGCTGGAGGAGGGTGGTGCGGGCGGGCGGCAGCAGCCGGGGCGGCCGGGAGTCGAAGACGTGCCGCCCGCGGAGCCGGACGCGTTCGCCCGCCGCGTCCCGGCCGAGGACCTCGGCCCCGCCGCCGGGCAGGTCGCGCACGGACTCGACCGTCGCCGTCGTCCGGCGCAGCCCGCGGGAGCCGGCGAGCCGGCGGCCGACGAGGGTCTCGAAGTCGTCGGAGCGCAGCATCTTGTAGCGCAGCTCCGGCAGGCGGGCCGTCACGGCGCTCCCGTCTGCCGTGCGGACCCGCAGCCGGGACCAGGAGGCGGTCAGCGACCCGTCGTACGGGCCCGCGCCCCGTTCCCAGAAGCACCAGGTGCGACGGGGCGGGCTCAGCGGGCCCGGCGGCGCACCGACGAGGGCGATGGACAGCGGCGTACGGCCGCCCGGCGCGCACAGGTGGTGGGCCAGGCTCAGCCCCGCCGCCCCGGCACCGACGATGACGACATCGAAGTCGGGTACGTCGGTCGGCACGGCTCCCTCTCGGTCGGGCATCAGGTGGGGGCGCTCCACCACTGGCAGGACCGTACCCCCGGACGGCCCGCACACTCCGGACCATCGCCCCTTCGGGGCGTGACGGCGCGAGCCGGTCCGCAGCGCGCCCGCGGAAGAGAGGGATGGTCGAGGTGTGCCCATCTGCCGGATGGGTACCCGAATGTCCGCCCGGACGTCCTGCGGCCCGTCCCCCCACCGCACGGGCCCCGTCCCGGCGCTCCGCACGGAAGGAACCCATGAGCACCTACCGAGTCGTCAACCCCGCCACCGGCGAGACCGAGAAGGAGTACCCCACCGCCACCGACGGGGAACTGCGTGAGGCTCTCGCCCTGGCCGACGGGACCCAGCGTGCCTGGGCCGCCCGGCCGCCCGCGGAACGAGCCGGCGTACTGCGACGGGTCGCGGAGCTCTACGAGGAGCGCAAGGACCGGCTCGCCGCCGTCATCACCCGCGAGATGGGCAAGCCGGTCAAACAGGCACTCGGGGAGCTGGCCACCGTCGTGGCCGCCAACCACAAGCTGGTCAGGCTGGTGCGCTGACGCCCCGTGCGGTGGGTCGGCGGCGGCCCGGGGGGCTGGATGCCCCCCCCCGGGCCGTCGTCGCGCTCCCGCCGACCCCGCGTCGCCCGGCCGGTCAGGCGCGGCAGAGGCAGAAGGGGTGCCCGGCGGGGTCGGCGAAGGCGCGGAAGCCGGCATGGGCGTCCTCGTCCACGTCCAGCTCGCGCGCGCCGAGTTCCAGCACCTTGGCGTGGGCGGCGTCCATGTCGGTGACGGTCAGGTCCAGGTGGAGCTGCTGGGAGTTGCGGTCGGCCCGCGGCCACTCCGGGGGCGTGAGGTCCTCGGCCCGCTGGAAGGCGAGCCGGGAGCCGTCGTCCAGGTGCAGGTCCACCCAGTCGTCGTCCTCGCCGCCCTCGATGCGGCCGCCGAGCACGGCAGCGTAGAACTCGGCGAGCCGCAGCGGCCGCGGGCAGTCGATCGCGGTGAGCTGGAGCGTGGCGAAACCCATGGGTCCTCCTCGGTTGCGTGAGGGGCGGGTACCTCGCGCGGCCGGTGGTCAAACGCGACGCCGCTCAGCGGGGCCGCCCCGGCCGTGAGGACGCGCGCCCCCGGCCGGCCCGCGGTCAGGACTTCCCGGGCTTTTCGTCCCGGCCGCCCGCGCTCTTGCCTCCCGCGTGCCCGTCGCCGTCCGTGCCCTCGTCGTACGTGGAGGTGCCGGAGTCCAGCAGGGGTTCGTGGGTCTTGAGGTGGGCCGGGGCGAACGCGCGCAGCACGTGGTAACCGGTGATCACGACGAGGGTGCCGAGCGCGATGCCGCCCAGCTCGAAGGTGTCGGTGATCTTCAGGCTGACGCCGCCGACACCGATGATGATGCCCGCGGCGGCCGGGACGAGGTTGAGCGGATTACGCAGGTCCACCCGGCCGTTGAGCCAGATCTGCGCGCCGAGCAGGCCGATCATCCCGTACAGGATCACGGTGATCCCGCCGAGCACCCCGCCCGGAATCGCGGCGACGACCGCGCCGAACTTGGGGCACAGGCCGAAGAGCAGGGCGAAGCAGGCCGCCGCCCAGTACGCGGCGGTGGAGTAGACGCGCGTCGCGGCCATCACGCCGATGTTCTCGGAGTACGTGGTGTTCGGCGGCCCGCCCACCGCGGTGGAGAGCATGGAGGCCGCGCCGTCCGCCGCGATGGCGGTGCCGAGCTTGTCGTCCAGCGGGTCGCCGGTCATCTCACCCACGGCCTTCACATGCCCGGCGTTCTCCGCGACCAGCGCGATCACCACGGGCAGCGCCACCAGGATCGCCGACCACTCGAAGGCGGGCGCGTGGAAGGACGGCAGCCCGATCCAGTCGGCCCGGCCGACGGCCGAGAGGTCCAGCCGCCAGTGGTCGACGGCCTCGGCCCCGCCCACCGGGGAATGGATCTTCCCGAACACCAGGTCCAGCACCCACGACAGCACGTACCCGAAGACCAGCCCCAGGAAGATCGCGATCCGGGAGAGGAAACCGCGCAGGCACACCACGGCGAGGCCGGTGAACAGCATCACCGCCAGCGCCGTCCACTGGTCCTGCGGCCAGTACGTGGAGGCCGTCACCGGGGCCAGGTTGAAGCCGATCAGCATCACGACCGCGCCCGTCACCACCGGCGGCATCGCCGCGTGGATGATCCGCGCGCCGAACCGCTGCACGGCGAGACCCACCAGGAACAGGGCCGCGCCGACCACCAGCACCGCGCCCGTGACGGTCGCGCTGTCACCGCCGCTCGCCCGGATCGTGGCCGCGACACCGACGAAGGAGAGCGAGCAGCCCAGATAGCTGGGCACCCGGCCCTTGGTCGCCAGCAGGAAGATCGCGGTCGCCACGCCCGACATCATGATCGCCAGGTTCGGGTCCAGGCCCATCAGGACCGGAGCGACGAACGACGCCCCGAACATCGCGACCACGTGCTGGGCGCCGAGTCCGAACGTCCGGGGCCAGGAGAGCCGTTCGTCGGGGCGGACCACCGCCCCGGGCGCGGGGGTCTTCCCGTCGCCGTGCAAGGTCCAGCGCACGCCGAGGCTCATGGTTGCTCCCTGAAGGTCTGCTCGGTGTGCCGGCCGGTCTGCGACCCGGTGTTCGGTGATCACCTGCGGAAAAGATCAGCGCCATGGTAGTGGTGCGGCGCGCGGCGGCCGCGCGGAGGTCGCCCCCGCGCGCCGCCGCGATCCCCGGCCCCGCGCCGTCCTCGTCCGGGGCGGCCCGTCAGCCGCCGGTGACGCTCTTCGCCGCCGTACCCCCGCCGACCGCCGAACCGGTGACCTTCCGGTCGGCCGACCGGAGCACCCCGGCACCCAGCACCAGACCGAAGGCCAGCACCGTCACCACGCCGAACGACACCACCAGGGAGGTCGCCTCGGCCAGCGAGCCGATCGCGGAGGGGGCGATCAGACCGGAGGTGTACGTGATGGTGGCGACACCCGCGATGGCCTGGCTCGGGTTCGGCCCGCTGCGCCCCGCCGCGGCGAAGGCCAGCGGGACCACGACCGCAACGCCGAGGCCCAGCAGCCCGAAACCGCACATCGCGGCCGCAGGGGAGGGTGAGAACACGACCAGCAGCCCGCCCGCCGTGGCCATCGCTCCCCCGGTCCGCACCGTGCGGACCGCGCCGAACCGGTCGACGATCCGGTCCCCGGCGATCCTGGCCACCGCCATCGTCAGGGCGAACGCCGTGGTGGACGCGGCCGCGAGACCGTCCGAGCTGTCCAGGACGTCCCGCAGGTAGACCGCCGACCAGTCCAGGCTGGCACCCTCGGCGAACACGGCGCAGAATCCGATCGCCCCGATGATCAGGGCCGACTTCGGCGGCAGCGTGAACCGCGGCGGCGGCTCCTCGTCCGGGCGGCTCTGGATGTCGAGGACGTCCCGGCAGGCGATCAGACCCAGCGCCGTGAGCAGCAGGGCCGCGACGAGATGGTGCGTCCGGGCGTCGGTCGCGGTGTGGGCCGCGACCGTGCCCGCCGCCGAACCGATCAGCGCGCCCACGCTCCACATGCCGTGCAGACCCGACATGATCGACTTGTCGAGACGGGTCTCCACCTCGACGCCCAGGGCGTTCATCGCCACGTCGGACATCCCCGCCGTCGCCCCGTAGACGAACAGGGCGGCGCACAGCGCCACCAGGCTCGGTGCGAGGGCGGGCAGGATCAGCGCCAGCGTCCAGAGGGCCAGCAGCCCGCGCAGGGCGTTCCGCGCGCCGAAGCGGTGACTGATCCGTCCGGCGAGCGGCATCGCGATCGACGCGCCGATCGCCGGGAAGGCCAGAGCCAGGCCGAGCTGGCCCGCGCTCACCCCGGCGTGGTCCTGGATCCACGGCACCCGCGTCGCGAAGCTGCCGGTCACCGCGCCGTGCACGGTGAAGACCGCGGCGACGGCGTAACGGGCCCGTCCCACCTGCTGTGTGCTGTAGACCGTGACGGTCGAGTCGTTCGTCATGCCGTCGTGTCCCTCCCCGGGAATCCCTCGGATGCCGACGGCCCCGGAGGTCCCGGCGCTTCGGTGCGGCGATGCGTGGCGTAAACTATCAGGAACCCTGCCTGATAAATAGCCGCTTTCTCGTGGCCGCGGACGGACCGGCGGGCGGGCCGGGGGAGCGGCCCGGACACGGGTGGCCGGCGGTCTGGAAGGATTCCCGCTATGCGCGCATCTCCGAGCACGGCTCGGGCCATCAACGACCGGCTCGCCCTGCGGCTGCTCCAGCAGGACGGTCCGCTGACGGCCGCCCAGCTCAAGACGGAGACCGGTCTCTCCCGGCCCACGGTCGCCGACCTCGTCGAACGGCTCGGCGCCGCGGGGCTCATCGAGGTGGTGGGGGAGTCCGGGGCCGTCCGCCGCGGCCCCAACGCCAAGCTGTACGGGATCGTCGCGGACCGCGCCCACCTCGCGGCGCTCGACGTGCGCCTCGGCAGTGTCGGGGTGGTCGTCACGGACCTCTTGGGGGCCACTCTCGCCGAGGACACGCTGCCCGTCGGCGGCGACACCGGCACCGGTCCGGCCGTCGAGCGGTCCGTCGCCCTGCTGGAGCGCGCCGCCCGCGCCGCGGGTCCGGTCCCCCTGCACAGCGTCGGGATCGGGGCGCCGGGGCTGATCGACCCCGCCACCGGCGAACTGCGCGACAGCACCGGCCTGCCCGCCTGGCACCGGGGGCTGGTCCGGGAGCTCCGACGGCGGCTGCCCGCCACCGTCCTGGTGGAGAACGAGACCAACCTGGCGGCGGTGGCCGAGCTCCGGGAGGGCGCCGCTCAGGGCCGGGACACCTTCGTCCTGCTCTGGCTCGGCCAGGGGATCGGGGCCGCGGTGATGCTGGACGGCAGGCTGCGTCAGGGGGCGTCCGGCGGCGCCGGTGAGATCGGCTTCCTGCCCGTCCCCGGCGTGAGCGGGCTGCCGTCGGCGGTCGACTGCGCAGGAGGCTTCCACTCCCTCGCCGGCTCGGTCGCGCTGTGCGAACTTGCCTCCGCGCACGGCCTGTTGGACCTCGGCACGGTGCCGGCCGGCGGCGAGGAGGCTGCCGCCGTGAAGACGCTGCGGGCCGCGCTGGAGGCGGGGGAGCCGGGCGAACCGTTCCTGAAGGAGGTGGCCGACCGCCTCGCCCTCGGGGCCGCCGCCGTCGTGTCGGTGCTGGACCCCGGCTGCGTCCTGCTGGCGGGGGCCGTCGGCCAGGCGGGCGGAGCCGCGCTCGCCGCGCGGGTCGAGGAGCGGCTGGCCGCGATGTCACCCCTGCGCACGGAGGTCCGCGCCGGTTCGCTGGGCGACGGGGCCGTCCTGCGCGGTGCGCTGATCACCGCGCGGGACGCGGCGCAGGACGCGCTGTTCGCCCCGGAGGGCTGACCGGCAGGGCGGCCCCGTGGAACGCGCGAGGGCCCGGCGGCGGTCCGCCGGGGCCCCGTGTGCGCGACCGGACGCCCGGCCCGTGCCCTTCGCGCCGGCCCGGACGCCCGGCCCGTGCCCTCCGCGCCGGCCCGGACGCCCGGCCCGAGGTCCTTCCGCCCGAGGCCGGCCGGCGGCCCGGCGGCCGGCAGGGGTGGGGCCGCTCAGGCCGGGCCGCCGGGTGGGCCGCCGCCCGGGGGCCGGAGGGGTCAGCAGGCGCCGAGGTCCTTCCAGACGCCCCACTGGCCGGTCGATCCGGGCGTCTCGCCCTTCGTCCACCACGACGCCTTCCACTGGTGGCCGCCGTGGCTGACGGTCGAGCCGCCGCCGTACTCGGTGGCCGCGCTCCAGGCCGGGGCCGTGCAGGTGCCGCCCGGCTGGGTCGGGGACGGGCTCGGGGTCGGGCCGGTCGGGTCCGGCGTCGGCGTGGGGCCGGTCCCGGTGCCGGGCTCGACCACGGTGGTGCCGCGGGCCAGGTCACCGGCGAGGGAGTAGGACTTCCCGCCGAAGGTGACGGTCCAGTTCGACGGCGTGGACGTGGGCAGGTAGTAGACGAAGTCCAGCTCCACCGAGGCGCCGGGGGCCAGGGTCTGCCAGGCCGGGAGCTTCAGCGAGACGCGGTTGTAGTCGCCCTTGAGACCGCCGATGTTGTTGGCCGCCTTGTGGTCGCTGCGGACGATCGTCGTGCCGAAGCCGGACTGGTCCTTGGCGTTGGCCGGGGCGGAGGTGGAGTAGTCGAACTGGAACTCCGTACCGCCGGGCAGGGTGGCCTTGGTCCGGTTGGTGATCTTCAGCTTGGGGCTGATCGGGTAGTTGGAGTCGCCCAGCGGGAACTGCCCGAAGGAGACGTCGATGTTCACGGCCTGGGTGGGCAGGTCGATCGTGGAGCGCTTCGCGCCGTACGGGGAGGCCGACTTGAACGCGTCGTACATCGCGGTCGTCAGCGTGTCACCGCTCTCGTACTGGCCCTTGGCGGCGTTCCACCGGTAGTCGCCGGCCAGCTCCCAGATCATCGTGCCGCCGATGCCCTTGTCCACGACGTAGTCGGCCTTGGCCTTCACCGACTGCTCGTCCTCGGTGGAGAGGAACACCTTCTTCTCGGCATTCCACAGCCACGGGGCGACCAGCGTGGAGTCGTACTTGCGGGCGTACGTGCCGGTCAGCCGGGTGTTCGCCGGGAAGCCGTAGTCCGTGACGTAGTCCCCGACGATGCCCTTCTCCAGGTTCTTCGCGTGCCACATCGGGTTGGAACCGGCGGGCGATTCCTTGCCGCCCGTGTCCTTGTCGTGCCAGAGGTTGTCGATGCCGACCGCGCCGTCACCGCACTTGGTCAGCCCCGCGCCCGCCGGGCAGTCGGTCGTGGCCGCCCGGCCCCACAGCCCGTCGGTGCCGCCCTGCACGTTCTTGAAGCCGCGGGTGTAGTACGGCAGGCCGATGTTGATCCGGCCGGCCGGCATCGAGCCGCGGAAGTAGTGGTAGGCCCAGTCGGTGTTGAGGTAGCCGGTCCCGCCGTACTGCGAGGTGGAGTACACGCTCGCCTGGGCCAGTTCGGCGTCCTTGCCGTCGTCGAACAGGGAGGCGTTCGGGCCGACGTACTCGTTCCAGGCGCCGTGCAGGTCGTAGGACATGATGTTGACGTAGTCCAGGTACTTCTGCATCTGGTACGTCTCCATGCCCCGCAGCAGGTAGCCGGAGGAGGGGGCGGCGACGGTCAGCAGGTAATGCTTGCCGTCGGCGGCGCCCGCGCGGTCGAGCTTCTCGCGGAGCGTCTTCATCAGGGCGTCGTAGCCCTTGACCAGCCCGGCGCGGCGGCCGTTGGACAGCGTGTGGTCCAGCGGGTTGCCCGCGTCCTTCATCGTGGTCGCGTACTCGTAGTCGATGTCGACGCCGTTGAAGCCGTACTTCTTGATGAAGTCGACGGCCGAGTCCGCGAAGGTGTCGATGCCGGCCTGGTTGACCGAGCCGTCGGCGTTGGTGGCCATCGCGTAGAAGCCGCCGGAGTCCACCCGCTTGCCGTCGGGACCGAAGTAGCCGCCCGTCTCGGCCCAACCGCCCACGGAGACCAGGGTCTTCACGTTCGGGTGCTGCTTCTTGTACTTCGTCAGCAGGTTGAAGTGCCCCTTGTAGGGGAGCGCCGGGTCCATCTCGGCGCCCGCGACACCGGGCCAGGTCATGCCGGTGGAGGCATTGTCGGCGCTGTCGGGTCCGACCGAGAGCTTGTTGGAGCCGTCGACGTGCGCGAAGGCGTAGTTGAGGTGCGTGACCTTGTCCCACGGGATGTCCGGGACGAGGTAGGCGCCCTTGCCGTCCTTGCCGGTACGCCAGTTGGTGAAGTAGCCGATGACGCGCCGCTGGTGGTCGGCGCCCATCTTCTCGCGTCCGTCCGCGTCGTAGACGGAGCAGTAGGGGACGTCGACGCCGGGGGTCTGGTACAGGCCGTCGGGGCGACAGGAGTTCTGGTCGGCGGCGGCCGAGGGGCCTGCGGCGAGGGAGCTCAGCAGCAGTCCGGCGACGGCGGCGCCGGCGGCGAGAAGGGTGGCTCGCGCTCGGGTGGGGGACAGCATGTGGTCGTTCCTCCTGGGGAGGTCGGCAGAACACAACACAACTGGCTGAAAAGGGGGTGGGTCTGTCGGGGTCCCGGTGTGCGCGCACCGTGGGACCGAGCCTCGGAGGTGACGCAGAGATTAAGAGGACTAGACCAGAGCGTCAATAGGTCTGGACCTTTAAGGGTCAACTTCCCGCATGACGACGTTGTCGCGTTCGCGCCGACGAAAACGCGCCAGCCCGCCCTGTGACCCAGGCCACAGCGGTCACCCGCATGGCCGTGCGGCGTCCATGGCAGACTGATTGCGTACCAGTAGCAGCGCACTCCGGGGTCGGTGCAATTCCGAACCGGCGGTTACAGTCCGCGACCCGTCCGCAGCCAGCGGCCGGTTGACCAGGTGAAATTCCTGGACCGACGGTGAAAGTCCGGATGGGAGGCAGTGCGCGGCGGTTCGTCATCGGTACGCCGCCGTCGGCGGACGCGTGGCCGGGATTCCTTCCGGGCCCGTGCGTTCCCGGCGTTCCCCGTTCGTAGGGGATTTCCGGCGTTTCCGCAGGTGAACCGCTCTCTGTCGTCATCGACAGGCCCCGGAGTCCGTGCCCGAAGAGGCAGGAGGACCCGGTGGACACCGCAGCCGACATCACCGCCATGCGCCGAGCCGTCACGCTCGCCGCGCGCGGTCTCGGCTCCACCAGCCCCAATCCGGTCGTCGGCTGTGTGATCACCGACGCCTCCGGAGCCGTGGTCGGCGAAGGCTTCCATCAGCGCGCCGGAGGGCCGCACGCCGAGGTCCACGCGCTGCGCGCGGCCGGCGGGCGGGCCCGCGGCGGCACCGCCTACGTCACCCTCGAACCCTGCGACCACACCGGCCGCACCGGCCCCTGCTCGCGGGCCCTCCTGGCCGCCGGGATCAGCCGGGTCGTGTACGCGGTCGGCGACCCGGACCCGCAGGCCACCGGCGGCGGCGACACCCTGCGCGCCGCCGGGGTCCGGGCCGAGCGGGGGCTCCTCGCCGACGAGGCCGAGGCCGTCAACGCCGCCTGGCTGACCTCGGTGCGCCTCGGCCGCCCGTACGTCCTGTGGAAGTACGCCGCCACCCTCGACGGCCGGATCGCCGCCGCCGACGCCACCAGCCGCTGGATCACCTCGCCCGAGGCCCGCGCCGACGTCCACCGGCTGCGCGCCGAGGCCGACGCCGTCCTCGTCGGCTCCGGCACCGCCCGCACCGACGACCCCCAGCTGGGCGTACGCGGCATCGACGGCGCCACCCAGCCGCTGCGGGTCGTCCTCGACACGGACGCCACCGCCGTGAAGCCCGGCGCCCGGGTCCTGGACGGCACCGCGCCCACCCTGATCGCCGTCGCCGACGACGCCCCGGACGGCCATCTCCCCGGCGTGTCCGTCCTGCGTCTGCCCCGCGCCGCCACCGGCCCGGGCCTGGACCTCGACGCCCTCCTCGACGCCCTGCACGCCCGTGGCGTCCGCTCCGTACTCCTCGAAGGCGGCCCCACCCTCGCGGGCGCCTTCGTCGCCGCCGGGAAGGTCGACAAGGTCGTCGGCTACCTCGCCCCCGTCCTGCTCGGCGCGGGCCCCGCCGCCCTCGCCGACGCCGGAATCACCACCATCTCCCGCGCGTTGCGCCTCGAAGTGACGGAGACCGCGGCGATCGGCCCCGATCTGCGCGTCACCGCCGTACCCGCCCCTGCTCGGAAGGGAAACTGATGTTCACCGGAATCATCGAAGAACTCGGTGAGGTCACCGCCGTCGAGCGCCTCGCCGACGCCTCCCGCTTCCGGCTGCGCGGCCCCCTCGTCACCGAGGGCGCGCGGCACGGCGACTCCATCGCGGTCAACGGCGTCTGCCTCACGGTCGTGGACACCGCGGACGGCGAGTTCACCGCCGTCGTGATGGCCGAGACCCTGGAGCGCTCCAGCCTCGGCGCACTCGCCCCCGGCTCCCGCGTCAACCTGGAGCGCCCGATGGCGCTCGGCGGCCGGCTCGGCGGACACCTCGTCCAGGGCCACGTGGACGGCACGGGCACCATCGTGGAGCGCACCCCCTCCGAGCACTGGGAGATCGTCAAGGTCTCCCTGCCGCCGGAGCTGGCCCGGTACGTCGTGGAGAAGGGCTCCATCACCGTCGACGGAGTCAGTCTCACCGTCGTCGACGCGGCGGCCGGCCACTTCACCGTCAGCCTCATCCCCACCACCCTCGCCCTGACCACGCTCGGCCACAAGCAGCCCGGCGATCCGGTCAACCTGGAAGTGGACGTGATCGCCAAGTACGTCGAGCGGATGCTCGGCGACCGGACCGGACAGGACCCGCGATGAACCCCGCGAACTGGCTCAACTCCGAGGCGTTCGCCGTCTTCGGCCAGCACATCAAGTGGTCGGACATGATCGGCAACATCGTCGGCCTGATCGCCCTGGCCCTCGGCTGGCGGCGCTCCATCTGGACCTGGCCCGCCCAGCTCCTCTCCGGCGTGATCCTGCTCGTCGCCTTCGCCTCCGCCCACCTCTCCGGCAGCGCGGGCAAGCAGCTCGTCGTCATCGTCGTCGCCCTGTGGGGCTGGTGGTCCTGGAACCGGGGCAGGCAGCAGGCCCAGGACGGCTCCATCGCCGTCCGCTTCGCCACCTGGCGCGAGCGCGGCGTGCTCATCGGCGCCGCCGCGCTGGGCACCCTCGCCGTCGGGGGCCTGTTCACCGCGTTCCCGTCGCTGTCCTGGGACCCGTGGCCGGACGCGTACATCTTCGTCGGCACCGTCGTCGCGATGTACGCCCAGGCCCGCGGCATGGTCGAGTTCTGGTTCGCCTGGCTGCTGGTCGACCTGGTCGGCGTCCCGCTGAACTTCGCCAACGGTTTCGCCTTCTCCGGTTTCGTCTACGTGATCTACGGCGCCCTCGTCCTGTGGGGGATGCGCGACTGGTGGCTGCGTTCGCGGACACCCGCTCTGGAAGGAGCCACGGCATGACCGACCGGCCCACCTGGCCGCCCGCCGGCCACGACCCGCTGCCCGAGACGTTCTCCCTGGACCCGGTCGAGCAGGCCGTCCGCGACATCGCCGCAGGCCGCCCCGTCGTCGTCGTGGACGACGAGGACCGCGAGAACGAGGGCGACCTCGTCATCGCCGCCGAGAAGGCCACCCCGGAGATCGTCGCCTTCATGATGAGCGAGTGCCGCGGGCTGATCTGCGCCCCCATGGAGAGCGACGAGCTGGAACGGCTCGAACTCCCGCAGATGGTCGCGGAGAACACCGAGTCGATGCGGACCGCGTTCACCGTCTCCGTCGACGCCTCCGCCGCCCACGGCGTCACCACCGGCATCTCCGCGGCCGACCGCGCCACCACCCTGCGCATGCTCGCCGGCGGCGTCGCGGGCCCCGGCGACTTCGTCCGCCCCGGCCACGTCTTCCCGCTGCGGGCCCGCTCCGGCGGTGTCCTGGTCCGCAACGGCCACACCGAGGCCGCGGTCGACCTCGCCCGGCTCGCCGGACTGCGCCCCGCCGGGGCCATCGTCGAGATCGCCGGCGAGGACGGCGTCATGCTGCGGCTGCCCGAGCTGATCCCGTTCGCCCGCAAGCACGGCCTGACGATCATCTCCATCGAGGACCTGATCGCCTACCGCCGCAGCAACGAGCCGGTCGTCCGCCGCGAGGCCGCGACCCGGCTGCCCACCGCGTTCGGCGACTTCACCGCGTACGGCTACCGCTCCATCGTCGACGGCGTCGAGCACGTCGCCCTGGTCCACGGCGGGATCGGCGACGGCGAGGACGTCCTCGTCCGCCTCCACTCCGAGTGCCTGACCGGCGACATCTTCCAGTCCCAGCGCTGCGACTGCGGCCCCCAGCTGCACGCCTCCATGCGGCGCATCACGGAAGCGGGCCGGGGCGTCGTCGTCTACCTGCGCGGCCACGAGGGGCGCGGCATCGGCCTGCTCTCCAAGCTGCGCGCCTACGAACTCCAGGAACGCGGCGTGGACACCCTCGACGCCAACCTGGAGCTGGGCCTGCCCGCCGACGCCCGCGACTACGCGGCGGGCGCGCGCATCCTCGCGGACCTCGGCGTCTCCAGCCTGCGGCTGATGACCAACAACCCGGAGAAGACCGCGGCCCTCGTCCGCCACGGCCTCACCGTCACCGGCCGCGAGCCCATGCCCGTCCAGGCCGGCGAGCACAATCTGCGCTACCTGCGCACCAAGCGCGACCGCATGGGCCACGATCTGCCCTGGCTCGACGGCGCCCCGCCGTCGACCTGCGCCGACCAGTGACCACCACCACCCCATCACCATCAGGAGAGACATGAGCGGCAAGGGTGCACCCGAACTGTCCGTACGCAACTGCGGCGACCTCCGCGTGGCCGTGATCGCGGCCCAGTGGCACGAGAAGGTCATGGACGGACTCGTCGACGGCGCCCTGCGCGCCCTGCACGAGCTGGGCATCGACGAACCGACCCTCCTGCGCGTCCCCGGCTCCTTCGAACTGCCCGTCGTCGCCAAGGTGCTCGCCGGACGCGGCTACGACGCGATCGTCGCCCTCGGCGTGGTCATCCGGGGCGGCACCCCCCACTTCGAATACGTCTCCCAGGGCGTCACCCTCGGCCTCACCCAGGTCACCGTCGACACCGGTGTTCCCGTCGGATTCGGCGTACTGACCTGCGACACCGAGGAGCAGGCGCTCGACCGCGCCGGGCTCGAAGGCTCCAACGAGGACAAGGGGCACGAAGCGGTCACCGCCGCCGTCGCCACCGCGGCCACGCTGCGCACCGTCAGCGAACCCTGGCGCTGAGTGCCCCCGCGCGACCCCGTATTCTGAGGACCATCATGGGACAGAAAACCTTCGAAGAGCTCTTCGCCGAGCTCCAGCTCAAGGCCGCCGAAGGCGACCCCGCGACCTCCCGCACCGCCGAACTGGTGGGCAAGGGCGTGCATGCGATCGGCAAGAAGGTCGTCGAGGAGGCCGCCGAGGTCTGGATGGCCGCCGAGTACGAGGGCAAGGAGGCCGCCGCCGAGGAGATCTCCCAGCTGCTGTACCACGTCCAGGTGATGATGGTCGCCCGCGGGATCTCGCTCGACGACGTCTACGCCCATCTCTGAGCCGCCCCCCGGCCTGCCCTCGGGCCGGGCCCGAGCGACACCAGCGCGACACCACCCGCACACTCCCTCCGCACGAAGGAAGCCGACCTCATGCTGCGCATCGCCGTCCCCAACAAGGGTTCACTCTCCGGGCCTGCGATGGCGATGCTCCATGAGGCCGGCTACCAGCAGCGCAAGGAGTCCAAGGAACTGGTCCTGGTCGACCCCGAGAACGAGGTCGAGTTCTTCTACCTCCGCCCCCGCGACATCGCGATCTACGTCAGCTCCGGCAAGCTCGACATCGGCATCACCGGCCGCGACCTGCTGCTGGACTCCGGGGCCGACTCCGAGGAGATCCTCCAGCTCGGCTTCGCCCGCTCCACCTTCCGCTACGCCACCAAGCCCGGCACCGCGGCGGGCCCGCAGGACTTCGACGGCATGACGATCGCCACCTCCTACGAGGGCATCGTCGCCGACCACCTCGGCAAGGCCGGCGTCAACGCGTCCGTCGTCCACCTCGACGGGGCGGTCGAGACCGCCATCGAGCTGGGCGTCGCCCAGATCATCGCCGACGTGGTCGAGACCGGCACCAGCCTGCGCAACGCCGGACTGGAAGTGATCGGCGAGCCGATCATGACCTCCGAGGCCGTCGTCATCCGCCGCAACGGCGCCCCCGCCGACGACCCCAAGGTGCAGCAGTTCCTCCGCCGCCTCCAGGGCGTCCTGGTCGCCCGGTCGTACGTGATGATGGACTACGACTGCCGCGTCGAGCACCTGGAGCGCGCCGTCGCCCTCACCCCCGGCCTGGAGTCCCCGACCATCTCCCCGCTGCACCACGAGGGCTGGGTCGCCGTCCGCTCCATGGTCGCCGCCAAGGAGGCGCAGCGGATCATGGACGACCTGTACGAGCTCGGCGCCCGCGCCATCCTCACCACGGCCATCCACGCCTGCCGTCTCTGACGGCCCCGGCCGTCCGCACCTCCCGAGAGAAGACCCCGATGTCCGCGCCCAGGCCCGAACTCCCCACCCTGCCGGTCACCTTCCGGCCCACCCTCACCCGGGTGGTCCTGTTGAGCGTGGGCCTGGCGATGTTCCTCGTCATCACGGTCGTCGCGCTGATGCTGGAACGGCTCAACCCGGGGGAGCGGGCCAGCTTCATCTTCGTCGCGGTGCTCTTCTTCGGTGTCCTGGCCCTGCTCAGCAGGCCGCGGGTCTCCGCCGACGAGGCCGGGGTCACCGTCGTCAACCTCACCCGGACCCGCAGGCTGGCCTGGCAGGAGATCCTCCGCGTCAACCTGCGCTCCGGCGACCCCTGGGTCTTCCTCGACCTCAGCGACGGCACCAGCCTGCCCGCCCTCGGCATCCAGCCCGGCCTCGCCAAGCAGCAGGCCATCCGCGACGCCCGCGCCCTGCGCGCGCTGGCCGAGACGCGCGGCGCCGGAAGCGACGACACCCCCGCCGACGCCTGATCCCCCGCCCGGTGGGCCGCCTTCTTGTCTACTCTGGTGGACGGCGGCGCCCCGTGCGCCCCGCCCCGCCCGTACCACGGCCCCGACCGGGCCCGCGGGGCTTCCCTGCGACCCAAGGAGTGACTCCTTCCAGCAATGGACGGATCGTCCGGTAGTACCTGCGCCGCCCCTTCCCCGGAGGCGGCGGCCTCATGACCACCCCCCTGCTGCTCCTCGCGGCTGCCTTCCTCCTCATCCTCGCCAACGGATTCTTCGTGGCGGCCGAATTCGGGCTCGTCACCGTGGACCGGCCCGACGCCGAGCGCGCCGCCGCCGAGGGCGACCGACGGGCCCGCACCGTCGTCCACGCCCTGCGCGAACTCTCCTTCCAGCTCTCCGGCACCCAGCTCGGCATCACCCTCACCTCCCTGGTGGTGGGCATGCTCGCCGAACCGGCCCTCGCCCAGCTGCTCGCCGGACCCCTCACCGCCACCGGGCTCCCGGCGGAGGCCGTCCCCGGCATCGGCGTCGTCGTCGGCATGCTGCTCGCCTCGGCCGTCCAGATGGTCGTCGGCGAACTCGTCCCCAAGAACTGGGCGGTCTCCCGGCCGCTCCAGGTGGCCCGCTTCGTCGCCGGACCGCAGGCCCGCTTCGCCGCCCTGCTGCGCCCGGTGATCACCCTCCTCAACGCCCTGGCCAACCGGCTGGTGCGGCTCCTGGGCGTCGAGCCCACCGACGAGCTGGCCTCCGCCCGCACGCCGGGCGAGCTGGTCTCCCTGGCCCGGCACTCCGCCCGCGCCGGAGCCCTGGAACAGGACACCGCCGACCTCTTCGTCCGGTCGCTCGCCCTGGCCGGCCTCACCGCCCAGCACGTCATGACCCCGCGGGTGAAGGTCAGCGCCCTGCACTCCTCCGCGACCGCCGAGGACGTCCTCAACCTCACCCGTGCCACCGGCCTCTCCCGCTTCCCGGTCTACCGGGACCGCATCGACGAGGTCGTCGGCATGGTCCACCTCAAGGACGCCCTCGCCGTCCCCGCCGCCGAGCGCCTCCGCACCCCGGCCGGACTGATCGCCGTCGCCCCGCTCCTGGTGCCCGGAACGCTCCCGGTGGAGCCCCTGCTGCGGCGGCTGCGCCACGAACAGCCGATAGCCGTGGTCGTCGACGAGTACGGCGGCACCGCCGGCGTCGTCACCCTGGAGGACATCATCGAGGAACTCGTCGGCGAGGTCCGCGACGAGCACGACGCCGAGGGCGCGGGCCGCCCCGAGCTGACGGCCACCACCGGCGACGACGGCCGCCCGGCCTGGGACGCCGAGGGCAGCTGCCGGGTCCACACCCTGCGCCGCGGCGGCCTGGACGTACCCGAAGGGCCGTACGAGACCGTCGCCGGGCTCGTCGCCGGGCTGCTGGGCCGCATCCCCGCCCCCGGAGACGTGGCCGAACTCCCCGGCTGGCGGATCTCCGTCCGCCAGGTCGGCCACAACCGCGCCGAACGCGTCCGGTTCACCCGGACGCCCGGCCTCCGGCCCGACCGGGCCGGCCGGACCCTGCTGGAGGCCGCGCGATGAGCCTGCTCCACCTCCTGCTCGCCGTGATCCTGGTGCTGGCCAACGGCTTCTTCGTCGGCGCCGAGTTCGCCCTCGTCTCGGTCCGCCGCAGCCAGATCGAACCGCTGGCCGCCCAGGGCTCCGGCCGCGCCCGCACGGTCCTGCACGGCCTGGAGAACCTGCCGCAGATGATGGCGGCCGCCCAGTTCGGCATCACCGTCTGCTCCCTCACCCTCGGAGCCGTCGCCGAGCCGACCGTCGCCCACCTCCTGGAGCCGGTCTTCCACGCCGCACACGTTCCCGACGGACTGGTCCACCCCCTCGGCTTCGCCCTCGCGCTGCTGTCCGTGGTGGTCCTGCACCTGGTCATCGGGGAGATGGTCCCCAAGAACCTCGCCATGGCGGCGCCCGAGCGGACCGCGCTGTGGCTCAGCCCCGCCCTGGTCGCGTTCGCCCGGCTCTGCCGCCCGGTCACCACCGCGCTCGGTGCCTGCGCCGGCCTGGTGCTGAGGCTGTTCGGCGTGGAACCGAAGGACGAGGTGGAGGCCGTCTTCACCAGTGAGCAGCTCAACCGGCTCGTGGAGGACTCCGGACAGGCCGGCCTCCTCGCCCCGGCCGCGGCCGAACGCCTGGAGGACGCCCTCGAACTCGGCAGCCGGCCCGTCCTCGGCGTCCTGCTGGAGCGGGCGTCCCTGGTCACCGTCGACCCGTCGGTGACCCCGCGCGGGATCGAGGAGCTGACGGTACGCACCGGCTTCTCCCGCTTCCCGGTCTGCGCGGAGGGCGGCGGCCCCTTCATGGGCTACCTGCACGTCAAGGACGTCCTGGAGCTGGAGGACGCCGACCGGGCGGTCCCGCAGCAGATCTGGCGTCCGATGACGACCGTACGGGCCGAACTCCCGCTGGGCGACGCCCTGACCGTCATGCGCCGCGCCGCGACGCACCTGGCGCAGGTGGCCGACGCCTCGGGCCGGATCCTCGGCCTGGTCGCCATGGAGGACGTCCTGGAGACGCTGGTGGGGGAGGTGCGCGACCCCGCCCACCGGGTCGTGTCGGTACCCCGCCGCACGGTGGACGTACCGAAGGGGCCGGGGAGGCTTCCGGCGCCCGGAGCGCTCGTGCACTGAGGTCCCCGGCCGCCGTTCGCCCACAGGTCCGCGGCCGCGCCGGGGGTTCACCTCCGGCGCGGCCTCACACCGCGCCCGGCTCCTGTTTGCCCCGACCCAACGGACCGCGCCCCGACAGCACCTCGCCGTACGCCTGCATCAGGTCCGGGAGCCGTAGCGTCGACAGGTCCTCCCTGGTCGGCGCGGACCGGTAGCCGGAGAGCCGCAGATCGCGGTAGGCACAGCTCTTCTCGTACAGCGTCCGCAGGAAGCGGCCGTTGCCCAGCTCGTCGATCCACCCCTGGTCCACCACATGACCGCTGATGGACCGCAGCTCCTCCACCGCCTCCTCGTCCCACACGTCGTCGTTCTCGGCGGCCAGGACGCCCCCGATCGCGGTCAGTTCGAGCGGCCGGTAGCTGGGGAAGTCGACCCGGCTGGTGAACCGGGAGGAGAGGCCCGGATTGGTGGCGAGCAGCCGGTCCATGCCCTCCGGGTACCCCGCGAGGATGACGACGAGGTGGTCCCGGTTGTCCTCGGCCCGTTTGAGGAGCACCTGGAGCGCCTCGTCGCCGTACGCGTCGCCCTTGCTGTAACCGGAGTTGGCCAGGCTGTACGCCTCGTCGACGAAGAGCACCCCGCCCAGCGCCGAGTCGATCAGTTCGTTGGCCTTCACCGCCGTCTGACCGAGGAACTCCCCGACCAGGTCGGACCGTTGCGCCTCGACCAGATGATCGCCGCCGAGCAGCCCGAGGGCGTAGAAGACCCGGCCCAGGATGCGCGCCACCGTGGTCTTGCCGGTGCCGGAGGGCCCGGAGAAGACGAAATGGCGCTTGGGCGGCTGCACGGGAAGCCCCTGCTCGGCCCGCAGCCTGGCCATGTTCAGCTGCGCCGAGAGTGCCTTGACCTGCCGCTTCACCGGCTCCAGTCCGACCATCCGCTCCAGCTGCGACAGCGCCTCGGCCAGCAGGGCGGAATCACTGGGCCCGGCCGGGAAGGGCGGCGGCTTACCGGTCCTGGTGCGGCGGACCTTCTCGACCGGGTCGGGCGGGCCCGGCACGGGCTCGTCCCCGAGCAGCACCGCGTCGCCCAGCGTCCAGGACTCGCGCCCGTCCACCGGATCGACGCCGAGCAGCGCGTCCCCCTCCGGCAGCGCCTCCGCGCCCGGCACCCCCGCCCCGAAACCGGACAGGGTCACCGCGGCCAGGTCCGCCGACTCGTCGTATCCGTCGCCCTCCACGAGCGCGGCGAGCCGGGCAGAGGTGTCCATGAAGGCCGGATCGACCCGGTGCACCGCCCGGTACAGCGGCAGGGCGGCGGCGCTGCGCCCGGTGCCCTCGTGGGCCCGCGCCAGCCAGTAGCGCAGCTCCTTGCGCTGCGGCTGCTCGCTGCGACATCGCATCAGCGCGGCCGACAGCAGCGGCTCCGCCTGCCCGAACATCTCCAGCCGCACGCGGGCCATCCCGCCGAACAGGCCCGCCTCGATCCCCAGCATCGGGTCGTCGACGAGCTGCTCGGTACAGCGCACCAACTGCTCCCAGTCCTTGACCAGATACGCGCGGCAGGCGTGCAGGAACCGCACCTGCGGGTCCGCGTCCACCGGCGGCAGCCCGGCCAACGCCCGGTCCAGCTCGGGCACATGGCGGCCGTCCAGCCAGTGCGAGGCGTGCGCCAGCAGCAGATCGCGCCCGCTCTCCAGCACCGGCTGCACCCACCAGCCCAGCCAATACCAGGAGTTGAGCGTGCGGCGGTGGCGGGCGCGCTGCTCGCCGAAGCGCTCGCGGTGCTGGTGCATGCGCAACAGGGCCGTGGTGGTGTCGACGCGCAGCGCGTGGAGGCCGAGCCAGCCGTCCGCCATGCCCGGATCGAGTCGCACCGCGGCTCTGAACTCCTCCTCGGCCTGCGGGTAGGCGCCCATCGTGTAGGCGTCCATGCCGCGCAGCCAGGCGAGGTCGGCAGGGGCGCCGGCGCCCTGTGTGCCGATGTTCATCAGGTCCCCCACAAACCGTGCCCCCAGGATGTCCCGCCCGCACAGCATGCCCACCGGAGCGTGCTGAATCACGGCGCGGGGGAAGGGAATTGACCACACCGTGGTGCATCGTACCCGCGCACGGGGGAGAGTCCGCCCGGCTGCCGAGCGGTGGGGAGGGTGACCGAGAGTGAGTGAATCGCTCTGCGTGGTCGCCGGAACAGCGGGGGGAGCACAGAGCGAAGCCCCCGATCACGGGGGAACAACCGGGGACTTCGCGTCTGCGGGGGCTCCGAAAAGCCGCACAATGAGAACGTAAGACCAGTAAGGGCCCCCGGTCAAGCGGAGTTGGGGCTCTCCGGGGCCAAAATGCGACGGCTCAGCGGGGTGGCCCGATTCGGCTACCGTCCGTGACGGGCCGGTTCGCTCCCGCTGTCGCTCCCGGCCCCGGCAGCCACGCGTACCCCTCCGGCAACTGGCGTACCAGGACGTCCGCGTGGGGGCGTGAGGGGTCGTCGGCGAAATGCCGGTCCTCGGCCCGCGTCCACCCGTCCCAGAACCGGGTGAGCGCGGCGCCGTCCCGCCGCCGTCCGCGCTCGTGGGACGCCTCGCGGCCCACCTCCATCCAGCAGAGCGCCGCCAGCCACGGCCGCACCTCCCGGCGTCCCGCGCCGACCCCCTCCACCAGCACCACCGGGGCCGGCTCCAGGGTCCGCACCGGTCCGAAGCGGCGTTCCGTCCAGTCGTACGGGGCGTAGCGCGCGCTCTCGCCACGTGCGAGCGGCAGGAGCACCTGGTCCCGCAGCCGCCCCGGCCAGCCGAACAGCTCCGCGTGGGTGGCGAGATCGTCCAGATGGAGGACCGGCGCACCGCCCAGCGCCACCGCGAGGCGGGCGGCGAAGGTGCTCTTGCCCGAACCGGCGTGCCCGTCCACCGCCACCAGCCGGACCGGCCCGCAGGACGGGGGGAGTGAGGCGAGGTCATCGGCGTGGCGGGCCAGGTCGTCCATGGCTCCAGGGTACGTTCCGGCACGCGGGCACCCGCGAGCCTGTGCAGGTCACGCCCATGGTGCGGGCCGATGGACCCGCCAGTGGTCCAGACCCATATTGGTCCGGCGGCCACGGGCGAACCGCTGGCCCGACCCGCCCGCCGCGCGCGATAGTTGGCGCACCGCACCGCCCGCACCACCTTGTACGGCGCCGCACCCCGGCGCACCGCACGGCACCCGCAGACCACCTTCCGCATCCGACCGGGGGTCACGCCCATGACCAGTCCGACTTCGCGCAGAACCGTTCTGACCGCCGCGATCGCCGCGGTGGCCGGCGCCGGCACGGTGGCTTCCGCCGCTTCCGCCGCCTCCGCCGTCCCGTCGGCGTCCGCCGCCGCCCCGAAGGCCCTCGTGGACAACCGCTTCTGGCACACGTACACCGACTGGCGCTGCGGCACCGGCGACGGGATCCGGGTGCTTTCCGGCCCCCGGCCCGGCCTGGTGGTCGCGGTCCCGGCCGGCCGCACCGACTACACCGACCCGCACACCGGTACGACAGCCGCGTGGGAGTACGCCACCTGGACCTCTCCCGTGCACCGCTCCACCGTTCCCGCCACCGAGGTGATCGCCTCCTGGAACGCCCGTACCCCGGCCGGCACCTGGATCCAGGTCGAGCTCAGCGGCCGGTACGCGGACGGCACCGCGACCCCCTGGTTCGTGATGGGCCGCTGGGCGTCGGGCGACGGAGACGTCCGGCGGACCTCCGTGGACGACCAGGGTGACGCGTACGGCTCCGTGTGGACGGACACCTTCTCGGTGGACGACCCGGCGAGCGGCGTGCGCCTGGTCTCCCACCAACTGCGGCTCACCCTGTACCGGGCACCGGGCAGCCGCCTCACCCCGACCGTGTGGCGGGTCGGTGCGATGGCCTCCGACGTACCCGACCGCTTCACGGTGCCCGCGAGCGCCCCGGCCATCGCACGCGAACTGTCCGTGCCCCGCTACTCGCAGAACGTCCACATCGGGCAGTACCCCGAGTACGACAACGGCGGCGAGGCCTGGTGCAGCCCCACCTCCTCGCAGATGATCATCGAGTACTGGGGCCGGCGGCCCACCGCGCAGGATCTCGCCTGGGTCAAGCCCGGCCTGCCCGACCCCCAGGTCTGCCACGCGGCCCGCCACACCTACGACTACCAGTACGCGGGCTGCGGGAACTGGCCGTTCAACGCCGCGTACGCCGCCACGTACCGCGATCTGAACGCCGTCGTCACCCGGATCGGCTCCCTGACCGACGTGGAACGGCTGATCCGCGTCGGCATCCCGGTCATCACCTCCCAGTCCTTCCTGGAGGAGGAGCTGACCGGCGCGGGGTACGGGACGGCCGGGCATCTGATGACGGTCATCGGTTTCACCCGCGAGGGTGACGTCATCGCCAACGACCCCGCGTCACCCGACAACGAGGCGGTGCGCCGGGTCTACCGGAGGCGCGAGTTCGAGAACATCTGGCTCCGCACCAAGCGGTACGGGGCCGACGGCCGGGTGAGGAGCGGTACGGGCGGGGTGTGCTACGTCTACTGGCCGACGCGGCCGACGCCGTCCCAGCACCGTGTGCTGCGGTCGCTCGGCCTGTCGTAGGGTGTGCGGCCCGCCGGCCCGAGGGGGACGGGAGGCCGGCCGGGCGGCCGGCCTCCCGGTTCGCCCCGCCGGACGTGGCCGGGCCGGCGTGGCGAGGGGCCGTGACGCCACGGCCGTGGCGGGGGGTGAGCACGCTGCGCCCGTGTGCCGGTGAGGAGGGCCTCCGCCGCGTCGAGGCCGCGACGATCCGCTCGCCGTCGCCTACGACGTGCCCCTCGCGCCACCACCGGCGGCGGCCGGGGCGGTTTCGCGGGTCCGGGTTTCGTGCAGTCCCAGGCGCAGGTGCTCGACGTGGTAGAGGGCCTGGTCGAGAAGTTCGGCGACGTGATCGTCGTAGAGGGAGTAGACGATGCTGCGGCCCTGGCGTTCGCCGGTGACCAGGCCGAGGTTGCGGAGCAGGCGGAGCTGGTGGGAGCAGGCCGAGCTCTCCATGCCGACCGCCTCGGCGAGTTCGCCGACGGGGCACGGGCCCTCCTGGAGGCGGGCGAGGATGTAGAGCCGCGAGGGGGTGGCCAGGGCCTGGAGGGTGGCGGCGACGTCGGCGGTGCCGACCGCGTCGAGCCGCTCGCGGGTGCTGGCGCTGCTGGTGGTGACGCGTCCGTGGCCCATGCGCCCATCATACGGGCAACATATGAAGAATTGTTCATGTGTTCCTGTATGCTGAGGTCTTCGTCCTCGCCCCACCCGTGAAGGGGTCCTCCACCATGCCCTCTGCTCTGGACCGGCGGCCCGCGCTGCCCGTCGGCGGCCCCCGCCAGGTCGTTCCCCGGCGCCGTACCCGTCTGCTGGCGCTGTCGGAGGTCCGGTGGGCGCTCGCAGCGCTGGTGCTGTTCCTGCTCGCCCTGCCGGTGCACCTGCTGGACGGCCCGGTCTGGCTGTCGGGATCGCTGTTCGCCGCCACCTACGCCACCGGCGGGTGGGAGCCGGGCTGGGAAGGGCTGAAGGCCCTCGGGAACAGGACGCTGGACGTGGACCTGCTGATGGTGGTGGCCGCGCTCGGCGCCGCCTCGATCGGTCAGGTGCTCGACGGCGCGCTGCTGATCGTCATCTTCGCCACCTCCGGCGCCCTGGAAGCCCTCGCCACCGCGCGGACGGCGGACTCCGTGCACGGTCTGCTCGATCTCGCGCCCACCACCGCGACCCGCCTGCTGCCCGGAGGCGGCGAGGAGTCGGTGGACACCGGCGATCTGGCCGTCGGTGACACCGTCCTGATCCGCCCCGGAGAGCGGGTCGGCGCGGACGGGCGGGTGACGGGCGGGGCCGGCGACGTGGACCAGGCCACCATCACCGGCGAGCCCCTGCCGGTGGCCAAGCGGACCGGCGACGAGGTGTTCGCCGGCACCGTCAACGGCGCCGGAGCCCTGCGCGTGCGCGTCGAACGGGATCCGGCCGACTCGGTGATCGCCAGGATCGTGAAGATGGTCGAGGAGGCATCCGGGACCAAGGCCCCCACCCAGCTCTACATCGAGAAGATCGAACAGCGGTACTCGATCGGCATGGTGAGCGCGACCCTCGCCGTCTTCGGTATCCCGCTCGCCTTCGGTGACGCGCTCCAGCCGGCCCTGCTGCGGGCCATGACCTTCATGATCGTCGCCTCCCCGTGCGCGGTGGTGCTCTCCACGATGCCGCCGCTGCTGTCCGCCATCGCCAACGCCGGCCGCCGTGGCGTACTCGCCAAGTCCGCCGTCGTCATGGAACGCATCGGCCAGATCGACACCGTCGCCCTGGACAAGACCGGCACCCTCACCGAAGGCATCCCCTACGTCACCGATCTCCGCCCGCTGCCCGGCAGCGGTCTCGACGACAGCGCGCTCCTGACCCTGGCCGCGTCCGCCGAGCATCCCAGCGAACACCCCCTGGCCCGCGCCGTCGTCGCCGCCGCCCGCGAACGCGGCCTGCCCCTCGCCGACGCCGGGGACTTCGTCTCCACCCCCGGCCGGGGCGTCCGTGCCACCGTCGACGGGCGCACCGTCGCCGTCGGCGCCCCCGACCGGCTCCTCGCCGACGCCGCCGACACCCCGCACCGCACGGCCGTCACCGAACTGCAGGCCGACGGACGCACCGCCGTGACCGTCCTGGTGGCGGGGACTCCGGTCGGGGTGATCGGCGTCGCCGACCGGCTGAGGCCTGACGCGGCCGCCACCGTCGCCGCCCTCACACGCCTGACCGGCCGCTCACCCGTCCTGCTGACCGGGGACAACGAGCGGGCCGCCCGCCGCCTGGCGGCCGAGGTCGGCATCACCGAGGTCCGCGCGGGACTGCTGCCCGAGGACAAGGTCGCCGCCGTGAGGGAGTGGGAAGCCGAAGGCCGCCGGGTGCTCGTGGTCGGCGACGGCGTCAACGACGCCCCCGCCCTGGCCGCCGCGTACTCCGGCATCGCCATGGGGCGCGTCGGATCGGACCTCGCGCTGGAGACCGCCGACGCCGTCGTCGTCCGCGACGAACTGGCCGCCATCCCCTCGATCGTGCAACTCTCGCGCACCGCCCGGCGCCTGGTGCTCCAGAACCTGGCGATCGCCGGGACGTTCATCGCCGTCCTCGTCGCCTGGGATCTGACGGGCACTCTCCCTCTTCCGCTCGGAGTCGCCGGGCACGAGGGCTCCACCATCATCGTCGCCCTCAACGGCCTGCGGCTGCTGCGCGGATCCGCCTGGCCTCGCCTCACCCCGGCCACCGGCTGAGCTGACACACCCGCTGTGCCCCCCGCCGTCGGCCGACAGGAACCCCGGACCGATGGGCGCCGTCCCGGCGGACGACGGCGACGGACGGGCCGCCGATGCGACCCGGCGCGGGGGCCGCATCCGGGGCCGATCCGTTGTCGGTGGCGCGTGGCAGGCCGGCCGTATGGTGAGTCATGAGGGATTTCGTGCGAAAGCCCGTGGGTTGGGCGTCTCCGACGGGGCCCTCGACCAGGATTCTGAGCTGTTCGCACCCTGCCTACGCTCTGACCACAGGGCATTCCGACGAGGGCGCGGGCGGCCGGCCCGGCGGGCTGCCGGACTTGCCGTCCGGCATGACCCGGGACGGCGAGGGGCTCCTCGTCGCGTCCATCGACCTCGCCGCCCTGCCTTCCCGCTCCCTGGACACCGGGCTTCCCGGTGACGGCCGCCTGCTCCTCTTCGCGGGGCCGTTCGCCGATCTCATCGACCTGGACGACCTCTGGCCGCCCTCGTTCCCCCACGCGCTGTACGTCCCGCCCGGCACGGAGACGACGCCGTGGAAGCCTCCGATGGGAGGATCCCGGATGATGAATACGTCCTCGCGCGGCGGCCGCTGCACGCGAGGGCCTTCTGGGACATGGATGTCAACGACGCCTCCGAGGCCTTGGACGCGGCAGTCGAGGAGTTCAGGACGCACGCCGGACACCACCCGGGCCCCCTCCGTGCTGAACGGTTGTCACGACCTCAAGCTGGGCGGGACGGCGCAGGCCCAGCAGGACACCGTCGAGGGCGAGGTCCTCGGCAGGGTCGGCACCCGACGAGGACAGCCGTGGGAGGACGATCCGGACGCGGGCCCGTCGCAGGACGGTCCGGATCTCATCGACCGGGAGGAGCTGGGGTCCGCGTGGAAGCCCCTGGCCGAGGGCAGCCGGAGCGGGACCTTCGGTGAGGGGGACGGTGCGCTGTACTGGCTCACCCCGCGAACGGACCTGGCCAAGGCGCGCTTCGATCGCACCGAACTGGTCCACCAGTGCTGATCATCCAGTTCGTCCCGGTGCGTACGGTGCGTCAGTGAGCGGCACCCTTCCGGGACTTCGCCGTCCCCGCGTCTCCGTCGAACCCGCGGACGGTGGGCAAGTCCGTGGCCCGTAGGCTGCGGCGGTTCGGTCAGTGCGTGCGGGAGGGGTTCGTGGTGGTGCAGCCGTTGAAGCAGGGGGATCCGACTTTTCTGGGCGACTACCGAGTGGTGGGCCGACTGGGTGAAGGCGGGATGGGGCGGGTCTTCCTGGGGCGTTCACCGAGCGGGCGGTCCGTCGCGATCAAGGTGGTGCACGCTTCGCTGGTGCACGAGCCGGAGTTCCGCACCCGCTTCCGCAGTGAGGTGCGGGCTTCGCGCGCGGTCGGTGGCGCCTTCACCGCTCCGGTGATCGACGCCGACACGGAGGCGGAACAGCCCTGGATGGTCTCCAGTTACATCCCCGGCCCCTCACTCCACCAGGAGGTCGCCGAGAAGGGGGTTCTGCCGCCGGTGACGCTGGCCGCGCTGGCGGCGGGCCTGGCCGAGGCACTGGTCTCCATCCACCGGGCCGGGCTGGTGCACCGCGATCTGAAGCCCTCCAACGTGCTGCTCGCCGACGACGGTCCGCGCGTCATCGATTTCGGCATCGCCCGTGCGTTCGATGCCACCAGCCTCACCAGGACCGGGCTCACCATCGGCTCAGCGGGGTACATGTCCCCCGAGCAGGTCAACGGTGGTGATGTCACCCCGGCCTGCGATGTCTTCTCCCTGGGCGCGGTGCTGGCCTTCGCGGCCACCGGCGCCGGGCCGTTCGGTGTCGGCCCGACACCCGTCATGTTCTATCGGGTGGTGTACGAGGCCCCGGACCTGGCAGGCGTCCCGGACCCCGCGCTGCGTGCCCTGCTGGCCGATTGCCTGGCCAAGGATCCGGCTCTCCGCCCCACGCCGCAGCAGATTCTCGGCCGGGTCGCCCCGGCCGTCCCCCGGGTCGGTCGTGTACGGGCGGCCGACCGCGCGGACTGCGGCAGCCAGGCCGGAGTGCCCGCGCGGCCCGCCACCCTCGCCGAGATGTTCAGCCAGTACGGCGGGGTCGAGCTCACCTCGTCGGCAGTCTCCGGCGGGCAGCCGCCCGCGCGGCGTGACGCCGCACCGGCTCTGGCCGCACCTTGGGCGCCCGGCAGCCGTGCCGGCGGCCGCGAGCAGGTGGGGGAGGCCCCGGCGGCTCCGTCGCCCACCTGTGGATCCGGACCGACCGCCGAAGGGCTTCGCCCCGTCGGAGCCTGGCGGCTCGACGAGCGTTCCGGCGTGCGCGCGCTGGACATGACCGGACGCCACCATGCCGTGGCGACGGCGGTCAGGTGGGGCACGGGTCAGGGTGAGGGCGCGGAGTTCAACGGATTCAGCAGTGAAGTGGTCACCGACGCCGCGGTGATCGACACCGCGCGCGGCAGCTTCACCGTCGGCGCATGGGTCCGGCTCGGTGTGATACCCCCGCACTTCGTCACCGCGGTCAGCCAGGACGGCGAGGAGACCAGCGGTTTCTACCTCCAGTACTCCTCCCACGAAGGCCGCTGGGCCTTCGCCCGCCCGGACCTGCGCGTCGCGTCCAGGACCCGGCCGGTCGCCGGGGAATGGACCCACCTGACCGGTGTCTGCGACAGCTTCGCCGGGGAACTGCGTCTCTTCGTGAACGGCGTCGAGGAGGGAGCGATCCACGACCGGATCCTGATCGTGTCCGAGGGGCCTTTCGTCATCGGCCGTGCTCGCTACGGCCGGATGCCGGTCGATCACTTCCCGGGCAGCATCAAGGACGTCATGGTCTTCGACCGCGCCCTCACGGCGACGGAGATCAGCGGCCTGATGTGATCACGGCACCGTACGCCGGTGCCGTGAGCGTCGGTCGAGGCGCTGGTCGGGAAAGAACGAGGCGCCCGCACTCCACCGGGGGAGTACGGGCACCTCGGGCGGCCCTTCGCGGGCGAGGTGGAACGGCAGGCCGTGCACCTCGCCCGGAAGAGGTTCAGTCCAGGAGCGCGGTCGCCTCGACCTCGACGAGGACGTCCGGCTCGAAGAGGTACTCGACGCCGATGAGGGAGGCCGGGGGCATGGGGAGGCCGAGGCCGAGCTCGTCGGCGACCGACTCGACTCCGGCCATGAAGTCGCCCGCCTTCTCCGGGCTCCACCCGGTCACGTAGAACGTCAGACGCAGGACGTCCGCGAACGACGCACCCGCACCGGCCAGTCCGACGGCGGTGTTGTGCAGCGCCTGGGCGACCTGTCCGGCCAGGTCGCCGGGTGCGACCGGAGTCCCGTCGGCCTGGCGTGCCACCTGGCCGCTGACATGGACGTGCCTGGTCCCGGTCCCCACGGCGACATGGTGGTACGGGACCGGCTGCAGCATGCCGTCAGGGGTGAAGTGCTGAACAGTCATGGTTCTCTCTCCTCCGAAGTAGGTATCTGTAAGCTACCTAGTAGGAGAAAGACACTTCAACGAGACCAGGTTTCGCCATGGATACCGACGACGAACTCCGCATCGACGCCCCGCACCGGGAACTGCTCGACCAGATCCTCGACAAGTGGTCCCTCAGCGTCCTCAGCGAACTCTGCGAACGCCCCTGCCGCTTCAACGAACTGCGCCGGGCCATCCCCCGGGTCTCGCAGAAGTCTCTGACCGCGACGCTGCGGCGGCTCGAACGCAACGGCGTGATCGAGCGCGAGGTCGTCTCCACCCGTCCCGTGGCGGTCAGCTACCGGATCGCTCCGCTCGGCAAGACCCTTCGACACCCCATCGACGTGCTGCTGGCGTGGGCCTCGCAGAACATGCCCGCCATCGAACACGCCCGCGAAGGCTTCGATACGCGGGAGGACGAGTCCGGCCGCTGAGCTTGCTCTTCCCGCTGTTCCCCCGGTCGTGCGGTTCCGGCACCCGTGCGAAGCTCGTTCCATGAACCGGGGCGAAGGCGACATCGCGGAGCGGGTGGCCGTGGGCGGCGACTCCGGAGCCGCCACTCCCTCTGGCCCCGGACCCGGCGTTCTCGCCTCGGAGAGCGCTGGTTCCGAGCCGCGGCATCACCTCACGGGCGCCCGCGGCGCATCCGTCGCCGCGCCGCCTCGCCGCGGCCGAGCCGACCGGTACGTCAGCGGCCGTTCTCTGCCCGCCGCCTCCGAAGACAAGGAGTGACCGATGGCCCATCACCACCACAAGTCGAACGAAGAGGTCGAGGGCAACCCCGACACCGGTCACGGACGCGGCATGCCTCGCCGCCCCGACGAGAGGAGGCTGGAGGAGCGCCTGGAGGAGGACCGTGAGGAAGTGGGCCTTCCTCCGGACCCGGAGAACCGCGACGACTGACCGGCTCCCCCCACGTGGCCGTCTCCGCCGAACACCAGGCGGAGGCGGCCACGCGCACGCAGCCTGCCCGATCCGGCCTGCCCGGCCGTCCGGGAACCGGATGACGGCCCGCCCGGACCGCCGGTGCGGCCGGATCGCCCGGCACGTTCGCCCGGCCCGCGCTCTCCGGTGGTCGCCGTTCCGGTTGTGCCGGAGACTCTGCCCTGTGGACGTTCAGGACGAGGACCAGGCCGGCCGGCGGTCCCGTTTCGAGTTTCCCCACCGGGCACGCGGACCGCTCCGGATCATCCTTTCGCGGCTCACCCTCGCCTTCGGGTTCATCGTCCTCGGCACGGTGGTGGTCTTCCTCGGGCGCAGTGGCTACCGGGACTCCACCGGGCACCCTCTCGGCCTGCTGACCAGCTTCTACTACTCGGCCGTCACCCTGACCACGATCGGGTACGGGGATGTCGTCCCGGCCAGCGACACCGCACGGATCGTGAACACCCTGGTGATCACACCCCTGCGGCTGGGCTTCCTGCTGGTCCTGGTCGGCACCACGATCAGCGCGCTGACGGAGCGGACCCGCGCCGAGTGGCGTGAGCAGACCTGGAGGAACAAGGTGCGACAGCACACCGTGATGGTCGGCTACGGCACCAAGGGCCGGGCGGCGGTGGCCACGCTGAGGACGCGGGGAACGCTGCCCCGCGAGATCGTGGTGGTCGACGTCAGCGCGGCCGCCGTCGGCGAGGCGAACCGGCACGGCCTCGTCGGCATCGTCGGTGACGGGACCCGCTCCGACGTGCTGGAACGGGCGGAACTCGGCAAGGCGGGGCACGTGCTGATCGCCACCGCGAGCGACGACACAGCCGTCCTCGCCGCGCTGACCGCCCGCCGGATGAACGCCACCGCCGTCATCACCGCCTCCGTGGCCCGCGCGGAGAACGTCGTCCTGCTGCGTGAAGGCGGCGCGGACAACGTCATCACCTCCTCCGAGACGGCCGGGCACCTGCTCGGCGTCGCATCGCTGAGCCCAGCGGTCGGCACCGTGCTGGAGGAACTGCTCTCCGCCGGACTCGGGCTGGAGGTGGCGGAACGCTCCCCGAAGCCGGAGGAGGTCGGCCAAGCCCCCCGGCAGATCTCCGAACCCGTCCTCGCCGTGGTCCGCGACGGGCGGCCCCTGCGCTACAGCGACCCCCGGATCGGCGCCGTCCGGGCCGACGACCGCCTGGTCATCGCCCGCGAAGCGCCCGGATCCCACCGGCGGGCAGCCGACCAGGACGGGAAGAACTGAGCGACGGCGCACCCGGGGCGGCGCCCGGCAGCGCGGAGGAGCCGTACGGAGCAGGAAACCCGCCCGATCGGCCGACAACGGGCGCCGACCGGTACCAACCCGCCTTCGGTGGACAGCCATCAGCCCATGAGCGAGGACACCACAGGAGAGCAGTACCGACTGGCGGCCGGTGACTACGCGGCGACCGTCACGGAGACGGGCGCGGGCCTCAGGGAGCTGAGCCACCGGGGCGAACCGCTCCTGCTCTCGTACGGCCCCGACGAGCCGGCCCCGGCGGCCTTCGGCCAGCTGCTGATCCCCTGGCCCAACCGGGTCGACCGCGGCCGCTACACCTTCGGCGGCACGGAATACCAGCTCGACGTCTCCGAACCCGAGCTGGACTGCGCGATCCACGGCCTCGTGCGGTGGACGACCTGGCGGCCGGTACGGCAGGACCCGCACGGCATCACCCTCGCCTACAGCCTGCTCGGGTCGACGGGCTACCCGTTCCGCCTCGATCTCGCCGTCACGTACACCCTGGACGCGGGTACGGGTCTCACCGTCCGGGTCGTGGCCCGCAACGCCGGCACCCGCCCCGCCCCGTACGCCCACGGCACGCACCCCTACCTGACGGTCGGCGAACCGCTCGACGACTGCGTGCTGACCCTGCCCGGCCACCGCTACCAGCCGGTCGACGAGCGGATGCTCCCCTCCGGCCCGACGATCGACGTCACGGGCACGGAGTACGACTTCACCGCCCCGCGCCGCATCGGTACGCAGACCGTCGACGTGGCCTTCACCGGTCTCGACCGCGACGCCGACGGGCGGGCCTGGGTCCGTCTGGAGGGCTCGCGCCGCGCCACCCGCTTCTGGCTGGACGAGGCCCAGCCGTGGCTGGAGGTCTACACGGCGGACCAGGTGCCGTCCGCCTCGCACCGCCGCGGCATCGGCGTCGAACCGATGACGGGCCCGCCCAACGCCCTGGCCAGCGGTACCGACCTGATCACGCTCGCCCCGGGGGAGTCGTACACGGGCAGCTGGGGCGTTGTTCACGGCTGACCCCGGCAGGAGAACGTCTGTGCGGGCTGTCCGGGGCGGCCCGGCCATCGGGGCCCCGAACGACCCGTCGGCGAGGTCCCGCCGACGAGGGCCCGTACGAGCCGTCCCGGGTGGCCGGGCCCCGCCCGGCCACCCGAGTTGCCGGTGCCCTGCCGCTCCCGTTCCCTGGAACAGGAGCAGCGGCCGAGCAGCTCCGAGCAGGTCTTCCCCTCTCAGCGGGTGGTGGTCTTCGTGGCGGTCGTGACGATCGTCGGTGCCGGCGTCATCGGTGTCTCCTGGGCGCGGTTGTTCGCCGCGGGTGGCTGGGAGGTCCGGGTCAGCGACCCGCGGCCCGATCTGCGGGAGGTGGTGGCGCGGGATCTGGCCGGTGTGGCGGTCACGGCCACCGCGGATCTGGCCGGGGCGGCGGACGGTGCGGACTTCGTGCAGGAGGCGGGGCCCGAGCGCGTCGAGGTCAAGGAGCAGGTGTTCGCCACGCTGGCCGCGCACACGCGTGACGGTGTGGTGCTGGCCTCGTCCTCGTCCTCCCTGCTGCCGTCGGTGATCGCGCGGGGCAATCCGGCGGCGGAGCGCATCGTGGTCGGCCATCCGTTCAATCCGCCGGAGCTGATGCCGCTCGTCGAGGTCGTGCCGGGGCCGGGTACGTCCGGCCGCACGGTCGACCGTGCGGTCGAGGTCTACCGGGAGCTGGGCAAGCTGCCGATCCGGCTGAGGAAGGAGATCCCCGGTTTCGTCGGCAACCGCCTCCAGAAGGTCTTCAACGACCAGGCCGCCCACCTCGTCCAGGAGGGGGTCATCGACGTGCGGGACCTCGACGATCTGGTGCGGGCCTCGCTCGGGCTGCGCTGGGCGACCGTCGGCCCGTTCGAGAGCGGTGTCCTGGGCGGCGGTCCCGGCGGCATGCGGCACCTGGCCCGGCACGTCGGATCCCAGATGGCCTTCGAGACCGGCACCGCGGACCCGGCCCGGATGGGCGAGGTGCTCGACGCCGTCGAAGAGGCGTACGGCACCGGCCAACCCGCCTACGAGCGCCTCGCCGAGCTCCGCGACGGCCGCACCCGCGCCGTCCTCGGGCCGCTCGGCTGGACCGAACCGCCATCCGGCGACGACCGATCGCGGTGACACCCCCCGGCCGGGGATCCAAGGGGCCCGGCCGCTCAGGAACAGGGACGGCCATCATGGAGCGAGAGCTGCTGGCACTGCAGGTGATACCCGGAAAGGTGCTGCGGATCAGCACCGTCGACGGCCGGGCGGACACCTTCGTCGAGGACGCGGGCGACGCGCCCGACGGCATCGTCGTGGACTCGCACACCGCCTACTGGACCACCATGGGCGAGCCGCTGACGGACCCCGGTACCTCCGGCGAGGAGGGGCAGGACTATTCCCGTCGCAACGGCGGTGTCCAGGCCGTGGACCTGGACGGCGGCCTCCGGCGCGACGTGGTCCCACCGGGTGCGATCACCACCGGCAAGCAGCTGACCTCCGACGGCGCCGGAACGCTGTACTGGGGGGACCGGGAGGGCCACCGGGTCAGCCGGGTCCGGGTGGACGGCGGCGGCCCGACCGACCTCGTGGTGAACCCCGCCGAGGACGGCATCATGGCCGAGTGCGTCGGGGTCGCGGTCGACCCGGACCGGGGCTTTCTGTACTGGACCCAGAAGGGCCCGGCCAAGGGCGGTCGGGGCCGCATACTCCGCGCGGGTCTGGAGATCCCGCCCGGCGGGACCGCCGCGAACCGCTCGGACATCGAGGTGCTCTGGGACGGGCTCCCCGAGCCCATCGACCTCCACCTCGACGGCGACCGGCTCTACTGGACCGACCGCGGCGCACCGCCCTCGGGCAACACGCTCAACCGCGCACCCGTCCCCGAACCCGGCGCACGAGGACGCAGCCCCGAGATCCTCGCGGACGGGTTCGCCGAAGCCATCGGCCTCGCCGTCGACGGCGAGGCGGGCATCGCCTACGTCTCCGACCTCGGCGGCCACCTCCGCGCGGTGCCCCTGCCCGACGGCCCCGCCGCCGGACGGCAGCCGTACGAAGTCGTCGACGTGCCGTTCCCTCTGACCGGGCTCTGCCTCCTGCCCGAGGGGTCCTGACGGACCCCCGCCGTCAGCTCGGCTGCGGCACCATGCGGTGCAGGCCCTTGCGGTCGTAGTAGCGGGTCATCAGGAAACCGAAGACGAGTGCGAGGCCGAACCCGACCGCGAGCATGATCCAGGCGCGGGCCAGCCCGGCGTCGGCGCGGGCGTCGAAGTAGAGGATGGCCCGGACCCCGGAGACGAGCTGGCGCATGGGCTCGAAGGTGCCGAGGAACCGGTAGAAGCCGGGTACGGCTTCCAGCGGGATCGTGGCCCCGGAGGACGGCAGCGCCAGGGCGATGAACACGAACATCGACACGATCTGGCCGATGTGGCCGAAGGCCGCGTTGATCGCCTGGACACCCAGGCCCACGGTCAGGCACGAGCAGTACGAGAACAGTGCGAGCAGCGGCACGTGCGAGGCGTCCATCCCCAGCATCGTGATGCACGCGAGCATGACCAGGGCGGTCATCGGCAGGCACAGCACCGCCGTCATGACCGACTTCAGCAGCAGGGTCTCCGTGCGGTTGACGGGAACGGTGCGGTGGCGCGTGTGCCACGGCCCGATCTCCGCGTCCGCGTAGCCCAGGGCGGTGTCGACACCGTTGTGGATGATGTTGCCCCCCAGGAACCCCGCCAGTACGAGCAGCAGCGTGTAGTAGAACGCGCTGAGCCCCAGGCCGCTGTGGTCGCCGATCGGATGCCCGACCTTGGTGACCACCGCGACCGGGTCGTCGAGCAGCAGCCCCTCAGCCGGGCCGGCGTCGGCGAAGGCCGGTGAGGACGTGAGCTGCTTCCCGATCCTCGTCGACGCCTCCTGCGCGGCGTGCTGCCCGATCCGGGACGCGAAGGACGAACCGAAGCTGCCCATGCCGGGGTTGGTGAGCACGGTCAGGGTGGGCCGGGTGGCCTCGCGCCCGCCGAGCGACCGGACGTCGTCCGTGAAGCCCTTCGGGATGACGAGGGCGCCATAGATCTTCCCGGAGGCGAGCTCGCCCTTGAGCTCCGCGGTGTCGAGACGGCGCCACCGCACCTCGTCGGACGAGGTGGCGTCGATGACCTGAGCGCTGATGAGGGCGCCCAGGTTCTGGTCGGCCCCCGGCAGCGGCCTGCCCGCGTCCTCGTTCACCAGAGCGACCGGGAACTTGTGCAGACGGTTCTCCGGATCGAGGATGCCGCCCATGTAGAGCAGGGACAGCACCAGGGCGACCACGGCGGTGAGCAGTCCGGGCATGATCCACAGCTTCGGCCGTCCGAGCAGCGCCCGGAGCCTCCCGGCATCGACGGCCGTACGGTGGCGTTCGGCGGTCATGCGGTCGCGTCGGGCCGGTCGTACGTGTAGAAGCCCTGCCCCGTCTTGACGCCGAGGTGGCCCGCGTCCACGTACTTCTTGAGCAGCTCCCGCGGGCCGGGGGAGAGGTGGGGGTTCTCTTCGGCGTAGTGGTTCTCGATGTCCAGGACCACATCGAGTCCGACCTGGTCCATCATGCGGAAGGGACCGGCCTCGAGACCCATGTTGATCTTCCACATCTCGTCGACGTCCTGCGGGGTGGAGACCCCCTCCGCCACCACGGAGAGCGCCTCACGTTTGATGGCGGCCCAGATGCGGTTGAAGATGAAGCCGGTCGACTCCTTGTGCGCCTCGAACGGGAACACCCCGTACTTGGGCAGCACCTTCTTCAGCAACTCCATGACGGCGGGAGCGGTCGCGCCGTCCGACATGATGTCGACGGCGTTCTGCCGCGGCGGCATGTAGAAGTGCATGTTCAGCACCCGCTCGGGGTGCCTGACCCGGTCGATGAACTCGCTCGACGCGTACGAGGAGGAGTTGCTCGCCAGGATCGCGTCGGAGGCCGCCGTACGGTCGAGCTCGCCGAAGATCTCCTTCTTCAGGTCGAGGTGCTCGGGCACGGCCTCGACCACGAGCCAGGCGTCGGACAGGGCCTCGGCCAGGTCGTCGGTGACGACCACCCGCCCCGCCCTGCCGCCGTCGATGCGGGTGACCAGGTCGGGAAGCTGCTCCTCGACGTAGCTGCGCGCGGCGGCGCCCGCCTCGCCGGACTTGTCGTGGATGCGGACCAGCCCGCCGCGGTCGGCGAACATCAGCGCGATCCGGCGCCCGAGGGTGCCCGCGCCGATGACCGCGACCGGTCGTTCCTCGATGTTCCCGGGGAGCGTGAAAGACATGGGTGTGCCTCTTCTCGTACGGATGCCGCTGCCGCGCGTCGGCTGCCGGATCAGTCTCGGTCCGGGGCCCGCCGGCGGCGATCGGAGACCGCCGTACGGGGGACACGGCGCGCGGCGGGCCACAGGGCGCACCTCTGCGGGACGCCGGTCGAACTACCGGGCGGACGGCGCCCGGTCGGCATCGACATGTCGGACGTGCGAGGGCGCCGTGGAAGGACCGGACCCGTGGGGTCGACGGCGCGGACCGATGCGGCGGCCTTCCAGGGCACGTCGGGCCGTTGACCTGCTCCGTCACCCCGTGACGGGAGCCGTCCGATCGGGCATACTCAACGCGCCACAGCCGATGGCCGTGCCCCCGTGATCCGGAAGGGCAGGATCGGCGCGGCAGTCTGTTTTTCCCCGGCTCACTTCCGGGGGATCACCCGGCGGCGCCTCTCCCACCCCGAGCGCGCGACCGCCGCAACGCCCGACAGGGAGGAGAGCGCCGTCATGACCGACCGTGCCCCGCAGCCGGTGGAACGCCGTCTGCCCACCGAGGAGTCCTGGCAGCTCGTGGAGCTCGTCCGCGACATCGCCTCGAAGGAGATCGCTCCCCGGACGGCCGAGGAGGAGGAAGCGGGTGTCTTCCCGCGCGAGGTCTTCTCCCTCCTGTCCGAGTCCGGACTCCTGGGCCTCCCGTACGACTCCGCCCACGGCGGCGGTGACCAGCCCTACGAGGTCTACCTCCAGGTCCTGGAGGAGCTGGCCGCCGCCCGGCTCACCGTCGGACTCGGCGTCAGCGTCCACTCCCTCGCCTGCCACGCCCTCGCCGGCTACGGAACGGACGAACAGCGCGCCGCCCATCTGCCGGACATGCTCTCCGGCGGTCTGCTCGGCGCGTACTGCCTCTCCGAACCCGCCTCCGGCTCCGACGCGGCCTCGCTGCGCACCAAGGCCGTGCGGGACGGGGACGACTGGGTCATCACCGGGACCAAGGCGTGGATCACCCACGGCGGCGTCGCGGACTTCTGCACCGTGCTGGCCAGGACCGGCGTCGAGGGTGCCCGCGGCATCACGGCCTTCCTCGTCCCCGGCGACGCCGAGGGGCTGAACGCCGCGCTCCCCGAGAAGAAGATGGGGATGAAGGGCTCGCCCACCGCACAGCTCCACTTCGACGGCGTACGGGTCGGCGACGACCGGCGCATCGGCGAGGAGGGCCAGGGCTTCGCCATCGCCCTGTCCGCCCTCGACTCCGGGCGGCTCGGCATCGCCGCGTGTGCCGTCGGGGTCGCCCAGGCGGCCCTGGACGAGGCCGTCCGGTACGCCACCGACCGGCGGCAGTTCGGCCGTCCCATCGCGGACTTCCAGGGGCTGCGGTTCATGCTCGCCGACATGGCCACCCAGATCGAGGCCGGGCGGGCGCTGTACCTGGAGGCCGCGCGGCTGCGGGACGCGGGGAAGCCGTTCTCCCGGCAGGCCGCCATGGCGAAGCTGTTCTGCACGGACGCGGCCATGCGGGTGACCACCGACGCCGTCCAGGTGCTCGGCGGATACGGCTACACGCTCGACTTCCCGGCCGAACGGCTGATGCGCGAGGCGAAGGTGCTCCAGATCGTGGAGGGCACCAATCAGATCCAGCGCATGGTCATCGCGCGCCACCTCGCGGGTCCCGAGACGCGCTGAACCGCGAGGCCCCCTCGGTCCAGGAGGGCAGCGCCGCGGCCTGGTTCCACTCCGCGTCGCGGCGGCCCGGCACCGTACGGCCGGAGCTCTCCCACTGTCGGAGCAGCGCGCTGTAGATCGGCGGGTCCGCGGGGGAGCCCATCGGCGAGGCCCCCGTGGACCGGGGCAGCGGCTGAGCGGGCGCTCCCGGCTGCGGAACCGATTCTTCCGGGGCGGGCGGAGCGAGTCGGCGACGGCCCGACCCGACGGGCGAAGGCAGCGTGGTCATACCCGGCCAACGCGGCGGGGCGGGCCGGGGTCACTGCCACGCCGATTCGACCGCCCGTTCGTGGGTGTCCGCCCTTCGCGCCGGTGCCCCGCGGAGGGAGACCGCCGGCACCACGGCGGCCGGGCCGACATGGTGCGGGGCGCCTCCACGGCGTACGGATCAGGCGGCGTCGCGCCGCATCCGCGGTACGCGCAGCGGACGGGAGCCGGGTCCTCCGGCGTGCGAGAAGGGCTGCATCCGCCAGTCGAGGCCCTGGGGGAGCGTCAACAGCAGCCCGGCCTCCTGCTCCTGGAGCTCCAGCGTCTCGTCCGCCGGCCGCGCGTCGGCCACGCCGCGGCCGGTCCCGGCGCAGACGGTGAGGACGAAGGGGTTCCACGGCGAGGGGCACCTGGCGTGCTCCGGCAGCGCGTCCTCGTCGGCCAGCAGCGCGATGGGCTGGGCGCAGTCCGGGCAGATCACCCGGACCATCTCGCACATGTCGTACGCGTCGGCGGTGCCGTCCTCGTCCGGATCGACAGGCTCCGGTTCGGTACGTCCGGTGAGCTTCAGGCTCTGCATGAATTCCCCCTCGGGTGGGCCGACAAGGCCCGTGGCCTCGACCACAGCAAGCACTTCCCGCCGCGCATGGCCGGTAACCACGCGAGGGCTTGCTACCGACCCGTAAACATGTGGCATTCGTCACATGCCGCCCGCAGGTGCCCCTCCATGGCCCGCAGGGCTGTGCCGACCGGCTCCCGGGGCCATAGGTTGATCCGTATGGAGGAGCTGGACCGTCAGATCGTCGATTTGCTCGTCAAGGACGGGCGGATGAGCTACACCGACCTGGGCAAGGCCACGGGCCTGTCCACCTCGGCGGTTCATCAGCGCGTCCGCCGACTGGAGCAGCGCGGGGTGATCCGCGGTTATGCCGCGGTCGTGGACCCCGAGGCCGTCGGACTGCCCCTCACCGCGTTCATCTCGGTGAAGCCGTTCGACCCGAGCGCCCCCGACGACATCGCCGAGCGGCTCTCCGGCGTGCCCGAACTGGAGGCGTGCCACAGCGTCGCCGGGGACGAGAACTACATCCTCAAGGTGCGGGTGGCGACCCCGCTGGAGCTGGAGCACCTGCTCACGCGGATCCGTACGCTCGCGGGCGTCTCGACCCGGACCACGGTCGTGCTGTCCACCCCGTACGAGGCCCGGCCGCCGCGGATCTGAGCCCCGGGCGCCGCCCTCGCCGGAGGGGGCGGGGGCCGGGCGGTGGGCGGCAGGCGCGAGACTGGTCCCATGAGTGAGAGCACCGCCCCCCAGAGCGCCCCCGACCACCGCACCGTGCTGCTGCGCGGCGGCGACGTCCACAGCCCCGCCGACCCGTTCGCCACCGCGATGGTCGTCGAACGCGGCCATGTCGCCTGGGTGGGGTCCGAGGGGGCGGCGGACGCCTTCGCGAGCGGCGTGGACGAGGTGGTCGACCTCGAAGGCGCCCTGGTCACCCCGGCGTTCACCGACGCCCATGTGCACACCACCGCCACCGGCCTGGCCCTGACCGGACTCGACCTCTCCGACGCCCGCACCCTCTCCGACGCCCTGGGCCTCGTCCGCGCGTTCGGCGCCGGCCGCCCCGCCGGGGACGTCCTGCTCGGACACGGCTGGGACTCCGCCCGCTGGCCCGAGCGGCGTCACCCCTCGCGCGCCGAGCTCGACGAGGCGGCCGGCGGCCGGGCCCTCTACCTGCCGCGGATCGACGTCCACTCCGCCGTGGTCACCACGGCCCTGCTGGACCTCGTCCCCGGCGTCACCGCGATGCACGGGTACCACCCGGAGGGGCCGCTGACCGGCGACGCCCACCACGCGGTACGGGCCGCCGCCCACGGCGCGCTCTCCGCCGCCCAGCGGACCGCCGCCCAGCGCGCCGCCCTCGACCACGCCGCATCCCTCGGCATCGGCAGCGTGCACGAGTGCGGCGGGCCCGAGATCTCCGACGAGGAGGACTTCACCGCCCTGCTCGCGCTCGCCGCGGACCGGCCGGGGCCGCGCGTCCTCGGCCTCTGGGCCGAGGAGGTCACGAACGAGAAGGACGCCCGGCGCATCCGCGAACTCGGCGCGATCGGCGCGGCCGGCGACCTCTTCGTCGACGGCTCCCTCGGCTCGCACACCGCCTGCCTGCACCAGCCCTACGCCGACGCCCCGCACACCGGCACCGCCCATCTGGACCCGGCCCGGATCGCCGGCCACGTCACCGCCTGTACCGAGGCGGGACTCCAGGCGGGCTTCCACGCCATCGGCGACGCGGCGGTCACCGCCGTCGTGGACGGGATCAGGGCCGCCGCCGAGACGCTCGGCCTCGACCGGATCCGGGCCGCCCGGCACCGTGTCGAGCACGCCGAGATGCTCACCCCCGAGACGATCGCCGCCTTCGCGGAACTGGGCCTCACCGCCTCGGTCCAGCCCGCCTTCGACGCCGCCTGGGGCGGCCCGGACGGCATGTACGCCGAGCGGCTCGGCGCGGAACGGGCCGCCGGGCTCAACCCTTACGCGGCGCTGCTGCGCGCCGGGGTGCCCCTCGCCTTCGGCTCCGACAGCCCGGTCACCCCGCTCGACCCGTGGGGCACCGTGCGGGCCGCCGCCCACCACCGCACCCCGGAGCACCGCGTCTCCGTCCGCGCCGCCTTCACCGCCCACACGCGGGGCGGCTGGCGGGCCGCCGGCCGCGACGACGCGGGCCTCCTGGTGCCCGGCGCCCCGGCCGACTACGCCGTCTGGCGCACCGCCGAACTCCTGGTCCAGGCCCCCGACGACCGGGTCGCCCGGTGGTCCACCGACCCCCGGTCCGGCACGCCCGGTCTGCCCGATCTCACACCCGGAGCCGACCTCCCGGTCTGCCTGCGGACCGTGGTCCTCGGACAAACGGTCTACGTGCGACCGAACGAGTGACGTCAGGACATTTCGTACCGCCGCCCGGTGGTCCGATCACCCGTCCGCGACCTGCGGCCCTTCGGTGCTGACCAGGTGATTCCGGAAGAAGTCGCAGGTCACCCGGCTGTTGACAGAAAGCGGCCGGGGGCCGGTAGGTTCGGCCGGGTCCACCACAGGACGTCCGACCGGTCGAACCTCCACGCAGTCGTCGAACGCCGCTGGGTCATGAGGTGGTGTGCCGCACCGGCCCACCACCACTGACAGCCAGGTTCAGCGCCCGCGCCTCGGGGGCGAGGGAAGGTCTCGGCCGGACGGAGGGTGCGACCCGGGTGGGGCCCGGACGTTCAGTAGACAACGGCTTTCGGTCGACCCGCAGCCAGCGGGTCCCAGGTCGGCCCGAAGGGCGCCGGGCCCCGATCCGCAGCTCCGCGGCGAGATCCCTGTGGGTCCCGCGAGCCGGACACCGTGGTGGGGGCGGCCCCCCGGCGGCCCGTGCGCTGGATATGGTGTCCCCCTGTGCACGGACTCTAAGGGGCAGTAGTGAACGACGGCGGTCAGAGGCGGTTCGGCCCGCTCGGCAAGGTCCTGGTGATCATTCCGACCTACAACGAGGTCGAGAACATCGGACCGATCGTCGGCCGGGTGCGCGCCGCCGTCCCGGATGCGCACATCCTGGTGGCCGACGACAACAGCCCCGACGGCACCGGCAAGGCGGCCGACGAGATCGCGGCCGCCGACGACCAGGTCCACGTCCTGCACCGCCAGGGAAAGGAAGGGCTCGGCGCCGCCTACCTCGCCGGCTTCGCCTGGGGCCGCGAGAACGGCTACGGCGTACTCGTCGAGATGGACGCCGACGGCTCCCACCAGCCCGAGGAGCTGCCCCGGCTGCTCACCGCGCTCAAGGGCGCCGACCTGGTCCTCGGATCGCGCTGGGTGCCCGGTGGCCGGGTGGTCAACTGGCCCAGGAGCCGTGAGGTCATCTCGCGCGGCGGCAGCCTCTACTCCCGGCTCGCCCTCGGTCTCTCCGTCCGGGACGTCACCGGCGGCTACCGCGCCTTCCGCACCGAGACGCTCGACGGCCTCGGGCTGGGCGAGGTCGCCTCGCAGGGCTACTGCTTCCAGGTGGACCTGGCCCGCCGCGCGGTCGCGGCCGGCTACCACGTGGTCGAGGTCCCCATCACCTTCGTCGACCGGGAGATCGGTGACTCGAAGATGAGCCGCGACATCCTCGTCGAGGCGCTGTGGCGGGTCACCGGCTGGGGCATCACCTCCCGCGCGAACAAGGCCCTGGGCCGCAAGACCACCCCCTGACACCACGGGCGGCGGACCGGAGGCCGCAGACGGCGGACCGGGCCCGGATACCGGGCGCGGCGGATCGCCGATCGCGGGCGCCCGGCCCACGCCGCTCCATGATCACCCCCTTACGCGGCTCGCACCCCGGTACGGGCACACTGGGAACATGACGACCGGCACCCCGCCCCCGACCCGTCCCCGGCGCTCGCGCGTCCGCAGATTCCTGCCGCCGGCCCTGGCCGCCTGGCTGGTCCTGGAGATCTGGCTGCTGACCCTCGTCGCCTCTGCGGCGGGCGGCCTCACCGTCCTGCTGATCCTGGTGGCCGGCGCCGTGCTCGGCTCCGTGGTCATCAAGAGCGCCGGCCGACGCGCCTTCAAGAACCTCACCGAGACCCTCCAGCAGATGCCGGGACAGCCCGGCGCGTCCGCCGAGCCCGCGGGCGCGATCACGGGCGGCAAGGGTACCCGCGGCAACGGACTGCTGATGCTGGGTGGGCTGCTGCTCCTGATCCCCGGCCTGATCTCGGACGCGGCCGGACTGATCCTGCTGGTGCCGCCGGTGCGCACCATGATCAGCCGCTCCACGGAGCGCTCGCTGGAGCGCCGGATGCGGGCCGCCGCGCCCGGCACCTTCTCGGACGCCTTCCAGCAGGCGAGGATCCACCGGCCGGACGGAAAGGTCGTCCAGGGCGAGGTCATCCGCGAGGACGGCCCCCGGACCTCCGCCGGGCCGGACGACGAACCACGGGGCCCCCGCCCGCCTCTCGCGCCCTGAGGCGGAACGCGGCTCCCGGCCCCGGCCGGGAGCCGCGCCGCACGTCATCGGCAGCCGTGCCGCGGGGGCATGCCAAGAGCCGCGGGCCGTGACACAGGATCTGTGTCACGGCCCGCGGCTCTCAGTGCTGCTGTGCGGTGTTACGCGGTCAGGCAGACTTCCTGCTGTCCCGCGGGTGCACGGCGATGTTCATGGCTCCGGAGCGCAGAACCGCCAGCCTCTCGGCCAGCACCTCCTCCAGCTCCTCGCGGGTGCGCCGCTCCATGAGCATGTCCCAGTGCGTGCGCGCCGGCTTGCCCTTCTTCTCTTCGGGGCCGTCCCCGTCCACCAGGAGTGCCTGGGCGCCGCACGCCTTGCACTCCCACTCCGGCGGAATTTCCGCCTCCACCGAGAACGGCATCTCGAATCGATGTCCGTTCTGGCATGCGTACTCCACCGCCTGGCGCGGGGCCAGATCGATGCCGCGGTCCGTCTCGTAGCTGGTAACCACAAGTCGCGTGCCGCGGAGAGCTCGCTCACTCATGAATCGTGCCTCCCGGGCTTGTCGCCCACAGGACAAAATGTCGCTGTCGTCGTCATCCGGTCAACGTCCGGTCGGCGGCAAAGATTCCCGTTGCCGGTCATGCGTCGCCCGTCGTGCCGCTGCCTTGTCTGGGTTGAGTACCCGCCCATGCCCGGTTTGTCACCTCTCGTGGATGTTGTCACTCAACGGTCGAGCTGCTTCCACCGGCAGTAACGGTCCTCCGGGCAGGCCAAAGGCGTACACTACCGGCCTTTGACTTCAACGTCTAAATCCGTTCCGGCACGGGATTGCCCGCGGCCTCCACCGCGCGCCGCACCGGGACCCGCGCGAGCAGCACCGCGCCCAGGGCGAAGAACACGATCAGCGAGATGATCGCGTCCCGGTAGCTGCCGGTCACCTGGTAGGCCAGACCGAACACCAGGGGCCCCAGCCAGCTCAGTCCGCGATCGCTCATCTCGTACGCGGAGAAGTACTCCGCCTCCTTGCCGCGCGGCACCAGGTGCGAGAAGAGCGACCGTGACAGAGCCTGGCTGCCGCCCAGCACCAGACCGATCGCCGCCGCCAGGACGAAGAAGAACACGGGCGCGTCGGCCGGCAGCAGGTAGGCCGAGAGCAGGATCAGGGTCCACACGGCCAGCGACACCAGGATCGTGCGCTTCGCCCCGTACGTGCGGGCGAGCCGCCCCATGCCGAGCGCCCCCGCGACGGCCAGGACCTGCACCAGGAGCACGGCCACGATCAGCGTCGTCTGGTCCAGGCCCAGCTCCTCGGAGCCGTACAGCGATGCCTGGGAGATCACCGTCTGGATGCCGTCGTTGTAGACGAGATAGGCCAGCAGGAAGGAGAGCGTCAGCGGATGGCGCCGCATGTCGCGCAGGGTCGCCCGCAGTTGCTTCCACCCCGAGCCGACCGCTCCCTCGCCGCTCGGCACCACCCGGCGGTCGCGCAGCCGGCGCAGTGGTACGAGGGTGAACGCGCCCCACCACAGACCGGCCGAGGCGAGGCAGATCCGTACCGCGTCGGACTCCGCCAGCCCGAACGACTCGTGGCCGGTGTACAGGATCAGGTCGAGGACCAGGACGAGGGCCCCCGAGGTGTAGCCGAAGGCCCAGCCGCGCGAGGAGACCGCGTCGCGCTCCTCCGGTTCGGCGATCTGCGGCAGATAGGCGTTGTACAGCACCATCGACACGGAGATCGAGGCGTTCGCCACGATCAGCAGGAAGGCGCCCAGCAGGTAGCGGTGGCCGTCCAGGAAGAACATCCCCGCGGTCGCCGCCGCCCCCGTGTAGGCGGCCGCGGCCAGCAGCGGCTTCTTGCGTCCCGTACGGTCCGCCGCCGCGCCGACGACCGGCATCAGGACCACGGCCACCACGATGGACGCCGAGACGGAGTACGCGAACAGCGAGCCCGCGCGCACGGGTATGCCCAGCGGGTGCACGAACCCGTCGGGATCGGCCGCCGCCTTGGCGATCGACGTCAGATACGGGCCGAGGAAGACGGTCAGCACGCTGGTGGAGTAGACGGAGCACGCGAAGTCGTAGAAGTACCAGCCGTGCTGCTCGCGCTTGCGGGCGGCGGCCGTCCCGTCGTCCGGGCGGCCCCCGGACGGATCGGCCTTCCCTGCGGTGCCGGTGCTCATGCCGCGCCCCCTCGCTCGTCCCCTGCGCACGCGGACGGACCGGGCGTCAGGACCAGGCCCCCCGCTCGCTCAGCACCGTACGCAGCGTCTCGATGTGATCGGTCATGATGCCATCCACGCCGAGGTCCAGGAGAGCCGCCATCCGATCCGGTTCGTTCACCGTCCACACGTGGACCTGGAGCCCGAGCGCGTGCGCCGCGCGGACGAAACGGGCGTCCACCACCGGGATGCCGCCCTGGCTCTCCGGCACCTGGGCGCAGACCGCGCCCGCCCGTAGCGGAGCCGGGACGCCGTACGAGCGCAGCCGCAGCGCCAGTACGCCGCGCACCCCGTACGAGGTGGCCAGGCGGGGGCCCGCCAAGCGGTGCGCGCGGGCCACCCGCGCCTCCGAGAACGAGCCGACGCAGACCCGGTCCCAGGCGTCCGTCCGGCGGATCAGGTCCAGCAGCGGCTCCAGCGCCGACGCGGCCTTGAGGTCCACGTTCCAGCGGGCCTCGGGGAACTCCTCCAGCAGCTCCTCGAAGAGCGGCAGCGGCTCGCTGCCCCCGACCCTGGCCCGCCGCACCTCGCTCCACGGCAGATCGCCGATCCGGCCGCGGACGTCGGTGACCCGGTCCAGCGTCGCGTCGTGGAAGGCGACCAGCCGACCGTCCGCCGTGGTGTGCACGTCGGTCTCGAAGTAGCGGTAACCCGCGTCGGCCGCCCGGCGGAAGGCGGTCACGGTGTTCTCCACGCCGTCCGCCGCCCCGCCGCGATGGGCGAAGGCGATCGGCGAGGGATGGTCCAGATAGGGGTGGCTCGGTTTCACTGCGGCAGTATGGCCTGCCCGGACTCCGGGGCGGCAACGGGGCCGGAACCGGCGGGCGGCGCGGGGGCGGACGGGCCCTCCGGGGCGGCGGTGGCGGCCGCGTCGGCGGGTTCGGGCAGCGCGAAGATCCGCAGGAAGAACTGGGCCAGCGGGCCGATGGCCAGGGCGTAGAGCACCGTGCCCGCCCCCAGCGAGCCGCCCAGCACGAAGCCGGTGACCACGACCGCCACCTCGATCGCCGTGCGGACCAGCCGGATGGAGCGCCCGGTGACCCGGTTCAGCCCGGTCATCAGGCCGTCGCGCGGCCCCGGCCCGAACCGGGCCGCGATGTACAGCCCGGTCGCCACCCCGTTGAGCACGATGCCCAGGACCATCACGGGAACGCGGAACCCGAGCCCGTCCGGATTCCCGACCACGGCGAGTGTCCCGTCCATCGCCAGCCCGACGACGAAGACGTTCGAGACGGTGCCGAGCCCCGGCCGCTGGCGCATCGGGATCCACAGCAGCAGTACCACCGCGCCGACGATGATCGACACGACCCCGATCGAGATCCCGGTCAGTTCCGCGAGCCCCTGGTGCAGTACGCCCCACGGCTCCAGGCCGAGCCCGGCCCGGACCAGGAGCGCGGAGCTCACGCCGTAGAGAGCCAGACCGACGTACAGCTGGACCAGCCGCCGGGTGAGGTGGGTGCTGCTCCGGTCCGTGGTGCCGGCCACGTTGTGCCCCTCGACGTAGTGATGGTGGACTGCTTCGTGTCACTCTGTGGCAGGGGATCGGTCACCAACTATGGCCAATTCGAGGAAGGTGGACTGATTTCGATGGTGCAGTGGACATCGACGGTGGGCGCGGCCCAGCTCGCCCGTCAGCTCCGGAGCCAGCAGGCCCGGCCCACCGGGCCCGCCGGCCGCAAGCCGCCCGCCTACCGCGCGCTCGCCGACGGCGTACGCCTGCTGGTCCTGGAGGGCCGGGTCCCGGTCGCCGCCCGGCTCCCCGCCGAACGCGAACTCGCCCTCGCCCTGTCCGTCAGCCGCACGACCGTCGCCGCCGCCTACGAGGCGCTGCGCTCGGAGGGCTTCCTGGAGTCGCGGCGCGGCGCGGGGAGCTGGACCGCCGCCCCGGCAGGCAACCCGCTGCCCGCCCGCGGCCTCGAACCGCTGCCGCCGGAATCGCTCGGCTCGATGATCGACCTGGGCTGTGCGGCGCTGCCCGCGCCCGAGCCGTGGCTGACCCGCGCGGTCCAGGGCGCGCTGGAGGAGCTCCCGCCGTACGCCCACACGCACGGCGACTACCCGGCCGGGCTGCCCGCCCTGCGCCGGATGATCGCCGAACGCTACACCGCGCTCGGCGTCCCGACCATGCCCGAGCAGATCATGGTCACCACCGGGGCGATGGGCGCCATCGACGCGATCTGCCATCTCTTCGCCGGCCGCGGCGAGCGGATCGCCGTCGAGTCCCCGAGTTACGCCAACATCCTCCAGCTGATGCGCGGGACCGGCGCCCGGCTGGTCCCGGTCGCGATGGAGGAAGGGCTCGGCGGCTGGGACATGAGCCGCTGGCGTCAGGTGCTGCGGGACGCCGCGCCCCGGCTCGCCTACGTGGTGGCCGACTTCCACAACCCCACCGGCGCGCTCACCGACGAGCAGCAGCGGCGGGACCTGGTGGACGCGGCCCGGTCCGCCGGAACGGTCCTGGTCGTCGACGAGACGATGATCGAACTCCGCCTGGACCCCGACACCGCGATGCCGCGCCGGGTCTGCTCCTTCGACCCGGCCGGCAGCACCGTGCTGACCGTCGGCTCGGCCAGCAAGGCGTTCTGGGCCGGGATGCGCATCGGCTGGGTGCGCGCGGCCCCGGACGTCATCCGCAGCCTGGTCGCCGCCCGTGCGTACGCCGACATGGGCACCCCCGTACTGGAGCAGCTCGCCATCAACTGGCTGATGGGCACGGGCGGCTGGGAGGAGGCCGTGGAGCTCCGCCGGAGCCAGGCGCGGGAGAACCGGGACGCCCTGGTCGCGGCGGTGCGCCGGGAGCTGCCGGACTGGGAGTTCGCCGTGCCGCGCGGCGGCCTGACCCTCTGGGCGCGCACCGGGGGCCTCTCCGGGTCGCGGCTGGCGGTGGCGGGCGAACGCGTCGGGGTCCGCGTGCCGTCCGGCCCCCGCTTCGGGGTGGACGGAGCGTTCGAGGGGTACGTACGGCTGCCGTTCACGGTGAGCGGGCCGGTCGCCGACGAGGCGGCCGTACGTCTGGCGGCGGCGGTGGAACTGGTGCGCTCCGGGGCCGGCGCGGCCTCCGACACCCCGCGGTCCTTCGTGGCCTGATGCTTTCCGGGGGAACGGACGGCTGCGGGCGGCGGACCGGTGACGGTCCGCCGCCCGCCCGCGGTGGGGCGGCCGTGCTCCCGGCTCAGCTCTCCGCGCCCGCCGGCTGCGCCTCCGCCGGCAGCCCGGACGGCCCGGCCGCGCCGCCCGTCGCCCGCGCCGTCTCCACGGACACGGGGACCTGCTCCGTCGTGCGGCCCTCGGCGGCGGACTCCCACGCGGGCTCCGCCTCCGCCGGGGCGTGCCGGCCGGGCAGCAGGCCGAGGACCGCCTCCCGGTGCGCGTCGCTCGCGTCGTCGTCGTACGGGTCCGGGGTGGCCGGCACCTGGAGGCGCAGGACCGGTCCCGTGCCGAGGCGGACATAGCCGCGCCCCGGCGGGACGCGGGGCGGCGGGGTGGTGTGCGGTTCGGCGCCCAGGACCGCGGCGATCTGCTCGCGGGAGGCCGGACCGAGGACCGCGCGGGCGCGGGTGTGGTTCAGCACGGTCCCGGTGAGGGTGTCCAACGCGTCGAACTGCTCGGCCAGGACGACGGTGACCTGGGCGGCCCGGCCGTGCCGCAACGGGACACGGAGCAGCTCCTGCGGGTCGCACCTGCCGTCGGCCGCCGCGAGATGGCCCAGCGCGCCGGGGCGGTCCAGCAGGATCCACAGTGGCCGCAGGATGTCGTCCGGCACGGGGTGGCCGCTCTGCCGGGCCCGGTTGGCGGTGATCAGCCGGCGTTCGGTCTCGTGCGCCGCCCACTCCAGCGTGGCGAGCGCCCCGCCGGGTCCGGACTCGACGGCGAGCACGCCGGCGCGCCCGGCGAGCGCGGCGTACTCGCCGGTCCCGCTGCCGTCGATGACGATGACGTCCCCGCCCTGGAGGGCCTGCAGGGCGATCGAGCGGACCAGGGTCGTGGTGCCGCCGCCGGGCTGGCCGACGGCCAGCAGGTGGGGCTCGGTCGAGCGCCCGCCGGTCCGCCAGAGAACGGGCGGGGCGTCCACGGTGGAGTCGCCGTCGCGCACGGGGACGGTGCGGGACACGGCGTCCGGGTCCGTGAAGCCGAGGACCGTCTCGCCGGGCGCGGTGACGAAGCGCTGTGCGGCGATGGTGGTGGGGAGCGCGTCCAGCACGGACATGACGAGGCGGTTGGCCTCCTCGTCCCAGCCGAAGTGGTATTCGCGGCCCCGTCCGGACTTGGCGTGGAGCAGCTGTTCGATCCGGGAGCGGGCGGCGGCCTCGCCGTCCGTGAAGTACGCCGGGTAGGCGATCCGGAGCCGGGTGAGCCGCCCGTCCCGGTCGAAGGCGTACGCGTCGAACGCCTTCGTCCAGTCGCCGCCGTGGGCGAACAGCGGCTCGGGGTCGTCGGCCGTCGAGAAGTACGGCACGAGCGCCTCGTACAGGGAGCGCAGGCGGGCGCACTCCGACTCGTCGGGCCCGGTTCGCGCGGGGGTCCGCTCCCGCCCTTTCCAGGCGGCCACGCCCATCACCGTGACCAGGGCCAGGATCGGCCCGAACGGGACGAGCGCCGCCGCGAGCACGCAGGCCGCGGCGAGGAACAGCTTGGGACCACGCCGTTCCCTGGGCGTCGCGGCCCAGTTCCGCCGACCGGCCACGGCCAGCAGCCGCAGACCGCGGACCACCGTGATCAGCGGATGGAGGACATCGGTGGCGCTGTCGGCGGCCGTGCGCGCGATCTCTCTGCCACGAGTGATCGAAACGCTGCCGCTGCTCAGAATGCGGGGGAGTGGTCGCCGGGCCACATCGGTCTCCTGAAGGGGTGGGAGCGGTTGCGGAGCGTCAGAACTTGATCCCGCCCAGCAGGCCGGCGAGGCTCGCCCCGCCCGCCGTGATGCTCGGTGCGATGGCGGTGCCGGCCAGGTAGAAGCCGAACAGTGCGCAGACGATGGCGTGGGACGCCTTGAGCCCGTCCTTCTTGAAGAACAGGAAGACGATGACGGCGAGCAGTACCACGCCCGAGATGGAAAGGATCATGAGCGGTTCTCTCCTGGTCGAAGGGGACGGTCACCATGAGTTCTTCCAGGATCACGCGAAGTATCTATATGACAAAAGGTGCAATCGAGTGAATATGGCGCACTTTCACTTGACCGGCCCAGGGAAAAGGGCTCGCGGGGAGCGGCATCGCCCGGTCCGTGCGGGGAAGGATCAGCCGCGGTGATCCCTCGCCGGGTCGGGGCCGGGCCATGTGGGCTCAGGACCAGTACCCTGTCGATTCACTCGTACGGCCCCCGTGCCGTACGGCCCACACCAGGTCGATCGCGGCGGTGACAGCCGCGACAGCAGTCGAGGAAGGCGGCCCGTCCGATGAGCGAAACCCCTGATCCCGAGGTGGTCGAGCTGGCGACCAAGGTCTTCGACCTGGCCCGCGGCGGCGAGACCGAGGCGCTCATCGCGTACGTCGAGGCCGGGGTGCCCGCCAACCTCACCAACGACCAGGGCGACACGCTGCTGATGCTCGCCGCCTACCACGGCCACGCGGCCACGGTCGCCGCCCTCGTCGCCCGCGACGCCGACCCGGACCGGGCCAACGACCGCGGCCAGACCCCGCTGGCCGGAGCCGTCTTCAAGGGCGAGGACGCCGTCGTCGACGCCCTGCTCGCCGCCGGCGCCGACCCGGCGGCCGGAACGCCGTCCGCGCTGGACACGGCCCGGATGTTCGGCAAGTCCGACCTGCTGGAACGCTTCGGTGCGCGGTGAGTCGGCGGCGGGGCCGCTGCTCGGGGCGTCCGCCGTGGGCTCCGCTGACCGGTCCGTCGTAAATGTGGTCGCGGTGGCGAAATGGCTGGGTCATCATGACGTCGCGGGCCCGCCCAGGGCCACCGACGAGAGGCAGAGGAAGATGCTCTACACCAGGCGAAGGACGGCGGTCGGCCGATCATGTCACTGCGCGGCGTAACGGTGTCCCCCCGGACACCCCCGCGTGCCGAGAGGCACGGGGCACTGCACAGTCCCGGTTGCGTCGACAGCTTGATGTGAGGCTTTCTCCCATGTTCGATCCGTTCATAGCGCCGAGCGGCACCCTGCTCGGCCTGCTGCAGAGGGGCCGCGGCGACGGCACGCTCCACGCGCTCGCCGCACCGCGCCCCGAGGCCCTCGCGGCCCTCAACCACTGCGTCGTGAGCGACCCCCGCCACGACTGGCAGGTGGAGAACCGCTCCCTCTACTACGCGCGCCTCTATCTCGACCTCGACGGCGGCATCGAGGAGATCGAGCGGCACCTCCTCGATCCCGACGACCACACCGACACCGACGACACCCGTACCGGGCTGGCGCTCTCGGTCCTCGGCCACCTCGCCTCCTACGGGCGCGACGACGCCCTGGCCCTGCTCCGCCGCTACGCGACGACCGGCGCCAACTGGGCCTGGGCCCTGGACGAACTCGCGCTGCGCGACGACGACGCAGGCCTGCGCTCCCTCGCGCTGCCCGTCCTCGCCCGCTTCCCGGCCACCGACCAGGGCACGGCCGACCTCGCCGCCGCCGTACGCGACGCCTTCGAGCCACGCCCCTGGCGGCTGTGGGCGGACGACCCGCGCGAAGCGGTCGGCGCCCGCGTCCGGGCCGCCGGCGAACAAGGCTCGTTCGACCGGTGGCAGCGCCAGATGCGCCCCGGCGGCCCCCGCCCCGGCTGGAGCGTCCAGGCGGTGTTCGACTGGGCCGAGGAGGCCCTGGAACGCGGCAGCGAACTGCACGTCCCCGCAGCCCGCTGCCTCACCGCCGTCGCCGGACCCGACGACCTCCCCCGGATCGTCGAGGCCGCCCGCCGAGGACCCGACGGCGCCCGCTGCGCCGCCCTGCACTACCTCGCGGAGGCCGGCGAACCCGTCGTCCTCGACCTCATCGAGGCCGCCGCGATCAGCCCCTCCCGCACCGTCGCCGACACGGCCGTCGCCGCCTTCGAGCGGATGACCGCCGACGACGCCGTGCGGCGGGCCCGGCGCTGGGCCCACCGCCCCGACGCCCTGGGAGCCTCCGCCGCCGGAGTGCTCGCCTGCCGAGGCACCGCCCAGGACGCTCCCCAAGTCCTCGGCGCGCTGCGGGAGGCCGTACGCGGCGACGGACCCGACGCCCCCCGTCTGTGGACCCTGGTCGACGGAGCCGGCCGCCTCGGCATCAGCTGCGCCGCCCCCGTGCTGCGCCACGTCTACCGCGAGACGTCCTCCTCGCACCTGCGGGGGAGGGCCGCCCGCGCCCTGGCCGCCACCGACCCGTCCTTCGCGACCGGGTTCGCGGTGGAGTGCCTGTGGGACTGCGAGGAGACCACCCGCGAGGTGGCCGCCCTGCACGCCGAGACCGGCGACATCCGCGTCGCCGAACGGCTGCGCCGCCTCGCCGCCGATCCGGCCGAGGAGGCCGAGGTCCAGACCGCGGTACGGAGCCGGATCGGCCCGGACGCCTCGGCGGTCTGACCGCACGGATTCCCGGAGGAGGGCCGCTCCCGGACCCTCCTCCCGGAGCCTTCCGGGGCGGCGCTCCTGCCGGACCGGGCCGGCCCTGCGGCCCCGGAGACTCCGCGCCCCCTCGGCCCGCCCCTCCCGTCCGCCCCTGCGGGGGCGCGGCCGCGGGCCCACAATGGCGCCATGACCGGACGCTGGGAGTTCTGGATCGACCGGGGCGGAACCTTCACCGACATCGTGGGCCGCCGCCCCGACGGCCGCCTGATCACCCGCAAGCTCCTCTCCCACGACCCCGGCCGCTACGACGACGCGGCCGTCGCCGGGATCCGCCTGCTCCTCGGGCTGGACCCCGGCGATCCGGTGCCCGCCGACCGGGTCGCCGCCGTGCGGATGGGCACCACCGTCGCCACCAACGCCCTGCTGGAGCGACGGGGCGAGCCGACCGTCCTGCTGATCACCGAGGGCTTCCGGGACGCGCTGCGGATCGCGTACCAGAACCGGCCCCGCCTCTTCGACCGGCACATCGTCCTGCCCGAAGCCGTCCACGAGCGCGTGATCGAGGTCCCGGAACGCCTCGACGCCGAAGGCCGCACCGTACGGCCCCTCGAACTCGGCCCCGTACGCGAACAGCTGCGCGCCGCCCACGCGGACGGGCTGCGCAGCGCCGCCGTCGTCCTGATGCACGGCTACCGCCACCCCGCCCACGAACGAGCCGTCCGGGAGGCGGCGCGCGAGGCGGGTTTCCCGCAGGTCAGCACCTCCCACGAGGTCAGCCCGCTGATCAGGCTCGTCCCCCGCGGCGACACCACCGTCGTCGACGCCTACCTCTCGCCCGTCCTGCGCCGGTACGTCGACGAGGTGGCCGCCCGCCTCGACGGGATCCGGCTGATGTTCCTCCAGTCCAACGGCGGCCTGCGCGAAGCCGCCCGGTTCCGGGGCAAGGACGCCGTCCTCTCCGGCCCGGCGGGCGGCGTCGTCGGCATGGTCCGCACCTCGCGGCTGGCCGGACACGACCGCGTCATCGGGTTCGACATGGGCGGCACCTCCACCGACGTCTCCCACTACGCCGGCGCGTTCGAACGGGGGCTGGGCACCGAGGTCGCGGGGGTGCGGATGCGCGCCCCGATGATGAGCATCCACACCGTCGCGGCCGGCGGCGGCTCCGTCCTGCACTTCGACGGCAGCCGCTACCGCGTCGGCCCCGACTCGGCCGGTGCCCATCCCGGCCCCGCCTGCTACCGCCGGGGCGGCCCCCTCACCGTCACCGACGCCAACGTGATGCTCGGCCGCGTCCAGCCCGCCCACTTCCCGGCGGTCTTCGGAGAGAACGGCGACCTTCCGCTCGACGCCGGCCCGGTCCGCGAGCGGTTCACCGCGCTCGCCGACGAGGTGGGGCGCGCCACCGGGCGGCGACCGGACGAGGCGGAGGTCGCGGCGGGCTTCCTGGAGATCGCCGTGCTCAACATGGCCAACGCCGTCAAGAAGATCTCGGTGCAGCGCGGCCACGACGTCACCCGCTACGCGCTGACCGGCTTCGGCGGCGCGGGCGGCCAGCACGTCTGCGCCGTCGCGGACGCCCTGGGCATCGACACCGTCCTCGTCCCCCCGCTCGCCGGAGTGCTCTCCGCGTACGGCATCGGGCTGGCCGACGCCACGGCGATACGCGAGCGGTCGGTGGAGGAACAGCTCGACGCGGCCTGCCAGGGGCGGGTGGCGCGGCTCTGCGCGGAGCTGGCCGACCGTACCCGCGAAGCCCTGCGCGCCGACGGAGTGGCCGACTCCGCGATCACCACGCGGGCGCGCGTGCTGCTGCGGTACGCCGGTACGGACGCGGCGCTTCCGGTGGACCTGGACGCGGAGGGCGCCATGGCCGAGGCGTTCGCCGCCGCCCACCGGGCCCGGTTCGGCTTCACCATGGACCAACCGGTCGTCGTCGAGACCGTCACCGTGGAGGCCACCGGGGCCACCGCCACGACCTCCACCGGGGCCTGCGGCACGAGCGACGGCGCCGGGCCCGCCTCCGGCCCCGGGCCCGGCCCGGAAGGCATCGCGCCCGCCCCCGGCCCGGACGCCGACCCCGGCTCCGGGACCCCGCCCGGCCCGGCCGACACCGTGGACCTGTACGCCGAAGGGCGGTGGCAGCGGGCTCCGCTGTACCGCCGGGCGGACCTGCGCCCCACCGACGCCCTCACCGGGCCCGCGATCGTCGCCGAGGAGGACGCCACCACCGTCGTCGACCCCGGCTGGCGCGCCGAAGCGTCCCCGACCGGCCATCTCGTCCTCACCCGCAGCAGCCCCCGGCCCGAACGCACCGCCGTCGGCACCCGGGTGGACCCGGTGATGCTGGAGGTCTTCAACAACCTCTTCATGTCGATCGCCGAGCAGATGGGCGTCCGCCTGCAGAACACCGCCCACTCCGTCAACATCAAGGAGCGCCTCGACTTCTCCTGCGCCCTGTTCGACGCCGAGGGCAACCTGATCGCCAACGCCCCGCACATCCCCGTGCACCTCGGCTCGATGGGCGAGTCGATCAAGGAGGTCCTGCGGCGCAACAAGGGCGCTCTGCGCCCCGGCGACGTGTACGCCGTCAACGACCCGTACCACGGCGGCACCCACCTGCCCGACGTCACCGTGGTCACCCCCGTCTTCGACGAGGACGAGGACGAGCACCGGGACGGGGAGGGCGACGGGGACGGGGGTGCGGACGGCGTCCGGGGCGGCCGGCTCCGCTTCCTGGTGGCCTCGCGCGGGCACCACGCCGAGATCGGCGGCATCACCCCCGGCTCCATGCCCGCCTTCAGCCGGACGATCCACGAGGAGGGCGTGCTCTTCGACCACTGGCTCCTCGTCCGCGGCGGGCGGCTGCGCGAGGCCGAGACCCGCGAACTCCTCGCCTCCGCCCCGTACCCCTCCCGCGACCCGGACACCAACCTCGCCGACCTCCGCGCCCAGATCGCCGCCAACGAGAAGGGCATCGCCGAACTGCGGCGCGTGGTGGGCCAGTTCGGCTCGGACGTCGTGCACGCCTACATGGGCCACGTCCAGGACAACGCCGAGGAAGCGGTACGCCGCATCGTCGCCCGCCTGCACGACGGGGAATGCCGCTACGAGACCGACAGCGGGGCCGTGATCCAGGTGCGGCTCACCGTCGACCGGGACGCCCGCGCCGCCCATCTCGACTTCACCGGGACCTCGCCCCAGCTGCCCGGCAACGCCAACGCGCCCCGCTCCGTCGTCATGGCCGCCGTCCTCTACGTCTTCCGCACCCTCGTCGGGGAGGACATCCCGCTCAACAGCGGCTGCCTGAAGCCCCTGGAGGTGACGATCCCGCCCGGCTCCCTGCTCGACCCCGCGTACCCGGCGGCCACCGTCGCGGGCAACGTGGAGACCTCCCAGGCGGTCACCGGAGCGCTGTACGGGGCGATCGGCGGCCAGGCCGAGGGCTCCGGCACCATGAACAACCTCACCTTCGGCAACGACCACGTCCAGTACTACGAGACGATCGCCAGCGGGTCCGGCGCGGGCGACGGCTTCGACGGCGCGGACGCCGTGCAGACCCACATGACCAACTCGCGGCTCACCGACCCGGAGATCCTGGAGTGGCGGCTCCCCGTCCGCCTGGAGTCCTTCACGGTCCGCGACGGCAGCGGGGGAGCGGGCCGATGGCACGGCGGCGACGGCGTCGAGCGCCGCCTCCGCTTCCTGGAACCCGTCACGGCCACCCTGCTCTCCGGCCACCGCCGCGTCCCGCCGTACGGAGCGGGCGGCGGGGAGCCCGGAGCGCTCGGGGAGCAGCACATCGAGCGTGCGGACGGCGGAGTCGTCCCGCTGGAGGGATGCGACACCGCCGGACTGGAGGCGGGAGACGTGCTGGTGGTCCGCACTCCGGGCGGCGGGGGATACGGCCCCGCGCGACCGTAGGGCCTGTTCCCGTCCGCCGCGCCTCCCCCTGCGGGCGACGACGGGAACGGCCGGACAGGCCGCGGGGCCCCGTGCCGCACCGGTCGCATAAGCGCCGTTTCGACCGTTGTCCGTGCGAGGACCTAATCTGTCCCACGTGACTTCGCCTGCCTACCCGGACACCGCCTCGCCGCAGCTCGGCGCGGGGCCGCGGCCTGCCCCGGGCCCCGCCGCCGACGAGGGGCTCTCGCGGCGGCTGCGCGCGCTCGCGTGCACGGCGCCGCTGCACGACCTGGACGTCCGCAAGGCGAATCTGGCCGGCGAGTACACGGTGTACGCCATGGCGGAGGTCGCGCTCGCCGCGATCGACCACGTCACCCTCAACATGGACTTCGACACCGGGGCCGACCACGACCAGATAGTGGCCAGACTGCTGCCCCGGGTCGGCGCCCAGGCCCCCGACCGTCCCGTCGCCGAGCACGAACGGGTCGCCCGCTGGGTCCTGGAGAACCTGATCAACGTCGGCAGCGTCGACCGGGGCTTCCGCGCGGTCTACGGAACCTTCGGCCCCGACGGGACCTACGTCCGCCGGGACTACGACTTCAAGCTCATCGAAGAGGTGCCGGGCCACGGCGGCACGGTCTACCTCCGCGCCACCGACGAAGCGGTCAACGTCCTCGTCGGCGCGCTCGACACCGATGTCACCAGCGCCCAGATCGCCGCCGAGGTCAAGCTGGAGGTCCTCATCAGCCGGGGGCGCCTCGCGGACGCCCAGCTCGCCGCCGAACAGGCCCGCTACCGCACCGTGCAGTACGCCGAGACCCTGCGCCGGACCCTGGAGGCCACCCGGCGCAACGTCCGCGCCGTCGACTGGCTCCACACCGTCCCGGACATGATCGCCGAGGCCCTGGAGCACGTCGCCGACCGCTACCGCCACGAGAACGCGATCCTCACCAACATCCGCAAGGCCCGCGACGAGGCCGAGGAGCCCGAGCACAAGCGCCGGGCCGCCGAACTGGTCGACATCGTCAAGGACTGCATCCGCCGCCACACCCAGCTCCAGTCCCGGCTGCTGGAAGCGGGCCCCCTCTTCCGCGCCGAGCAGGACCGCCAGGCGTTCGCCCCGCCCGCCGCCCACACGGGCCTCGATCTGTACGGGCAGCTCCTCGCCCCGCTCCTCCCGCTCCCCGTCGAACGGTCCGGCCGGGTCACCGACGCCTTCTTCGCCCACGGCACCGGGCTGCGCACCCCCACCGCCGTACGCGTCGGGGACCTGGTCGACCTGCTCCTCACCCCGCCGCTGGAGCGCGAGCACCTGGGCGCGGAGATGCCCGAGCCCGACCTGATCGCCACCCCGGACGACAGCCGGTTCAGCGAGGAGCAGCTCGCCCGCGCCATGACCCTGCTCGACCTGGAGCACGACGCCCCGCGCCGGCTCTCCGGACTGCTCGCCGAGGCCCGCCGCAGCGGCGGCGACGGCGAGGACCTCGCCTACCTGGTCGCCCTGCTCGCCGTGCACGCCGCCAGCCCGCCGGTCGGCACCGCCTACCGGCAGGGCGAGCGGCGACTGCTGTTCGCCGTCGACGACGGCACCGAGCTGGACGACCCGAAGTTCGGCGGCGCCGACCTGATCGTGGGCACCGCACTGCTGGACGCCGCCGGGATGGCCGCCGACCGCAAGGAGGCATCGTGACCGGCCCGGCCCCGTCCGCCGCCCCTCCCCGCGCGGCCGGCCCCGTCCTCCCTCCGCACCCCCACGTCTTTCGTACCGAGGAGTCCCAGCCGTGAGCGACCACGACGCCGAGCACCCCGACGCGTGGACCGAGCCCTCCGCGTACGCCGGTCCCCCCACCCCGTACGCGGGTGACTCCGCGCCCTCCGGGGCCGCCGACCCCGCCGGGCACAGCGCCGTCACCCCGGCCGACGCCGCCGACGCGGCCCGCCTGGTCTCCTTCGGGCTCCAGCCCAAGCTGCTGCCCGCCCGCGACGCCGAGTACGCCGACCTGCTGCGGCGCTACCGGGAGGAGAGCGCCTTCGCCCGGCTCGCCGACGCCGTGGCCACCGGACTCGGCCTCATCGTCCTGGAGGTCTCCCCGCGCGCCGGGATGGCCGTGACCGCCGGTGAGGACTCCGTCTTCGCCGTCCGCATGGGCGACTACGCGCGCCGCGCCTCCTCCGACTCCGCCGACCGCTTCCTGCACGGTCTCGCCCACCTCGCCGTCGCCGCCCTGGCCTTCCCCCGCCCCGAGGACCTCGCCGACGACGCGTACATCGGCCGGATCACGGTCAACGGCGTCGACGCCTTCGTACGCCAGGCATGCCGGCGCCTGGAGGAGCGCGCCGAGGAACAGGGGGACAACACCGACCCGGCCAGCGACGCCCCCGGCCTCGAAGCGGGCTGGCGGATCTACGCCCGCCGCAGCGCCACCGGCGCCACCAAGGACGCCCGCCGGCTCGCCGGCTCCACCACCGGCATCATCGGCAAGGCCGTCGCCTTCCTCACCGACTCCGGCTTCCTCCAGCGCACCGGCGACGACGCGGGCGGCGCCTACCGCACCACCGCCCGCTACCAGCTCCAGGTCCGCGACCTCGCGGGCAGTGCCGCCATGGCCGAACTGCTGGAGCTCGGCGTCGTCCCCGTCACCGACGGCTCCGCCACCCTGCTGCCGCCACCCGACCCCGACAGCATGGAGCTCGCCGCCGACGCGGGTCTGCCCTTCCACTCCTGACCGCCCCGGCCGGCCTTCCCCTCCGGACCCGTTCCGGCCGACCCCGTCCTGACGGCCGGTGATCCCTCCGGCCGGCCGTCCCGACGGCCGTCCCCGCCCTGCCGCTCCGCTCACCGAACGACGAGAGTCCCCCGCCATGTACGAGTTGTCCCGGGTCCGCCTCTACTCCATCGGGCCTGCCGGTGCGCGCTACGCCGACACCGTCCTCGACCTGCGCGGAGTCGGCGCACCCGTCCCCGACCCCGCCCCCGCCCAGGCGGAGTTCTTCGAGGACGAGCCGGTCGGCCCGCCCCGCCGCCCCGCTCCGGCGGGCGTCCTCTTCCTGGAGAACGGCGGCGGCAAGTCCGTCCTGCTGAAGCTGATCTTCTCCGTGATGCTCCCCGGACACCGCAACACCCTCGGCGGGGCCAGCTCCGGTGTGCTGCGCAAATTCCTCCTCGCCGACGACTGCGGGCACGTAGCCCTGGAGTGGCAGCACACCCTCACCGGTGAGTGCGTCGTCGTCGGCAAGGTCAGCGAGTGGCGGGGACGGCAGGTCTCCAACGACCCGCGCAAGTTCGCCGAAGCCTGGTACTCGTTCCGGCCCGGCCCCGGTCTCAGCCTGGACAGCCTGCCCGTCGCCGAGTCCTCCGCCGTGGGCCGACCCTCCGAAGGCGTCTCCGGCGCACGCGGTAGGCGGCGCACGATGAAGGGCTTCCGCGACGCGCTGATGGACGCGGGCAAGTTCTACGCGCACCTCGACGTGCACTGGGAAGAGATCCACGACCGCTGGAACGAACACCTCGGCGACCTCGGCCTCGACCCCGAACTCTTCCGCTACCAGCGCGAGATGAACGCCGACGAGGGTGAGGCCGCCGGCCTCTTCGCGGTGAAGAAGGACTCCGACTTCACCGACCTCCTGCTCCGCGCCGTCACCGACACCCGCGACACCGACGGGCTCGCGGACCTGGTCGGCGGATTCGGCAACAAGCTGGGCCGGCGCGCCGAGCTGACCGCCGAACGCGACTTCACCGCGGGCTCGGTGGACCTCCTCGGCCGGATCGTCGAGGCCACCGAGACCCGCACCCGTGCCCGCGACATCCACGCCGGGGCCGAACGCCGCACCCGCACCCTGGCCCGCCGCCTCTCCGCCCGCGCCGCCGAGGAACGGGGTCGCGCCGCCGAGCTGGCCGAGCAGGTCACCGCCGCCGCCCACACCGTCACCGAGGCCGAGTCCGCCCGCGGCCGCCGCGCCCTGATCGCCGCCGAACTCGCCTACCGGCACGCCTCGCTGGCCCTGACCGCGGCCGAGAAGAGCGCCGCCGCCGGACGCAAGGAGCTGGTCGAGGCCCGCACCCTGCACGCCGCCTGGCAGGCCGCCGAAGCCGTGCTGCGCCACCGCGCCGCCGCCGACCGCTCGGCCAGGGTCGCCGCCGCCATCCGCGAGGCCGAACGCGACGCCGCCCCCGCCCTCGCCGCCCGCAGCGCCGCCGCCACCGACCTCGTCCGCGCCCTGCACCGGGCCGCCGAGGAGGGTGAACGCCTCGCCAACGAGGAGGAGGAGCGCTCCGACACCCTCCAGGCCACCGGCGAACGCGCCCACCGCGACGCCACCGTCGCCGCCACCGAGGCCCAGCGCGCCCGGAGCGAGGCGGGGCACCTGCGCCAGCGCCTGGCCGAAGTGGGCCAGGAGACCGCCGAAGCCGTCCGGGCCGGCTGGCTCGACGACACCGCGCCCGACGCCGACCCCGCCCGCGCGGCCCTCGCCGCCAGCGACGCCGAACAGTCCGCGGTCGCCGCCTGGGACACCGCCCGCGAAGCAGCCCGCTCCGCCGCCGACACCGCCCGCGAGGCGGCCGCCGCCGAGAGCCGCGCCGAACTGGCCGCCGCCCGCGCCGCCGACGGGGCCAGGGCCGCCGAACACGCCCACCAGGACGAGCTGCGCGCCGCCGCGTCCATCGCCGCCGACCCCCGCCTCGCGGAGCTGCTGGGCCTCCCCACCGCCACCGGCGTCCCCCACCCCCGCCGGGAGACCGGCGACGAGGCGCCGGGATCCGGCCAGGGCGCCACCGCGAGCCCCGGCCGACCGGGTGACGACGCGACCGCCTCCCCCTCCGAACCCCTGGCCGCCGCCGGATCGGCCACCGATCGCGCCGTGGCCCTGGCGGATCAGTCTGCCGCCCAACGGCCGCTGACCGCCGAGGAGTTCGACCGCAGCGCCGACGAGCTGCGCGACCTCCTCGACCAGTCCGTCGCCGCCGCCGAGCGCCGCCTCTTCGACCTGCGCACCGCCGCCGCCGACGACGCCCGCATCCTCGGCGCGCTCGGGGAGGGCGGGCTGCTGCCGCCCGGCCCCGACGTCCTCGCCACCGTCGAGTACCTGGGCGAGCACGGCATCCCCGCCCTGCCCGGCTGGCGCTACCTCGCGCAGGCCGTCGACCCGGCCGACCACGCCGCCGTCCTCGCCGCCCGCCCGGAGCTGGTCGACGGCGTCGTCATCACCGACCCCGACGCCCACACCCGCGCCCGCGAGGTCCTCGGCGGCGCGGCCCTGCTGCCCCGCTCCGCCGTGGCCGTGGGCACCGCCGCCGCCCTCCTCGCCCCCGTACCGCCCCCCGGCGCCGGCTCCGACGACCGGGGCGACGGGGTCTTCCTCGTTCCGCCGAACCCGGCCATGCACGACGAACACGCCGCCGACGAGGAGCGCCACGCGCTGCGCAGCCGCGCCGCCGCCCGCGACGAGGACATCAGGACCCTCGCGGCCCGCCTCTCCGGCGACCGCGCCCTCGCCTCCCGCATCGGCTCCTGGCGCGCCGACTGCCCGCCCGGCATGCTCGCCGAACTGGCCGAGGCCGCCGCCACCGCCCGCACGGCCGCCGAGAGCGCCGAAGCCGTCCTCGCCGAGGCCCGCACCGCCCGCGCCGAGGCCGACGAGGCCGCCGCCGACACCGCCAGGGTCCGCGACGAACGCCAGGAAGCCGCCCAGCGCGCCCGCCGCGCCGCCGACGCCCTGGCCGGCCTCGCCCACCGGCTCCGCGAGCGGGCCGGCTGGCAGGCCAGGCTGCGCGAACTGGTCGACGAGGCCGCCGAGTCGGAGGCCCGCGCCGCCGTCTGCCTCGACCTCGCCCGCGCCGCGGACGAGGACCGCAGGGCCGCCCAGCGCGCCGGGGACGACGCCCGCCGCACCGCCCGCGCCCTGCGGGCCGAGCGCGCCGAGATCGCCGGGGTGCCCGAGGTCCTGCCCGAGGCGGACGAGTCGCGGGCCCGTATCGCCCTGCCCGCCCTGCGCGAGGCGTACCGGGCCGCGTCCCAGCTGTACGAGAAGGTCGGCGTCGGCGCCGACCTGCGCGCCGAACAGGCCCGCGCCGAGAGCGACGAGAGCGCCGCCCTGGCCGAGCTGGACCGCCTCACCAACAAGGTCCGCACCCGTGCCGCCCAGCTCCTGGAGGGCACCGACGGAGCCGACGGCCCGTCCCGCCAGGCCGCCACCGCCCGCGCCGAAGCGCACGTCCAGCTCCTGGAGACCCGCGCCTCCACCGCCAGCGAGCACCTGGGCCGCCTGCGCGGCGAGGCCGAACGGCTCGCCCCCGACGACGAGCGGCCGCACCACACCGAACTGCCCGAGGAACTGGTCCCGGCCGACGCCGAGAGTGCCCAGAACCTGCTGCGCACCGCCACCGCCGAGCTGGCCGAGGCCACCGCCGCCCTGGACACCGCCCGCGCCGCCCACGGCGAACTGCTGCGCGCCCACCGCACCGCCGAGGACTCCGCCGGAGGTTTCGACGAGACCGCCGCCCTCCTGCGCGACCTCCTGCGCGACCACGGCGCGGAGGAGGGGACCGAGGACCCCGACCCGTACCCCGGCACCCTGGAGGAGGCCCGGCAGTCCGCCGCCGAGTCCCGCCGCTCCCTGCGCGGCTGCAACGCCGACCTCTCGGCCGCCGAGAGCGCGGTCCGGGAGGCGAGCGACATCCTCGTCCGGCACGCCAACTCCACCCGGTACGAGCAGGTCCGCACCCCGGCCCGCCAGCAGATCCGCGAGCTGCCCGCCTCGGCCCTGCCCGAGCACGCCGGGAGGTGGGCCGACGCCTTCGCCCCCCGGCTCCGCGTCCTCACCGACGAGCTGATCCAGCTCGAACGCAACCGCGAATCCATCGTCGACCGGCTGCGCGGACTGGTCGAGTCCGCGCTCACCACCCTGCGCTCCGCCCAGCGGCTCTCCCAGCTCCCCGAAGGACTGGGGGAGTGGTCGGGGCAGGAGTTCCTCCGGATCCGTTTCGAGGAGCCCGACCAGGCCACCCTCACCGACCGCCTCGGCGAGGTCATCGACGAGGCCACCCACGCCGCCCTCAAGAAGAACTCCGACCTGCGCCGGGACGGTATGTCCCTGCTGCTGAGGGGCGTCGAGGCGGCGCTGCGGCCCAAGGGCATCGCGGTGGAGATCCTGAAGCCGGACGCCGTACTGCGCGCCGAACGCGTCCCGGTCGGGCAGATGGGCGACGTCTTCTCCGGCGGCCAGCTGCTCACCGCGGCCATCGCCCTCTACTGCACGATGGCCGCGCTGCGCAGCAACGACCGGGGCCGCGACCGCCACCGGCACGCGGGCACCCTGTTCCTCGACAACCCGATCGGCCGCGCCAACGCCACGTATCTGCTGGAGCTCCAGCGCGCCGTGTCGGACGCGCTCGGCGTGCAACTGCTCTACACGACCGGCCTGTTCGACACGACCGCGCTCGCCGAATTCCCCCTCGTCATCCGGCTGCGCAACGACGCCGACCTGAGGGCGGGGCTCAAATACATCAGCGTGGAGGAGCACCTTCGCCCCGGCCTGCCGCAACAGGACCCGGAAGGGGAGACGGTGCACGGTGAGATCACGGCGACCCGGATGTTCAAGCGGAACGAGCAGGGCGCCGTCGGGACGCCGGCCGCGCCGCAGCCCGGCGCGTGACCGCCAGGGGCCCGTGGGGGGACCGCCGCCTGCCGCTTGCGGGCCGGCGGCGACAGACCCTTACGGGCCCCTGGCCGGTCCGCCCGCCCCGGATCTTCCGGACGGGCCGGCCCGCCCCGGAGGAGGGCCGGGTCAGGCCCGCGAAAGGTCCCCGGCGCCCCGGTGGGGGCCTATGCCGCTGCCCACGCCGTCCCGCTCGGCCGCCCGCTGGGCACGGCGGGACCGGCGCCGCTCACGGCGTATCTGCCGGGCCGTGCTGCTCGGCACGGACACCACGCCGTGCCGCTGGTTCCACACCTGCCGGGTGACCCAGACGTCGAGGACCGCCCAGGTGGCGACCACCGTGCTGGCCACACTGCTGAGCACCGTCGGGAAGGCCAGCCAGGAGCCGGCCAAGGTGCTCAGAAAGGCGATCATCGCCTGGATGAGCGTGAACGACACGATCAGAACGGCGCGCACGGCGGCCGTCCGCACCGCGTCGGGCATGCGCCGCCTCGCGGCCGGCTCCTCCACCCACAACTGCCGCGGTGCCCCCGCCCCGTCCCCGGCATCCGTCCGCGCGGCTGCCGGCGCTCCGGCGCTCCCGCGTTCCTGCGTGCTCACGTTCTTCAACTCCCCACCACGGTCCGACTTCAGGGTGGCTGCCCGGCTCGCGCCGGTTCTACGCGGGCGGAACACGTCCGTCCTGCCGCGCACGACCCCACCGTGCGTCTACCCCGTACATATGGACGAACCGCCCGCCCCGATAATTCCCCTGAAAACGCACGCCCGGGGCACAGAAGGTCAGGGAGCGAAGAATTCCAGCCAACTGATACGTGCCGGTACCGGGGGGCCCAGCAGGGGGCCTCTGTCGCTTTCGTGCATTTCATCTCCGGTAATACCGGGATGAGTCATGACCAAAGCGAGGTCGGGCGACGGAAACTCATCCGGACGTGCCTTCGAGTTGGCTCTGTGTCAGTAGTAGGCTCGCGCCGTTTATTGACGCAGGACGGACCTCGCCCGCGTCCGCCCGATGCGCACCGGTGTACGCACGGTGCGCGGCGGAGCGGGGCCGAGGGACGACCGGGAGAAGACCACCCCCGCGACGCGGGGCGGATCTGGGGGAGGCCATGCGCTTTCGCGGGAAGTCCATCCGCAGGAAGATCGTGGCGTTGCTGCTGGTGCCGCTCGTCTCCCTCACGGGCCTCTGGGTCTTCGCCACCTACATCACCGGCCGGCAGGCCGACGAGCTGATGAGCGCGGGATCGATCGTCGAGGAGGTCGGCCACCCGCTGGAGGACGCCGTCCGAGCCGTCCAGGCCGAACGACGGCAGACCCTCGTCTTCCTCGCCGACCCGCGGGCGTCCGACGCGCTTCCCCTCCTCCTGCGCCAACGCGCCGCCACCGACCGCATCGTGGACCGGGTCAGGGAGAACTCCCGTGCCCAGGACGTCCGCGACGCGCTGAGCGCCGCCGACACCCGCCGTCTGGACGCCATCCTCAGCGCCGTCGACGGCCTGGGAGCCCTGCGTGCGTCGGTCGAGGATCGCACCATCGGCCGGGCCAAGGCGCTCGACTTCTACAACGGGCTCGTCGACCCCTCCTACCGCTTCCTCAGTGGGCTCCACGCCCTGGAGAACGTGGCGCTGGACAAGCAGCTCCGAGCCCTCGTCGGGGTCTCCCGTGCGCGGGAGATGCTCTCGCGCGAGGACGCGCTGATCGCCTCGGGCCTCATCGCGGGCCGCTTCACCACCTCCGAACTGCGCCACATATCCGGCCTCGTCGCCCAGCGGGAACTGCTCTACGAGGTCAGCCTCGAGAACCTCCCCGCCGACGAGCGACGACGCGTCGAACAGTTCTGGGGCAGCCCCGACACCGAGCCCCTGCGGACCGCCGAGGACGCCCTGATCTCCGCCGGCCCGACGAAGCGCGCGGACGCCGTCGACACCGAGCGCTGGGAGGAGGTGGCCGTGCCCGTCCTCGACCGGCTCGGGGGCGACGCCGTGGAGATGGGCAACCGCTTCCAGGACCGCGCCGAACCGGCCGGCTACCGGGTCCTCGCCCAGGCCGGGATCGCCGGAGTCCTCGGCTTCCTGGCCCTGATCGTCTCGGTCTTCGTCTCCGTACGGATCGGCCGTGAACTCGTCCGCGACCTCTCCCGGCTGCGCAAGGACGCCCACGAGGTCTCCGGCGTACGCCTGCCGAGCGTCATGCGCCGGCTGGCGGCGGGAGAGCAGGTGGACGTCGAGACCGAGGCACCGCACCTCAGCTACGAGCCCGACGAGATCGGCCAGGTCGGACAGGCCCTCAACACCCTCCAGCGCGCCGCCGTCGAGGCCGCCGTCAAACAGGCGGACATGCGGCGCGGCGTCTCCGAGGTCTTCGTCAACCTCGCCCGCCGCAACCAGGTCCTCCTGCACCGCCAGCTCACCCTGCTGGACGCGATGGAGCGCCGCACCGAGAACAGCGACGAACTGGCCGACCTGTTCCGCCTCGACCACCTCACCACCCGTATGCGGCGGCACGCCGAAGGACTGGTGATCCTCTCCGGCGCCGCCCCCTCCCGCCAGTGGCGCAAGCCCATCCAGCTGATGGACGTGGTGCGGGCGGCCGTCGCCGAGGTCGAGGACTACGAACGCATCGAGGTCCGGCGGCTCGCCCGTATCGGCGTGGGGGGACCCGCCGTGGCCGACCTCACGCACCTGATCGCCGAACTCCTGGAGAACGCCACCGTCTTCTCGCCCCCGCACACCGCGGTCCAGGTGCACGGCGAACGCGTCTCCAACGGCTTCACGCTGGAGATCCACGACCGGGGCCTCGGCATGGCCCCCGAAGTCCTCCTCGACGCCAACCTGCGGCTCGCCGAGACCCCCGACTTCGAGCTCTCCGACACCGACCGCCTCGGCCTGTTCGTCGTCAGCCGCCTCGCCCAGCGCCAGAACGTCCGGGTCTCCCTGCAGAAATCGCCGTACGGAGGCACCACCGCGGTCGTGTTCATCCCGGCCGCCCTGCTCACCGACGCCCCCGACACCCACGGCACCGGGTTCCGCCTCGACCGCCGGGCCGAGCGGGCGATCGGCGGCGGCCCCGAGACGGCCCGCGCCGCGCAGGACGCGACCGCGGGGGGAGAGCGCCGCGTCAACGGCAGGCCCGCCGTCCTGGCGCCCGTGCCCACCGGGCTGACCGGACCGGGCGTCCTGGACGGGCCGGTCGAACTGGAAGCCCCGGTCGGCCCCCTGGACTTCGCGGACGACCCGCTGGACCGTTCGCCGGACCCCGCTCTGGACCCGGCTCTCGGCCCCGTCCTGGACGGCGTGTCGGACCTGGAGGACACCGAGAGCGAGCGCGGCGGCATCTTCCGCGCGCGGGACCTGCGCCGCGACCACGACCGCGAACCCGGCGGCCCCCGCCGGCACACCGACCGGGACCAGCACCAGCAGGCCCGCGACCACGCCGACGGCCCGTCGGCGGAGGTCCGCCCGATGCGCCCCGCCGGAACCGTCCCGTTGCCTCGCCGCACCCCGCCGACGCTGGTCAGCGACCGGGGCCGCCGCGTCGGCGCCACGGGCGAGGACGAGGGCACGGCCGTCCCCGCGAAGGCCACCGGACCGGTCCCGCACCACCCCGTCCGGCGGACCGGCTCCCCGGCCGCCGACGGGACCGGCGCCCCCGAAGCGCCCTGGACCACCCGAGCCGCCGCCCGCCGCCCGACCGGAGGGCCGGACACCGCGGAGGCGACCCGCACGACGGAGGCGTCCCCCAACCGGGAGTCCTTCCACGCGCCGGAGTCGCCCCGCGCCGCGGAACCCCGCACCGGGGGCTCGCGGCACTCCGAGGAAACGTCCCGCCCGACCGAGCCGCCCCGCATTCCCGCGGCGCGACACGACGGCTCCCCGGCGGCGCCCGACACGGTGGGGGGACTGCCCCGGCGCGTCCGGCAGGCCAGCCTCGCGCGCCGCCTCCGTGAGGAAGCCGCCGACCTCCCCCCGCACCGGGCGCCCGTGGACACGCTCGACGACGCCGAGCGCGACGCGGACGCGGTACGCGACCGCATGGCGTCGCTCCAGCGCGGCTGGCAGCGCGGCCGTCGGGAGAACGCGGAACCCGCGGACAACACAGGGACCACCGAAGCCACCGCCACCACCGGGAACGCCGAGAACGCGGGCGGCCCCGGTGGCCCAGCACCAGGAACCACTCCGGGAGGGGACGGTCGATGACCGCACCGAACGCCGCAGCACACCACCCCGTACGCCACGGCTCGGGTGAACTGAACTGGCTGCTCGACGAACTCGTCCAGCGCGTCGCCAGTATCCGCAAGGCGCTGGTGCTCTCCAGCGACGGACTCGCCACCGGCGCGTCCGCGGACCTGACCCGCGAGGACAGCGAGCACCTCGCCGCCGTCGCCTCCGGGTTCCACAGCCTCGCCAAGGGGGTGGGCCACCACTTCGACGCGGGCCGGGTACGCCAGACCGTCGTCGAGCTGGACGAGGCGTTCCTCTTCGTCACGGCGGCCGGCGACGGCAGCTGTCTCGCCGTCCTGGCGGAAGCGGACTCCGACGTGGGCCAGGTCGCGTACGAGATGACGCTGATGGTCAAGCGTGTGGGGGCCCATCTGGCCAACGCCCCACGGACGACCGGTCAGCCCGCCGGAGGGTGAGCGTGGCGGGCATGAGCGCCGACTCCCCGGGCCCCGGCCCCGGCTCCCCGGACGGGACCGCCGACCCGCAGGTCTCGCGCTGGTACGACGCGGAAGCCGGGCCGGTGGTCCGCCCGTACGCGATGACCCGGGGGCGTACGAGCAGCGCCTCCCGTCACCGCCTCGACCTGATCGCGCTCGTCGTGCCGGAACCGGCCGCCGACGACCCCGGCCGGGACCAGACGCTCGCCCCCGAACACGTGGCGATCGTCGAACTCTGCAGCGACATGCCCCAGTCCATCGCCGAGCTGGCCGCCGAACTCGACCTCCCCGTAGGGGTGGTACGGGTCCTGGTCGGCGATCTCGTCGAGGACGAGCTGGTGCACGTCACCCGTCCCGTTCCCCCGGCCGAGCTGCCGGACGTGAACATTCTTCGCGAGGTTATCGATGGCCTTCGGGCGCTCTAGGCGCGACGGACGAAGCCCCGTCGAGCCCGTCACCCTGAAAATCCTGGTGGCGGGTGGGTTCGGCGTGGGCAAGACGACCGCGGTGGGCGCGGTCAGCGAGATCAGGCCCCTGCGCACCGAGGAACGCCTCACCGAGGCGGGCCGTCCGGTGGACGACCTGGCAGGCGTCGAGTCCAAGACGACCACCACGGTAGCGATGGACTTCGGCCGGATCACCCTGCGGGAGGACCTGGTCCTCTATCTGTTCGGCACTCCGGGCCAGGACCGCTTCTGGTTCCTGTGGGACGAACTCGCGCAGGGAGCCCTGGGAGCGGTGGTCCTCGCCGACACCCGGCGTCTGGAGGACTGCTTCGCCGCGGTCGACTACTTCGAGCGCCGGCGCATCCCGTTCACGGTCGCGGTCAACGTCTTCGAGGGCTCCGAGCGATTCCCCGCCACGACGGTGCGGGCGGCACTCGATCTCGACCCCGAGGTTCCGGTGCTGGTCTGCGACGCGCGGGACCGGTCCTCCGTGCGCGACGTCCTGGTCACGGTCGTGGAGAACGCCCTGGAGCGCGCCGCACGGGCCCGCGAACCCGTCGCCACCTGAGCCGGACGACTGCCCGCGACGGCGCGTCGGCACGCGTACGGCCCGTACCCCCGCCGACAGGGGTACGAGCCGCACACGGCCCGGCGCGCCGGGCCCCGAGTGTTCTGCGGCGGTGACGGCCAGTCAAGACAACGGCGGGAAAAACCTGTCGGGCGGAGTGGGCGCAGCGGGCGGGACCGTCGCGGCGACGGGACGAGCCTCCGGTCCCGCCGACCGGAGCCCGGCCGCCCGGACCGGGGCGACAGCCGCCCGCCGGACACCCCCGAGGGGCCGGGCCGCCGGACTCAGCCGCGCCCGCCCCCGTGCTCCGCGAGCCACTTCGCCGCGGTCTCCGCCAGCTCCCCGTCCCGGCCCGCGAGCATCATCCGGATCATCTGCGCGTCTCCGCGCAGTGACCACGCAGGATGCCCGAAGGTGGCCGGGTTGTTCCTCTCGATCAGGAAGTGCGCGGGCCACGCCGCGCCGTACCCGATCAGCGGCAGGGCCGCCAGGTACCGCTTCCGCCCGCGCGTGAGCCCGTACGCCGAGATCGCGAGCCCGGTCAGCGCGCCGGTCAGATGGACCCAGCGGGTGGCGGCACGGGAGTGCATGGCGACGTAGTAGGGCCAGAATTCCTCATACGTGTCGAACGTCTGCTGAGACATACGGGCACCGTATCCGCCCGGTCCGCAACCGGACACGCCCCTTTCGCGTCCGAGATGAAGAACGGGCGGCCGGAGCCCACGGGGGTGGCCCCGGTCGCCCGTTCGGATCTTCGGCCCGTGCCGTCAGCGCCCGGCCACCGACCGGCGGTGCACCGGGAAGTCGAAGTAGGTGTCCGGGAACGGCTCCGGCTTGTACGTGAAGTGCCACCACTCCTCCGGCAGGTTCACGAATCCGACGTCGGCCAGCGTCCGCTTCAGGAGCTGCCGGTTGGCGCGCTGGACGCCCGTGATCCGCGGGTCGTCGGTGTGCGACAGGGTGTCGAAGCAGTCGTAACCGGTGCCCATGTCCACGGAGTTGTCGGGGAACCGTTCGCCCTGCGGCGCGAAGCAGGGCGTCAGCCGCTCACCCGGCCGGTACGGCCTGGTCGGCTGCGCGGGGAGCCGGACGAGCGTCAGGTCCACCGTGCTGCCCCGGCTGTGCCCGGACTTCTCCGCGATGTAACCGTCCTCGAACAGCCGGGACTTGTCGACCCGTGGATAGAACTCCTCCTTCATGGACTGGTCGTCCGGGTCCTCGGCCCACCGCACGAAGTGGTCCACCGCCCGCTGCGGCCGGTAGCAGTCGTACACCTTCAGGGCGTACCCCTGACGCAGCAGCCGCTGCTGCGCCTGGTGCAGGGCGCGGGCCGCGGGCCGGGTCAGGATGCAGACCGGCTGCCGGTAGCCGTCCACCCGCTCGCCCAGGAAGGTGTGCGCCGTGGTGTAGCGCATCTCCTGGATGACGGTCGGGTCCACCGAGCGCGGTGCCACGAACTCCTCGGGTGCTTTCGGTCCGGCGGGGTGTGCTCGCGCGGCGGGGGAGAGGGCGGTCGCGGCGAGGAGGGCGGCGGCCGTGGCGGCCAGGGCACGCAGAGCGGTACGCATTCCTGTCATGGGCACACCGTCTATCAGCTTCGCGCCCTCCGGGAAAGGACGCGGGACACGCATGCGGGAAAAGCACCCCGGCCCACGGCCTCGGAACACGCGCCCCCGCCCCCGTGAAGATGCGCCGTCCCCGGACAGCGGGAAACACAGTCCGATACAGTCCGCCCGTGTCCGAACCCGGCAACAGCCCTTCCCCTACCGCCCCGCAGCCACCCCGGTACGTACGGGACTCCCACTGCACCGCCTGCGGAGCCCCGTATCCCGTCCTTCCGTCCGCCCACGCCTGGCCCCGCACCTGCGCGTGCTGCGGGACCACCGCCTACCGCAACCCGCTCCCCGTCGCGGTGGCCCTGCTCCCCGTCGCCGGCCCCGACGCCACCGGACTCGTCGTCATCACCCGCACCATCGAGCCGCAGAAGGGCGGCACGGCGCTGCCCGGCGGATTCATCGACCACGCCGAGGACTGGCGTACGGCGGTCGTCCGCGAACTGCGCGAGGAGACCGGCATCGAGACCGCTCCCCGGGACGTCCGCCTCGCCGACGTCCTGAGCGACACCGACGGACACCTCCTGGTCTTCGGCCTCCTCCCGACCCGCCCCCTCGCCGTCCTGCCGCCCTCGACGCCGACCGACGAGACGTCCGGCTACGAGGTCCTGTACAGCCCCGGCCCCCTGGCGTTCCCCCTGCACACGGAAGCCGCCGAAGCCTGGTTCGCCGGCCGCTACGGCTGAGCGGACCCGGCCGGGCGAATCGGACCCACGCGGGGAGAGGGCGCGACCGAGCCGGCTCTCCGACAGCGCCGCCCGCCGGGCGGTGGACCGGAGCCCTACGAGCCGTCCGATGCCCCCCGCACCCGTACCGGGCATCCGGCCCCGCCCTCCCCGCCGTCCCGCTCCACCACCACGCGGCCGCCCTCCCACCGCGTCACATACCGCTCGACCTCCGCGTCCGCCCACCCGTCACCCGGATCCCGCACCACCGGCCCGCCGCCGGTACGCCCCGGCGCGGGCGCCCACACCTCCAGCTCCGGCCCCCCGTCCGCGCCCCGCACCGGAATCACCGCTCCCGCCCGCGCCAGCACCGGAACGCCCGACAGCGGCGCGTCCACCACCACCTGGCCCGGCCCCTCGTACGCCCGCCCGGTCGCCGTGTCGTACCAGCGCCCCCTCGGCAGCCGCACGGCCCGCCGCCGCACCCCCGGCTCCAGCACCGGAGCCACCAGCAGCGCGTCGCCCAGCAGGAACGCGTCCTCGCACTCCCGCAGCGCCCGGTCGCCCGGCGCCCCCCCACCACACCGGCCGCACATAGGGCGCCCCCGTCAGCCGCGCCACATGCGACAGCGACACGAAGTACGGGTGCAGCCGCTCCCGCTCCAGCAACGCCGCCCGCGCGTGCTCCAGCACCTCGGGCCCGAACTCCCACGGCTCCCGCCGCCCCGCGTCGATCGCCGCGTGCGTACGGAACAACGGCAGATACGCCCCCAGCTGGAACCACCGCAGATACAGCTCCGGCGACGGGAACCCGTCGAACCCGCCCACATCCGGCCCCGAGTACGGCACCCCGCACAGCCCGAGCCCCACCACCAGCGACAACGAGGCCCGCAGACCCGGCCACCCGGTCGACACATCACCGGACCAGGTGCCCCCGTACCTCTGCATCCCCGCCCAGCCCGACCGGGAGAAGAGGAACGGCCGCTCCTCGGGACGCCACCGCACCAGCCCCTCGTACCCGGCCCGCGCCATCGCCAGCGCGTACACGTTGTGCGCCTCCCGGTGATCACCCCCGGCGCCCTCCAGGACATGGCGGGCCGAACGCGGCAGCGACGGATCGCCGAACGCCGCGAACGACACCGGCTCGTTCATGTCGTGCCACACCCCCGAGAAGCCCTGCGCAAGGCGCTCCTCGTACAGAGATCCCCACCAATCCCGCACAAGCGGATCAGTGAAGTCCGGATAGACGCAGGCTCCGGGCCACACCTCACCGACCACCACCCGACCCCGTGCGTCCCGGACGTACGCACCGCGCTCCCCGACCGCGCGCCCCGCGTCGAACACGGCGTTCCCCGGCTCCGCCTTCACCGCCGGGTCCACGATCGACACCAGCCGCACCCCGTCCTCGCGCAACTCCTCCGCCAGCGCGGGCAGACCGGGGAACCGCTCCCGGTCCACCGTGAACACCCGGTGCCCGTCGTAGTGATCGATGTCCAGATGGAGCACGGACAGCGGCAGCCCCCGCTCCCGGTACCCCGCGACGACCCGCCGCACCTCCTCCTCGCCGCCCCACCCCCACCGGGCGTGCTGCGGCCCCAGCGCCCAGGACGGCGGCAGCGCCGGCGCACCCGTCAGCGCCGTCCACCCCCGCAGAACGCGGGCCGGCGTCCCCGCCACCACCCAGCAGCGCAGCGGCCCGCCCTCCATCCGCACCTCGCACGTCCCCGGCCGGTCATGCCCCGAACCGGCGCCCTCCTCGCCCTCCCGCAGCACCACGCGGCCCGCCCAGCTGTTGTCGTGGAACGCCAGATGCGTCCCCGCGTCCGACACCACCACCTGCACCGGCATCGTCAGGGACAGCGGATCGTCCCCGGGGCCGAACCGCCCGCCCGGATCGGTGTTCCACAGCCCGTACACCCCGTCCCGCAACCGGGGACCGCCCGCACGCCCGCCCAGCCCGAAGAACCGCGCGTCCGCCGGCACCTCGGAGCGCTGCACCCACCGCACCGGCCCCCCGCCCACCGGCTCCCACCAGCGCGGCGGCAGCTCACGCCGCAACAGCACCCCGCCCGGCGTCCGCAACTCCACCGCTCCGGTCCGCGACACCACCACCGTCAGCCGCTCCGAGACCACCTGCCAGCCGCCGTCCTTGCCCGGCTCCAGCACCGCCCGCTCGTCCGGCGCGGGCGCCTCGCCCGCCAGCGCGTACGACGGCAGCGGCTCCGCCCCGTCCCACGCCCAGAACACCGCGCCGCCCACCGACACCCGGATCCGCAGCACCGAACGGGCGAACCGCACCACACCCCCGCCCGGTCCCGGCTCCGCACCCGTCAGCGCACCGGGCACCCGAGCCCGCTCGGGCCCGCGCGCCGGCAGCGCCGCCGCGTCCGCGGACCTGCGCCGCCAGGCCGAACGCACCGTGCGCAGCCCCCGCACCGAACCGACCAACCTCACCCGACGCACCAGGTCACGACCGTCCATGGCGCACACCCTGCCACCCGCCCGACCCGCAGAACCCTCCGTTCAACTCCCGTTCACCCACACCCCGCCCCGCGGGAAACGGCCCCCTGCCGCAGGGTGACCCTGGTGCCGAAGACGATCACGTGGCATCGTCCGTGTCAGCCGCTCACGCGCACACCCCGGCCCGTGCGCGTCGACACGCCCACCCCGCGTACCCGTACAGCCAGGGAGCAGCACTCATGACCGCAGCCACGCCCGACGCCCCGCTCTGGCAGCCCGGCCCCGACCGTATCGAGGCCGCCGCCGTCACCCGCTTCCAGACCTGGGCCGCGAACCGGCACGGCGCCCCGGCCGAGGGCGGGTACGCGGCCCTGCACCGCTGGTCCGTCGACGAGCTCGACACCTTCTGGCGCGCGGTGGCCGAATGGTTCGACATCCGCTTCTCCACCCCGTACGAAAGCGTCCTCGGCGACCGCGCGATGCCCGGCGCCACCTGGTTCCCCGGCGCCACCCTCAACTACGCCGAACACGCCCTGCGCACCGCCGAGGACCCCTCCCGCGCCGACACCCCCGCCCTGCTGCACGTCGACGAGACCCACACCCAGACCCCGGTCACCTGGGCCGAACTCCGCCGCCAGGTCGGCGCGCTGGCCGCCGAACTCCGCGCCCTCGGCGTCACCCCCGGCGACCGTGTCAGCGGCTACCTCCCCAACATCCCGCAGGCCGTCGTCGCCCTCCTCGCCACCGCCGCCGTCGGCGGCGTCTGGACCTCCTGCGCCCCCGACTTCGGCGCCCGCAGCGTCCTCGACCGCTTCCAGCAGATCGAACCCGTCGTCCTGTTCGCCGTCGACGGCTACCGCTACGGCGGCAAGGAGCACGACCGCACCGGGACCGTCGCCGAACTCCGCCGCGAGCTGCCCACGCTGCGTGCCGTCGTCCACATCCCGCTGCTCGGGACCGACGCACCCGAAGGCGCCCTCACCTGGGCCGCCCTCACCTCCGCCGACACCGAGCCGGTCTTCGAACAGGTCCCCTTCGAGCACCCGCTCTGGGTCCTCTACTCCTCCGGCACCACCGGCCTGCCCAAGGCCATCGTCCAGTCCCAGGGCGGCATCCTCCTCGAACACGTCAAGCAGCTCGGCCTGCACTGCGACCTCGGCCCCGAGGACCGCTTCTTCTGGTACACCTCCACCGGCTGGATGATGTGGAACTTCCTCGTCTCCGGCCTCCTCACCGGCACCACCGTCGTCCTGTACGACGGCAGCCCCGGCCACCCCGACATCAGCGCCCAGTGGCGCATCGCCGAACAGACCGGCGCCACCCTCTACGGCACCTCCGCCGCATACGTCATGGCCTGCCGCAAGGCCGGCGTCCACCCGGGCCGCGACTTCGACCTCTCCCGCGTCCAGTGCGTCGCCACCACCGGCTCCCCGCTCCCGCCCGACGGCTTCCGCTGGCTCCACGACGAGGTCGCCGACGACCTCTGGATCGCCTCGGTCAGCGGCGGCACCGACGTCTGCTCCTGCTTCGCCGGAGCCGTCCCCACCCTCCCCGTCCACATCGGCGAACTCCAGGCCCCCAGCCTCGGCACCGACCTCCAGTCCTGGGACCCCGCGGGCAGGCCCCTCACCGACGAGGTCGGCGAACTCGTCGTCACCAACCCGCTGCCGTCCATGCCGATCCGCTTCTGGAACGACCCCGACGGCAGCCGCTACCACGACAGCTACTTCGACGTGTACCCCGGCGTATGGCGGCACGGCGACTGGATCACCATCACCGGCCGCGGCTCGGTGGTCATCCACGGCCGCTCCGACTCCACCCTGAACCGCCAGGGCGTCCGCATGGGCTCCGCCGACATCTACGAGGCCGTCGAACGCCTCCCCGAGATCCGCGAATCCCTCGTCATCGGCCTCGAAGAACCCGACGGCGGCTACTGGATGCCGCTCTTCGTCCACCTCGCCGAAGGCGCCACCCTCGACGACGACCTGCGCGACGCCATCAAGCGGACCATCCGCGAGAACCTCTCCCCCCGCCACGTACCCGACGAGGTCATCGAAGTCCCCGGCATCCCGCACACCCTCACCGGCAAGCGCATCGAGGTTCCGGTCAAGCGCCTGCTCCAGGGAACCGAGCTGTCCAAGGCGGTCAACCCCGGCTCCGTGGACAACCTCGACCTCCTCCGCTTCTACGCCGACCTCGCCGCGACCCGCCGCCGCTGACCCACCGGGGCAACCCTCCTGTCAGTCCCCCTGGTTACGCTGAGTGAGCAAAGATTCACCGCGCACAGGGGGACACATGGCGCAGACCGGCAACACCAGGAACCACGCCGCACACCGCAAGAACCGCACCAGGAGGTACGGCACCCCGCACGCCACCACGCCGCGACGCACCCTGCGCCGCGAAGCCCCCAGCACCGTCGGACTCCTCGTCGACGAGCGGGACTTCGCGGCCATGCGTCGCTACCGCACCTTCCCCTTCGACGACCACACCGCCTATCTGCGCCAGGTCGAGGGCCTGCTCAGGACGTTGACCGCCCAGGGCACCCACACCACCGTCGCCCTCTTCGACCCCGAGGACTACGCCGCGTTCTGCGCGGAGTCCGGAATCGACGCGGACACCGGAGCCGGCCGCAGCCGCTTCACCGCCGAGATCGCCGCCGCCGGGGCCACCGTCGCCTACACCGGTCAACGCCTGAGCGACCTCATCCCCGTCCTCGTCTCCCGTGCGGTCCGCCACGCCACCTGGGAGTACGCCACCCTCCGCCTCACCGACCTGGGCGACTGCGCCGACTGCGGTCAGGACATCGGACGCGCCGCCTTCGACCGCGCCTCGCACCTGATCCTGCGCCTGCTGGAAACGGCCGGGCCGGGCAGTCACCACCTGGTGTGCAGCGTCCCCACCGACCACGACCAACTCCTGGCCGTCCTCCACACCCACCGCGACACCACCGGGCCGGCCCGCCTCGACAGTACGGAGGGCGCGGAGTTCGCCACCGTCCTCGCGGTGGCCGTCGCCCTGGAAGCGCGCGCGGGCGTCGTCCTGCGCACCAGCGCCCCCGACAGTCCCGACCGCGTCCACGGCTGGCGGCTGGCCGGCGGCGGCCTCGCCCCGCTGACCGCCGGCGAGGTCTTCAACGCCTACTGCACGGACGCGGACACCGGGGAGCCCGTCTCCCCGGAATCCGGCGTCGAGTACTGCGCGGGGTTCGACATCGGAGCCGACGCACCGGAACCCCACCACTGACCACCGGAAGGACGGAAGCCGACAGCCACGCACAAGGGGAGGGGCCTCCCGCCACGGCGGAAAGCCCCTCCCCGAAAACCCCTCGGGCCCGGAAAGCCCCTTCGGGTTCTACTCGCCCGAGAGCACGGCCTGCGCCGCGCTGCGCGCCTCGTCGGCCGAGTCGGCCGAACGAGCCGCGTTCGCCGCCCGCTCGCACTGCGCCAGCGAGTACGTGGCCAGCGTGGCCCGTACATAGGGAATGGACGCCGCACCCATGGAGAGCGAGGTGACACCCAGTCCCGTCAGCACACACGCGAGCAGCGGGTCCGCCGCGGCCTCCCCGCACACGCCGCAGCTCTTGCCCTCGGCACGGGCCGCCTCGGCGGACAGCGCCACCAGATCCAGCAGCGCCGGCTGCCACGGGTCCTGGAGCCGTGACACCGCGCCCACCTGACGGTCGGCCGCGAAGGTGTACTGCGCCAGGTCGTTGGTGCCCAGCGAGAGGAACTCCACCTCCTGGAGGATCGACCGCGCCCGCAGGGCCGCCGACGGGATCTCCACCATCGCACCGAACTTCGCCCGCAGCCCGGCCTCGCGGCACGCGTCCGCGAACGCCTTGGCGTCGGCGCGGTCGGCCACCATGGGGGCCATGACCTCCAGGTACACCGGCAGCCCCTCGGCGGCCTTGGCCAGCGCGGTCAGCTGGGTACGCAGCACCTCGGGGTGGTCCAGCAGGCTCCGCAGCCCCCGGACACCCAGCGCCGGATTCGGCTCGTCGGCCGGGGTCAGGAAGTCCAGCGGCTTGTCGGCGCCGGCGTCCAGCACCCGTACGACGACACGCCCCTCGGGGAACGCCTCCAGCACCGCACGGTAGGCCGCGACCTGCTTCTCCTCGGAAGGAGCCTGCTTGCTGTCGTCCAGGAACAGGAACTCGGTGCGGAACAGCCCCACACCCTCGGCGCCCGCCTCGACCGCCGCGGGCACATCGCCCGGACCACCGACATTGGCGAGCAGCGGCACCTTGTGCCCGTCCGACGTGGCGCCCGGACCGGTCGAGGAGGCCAGCGCCGCCTTGCGAGCCGCGGCGGCGCCCTCCAGCTCGGCACGCTTCTCGGCGCTCGGCTCCACGAAGATCTCGCCCGTGCTGCCGTCCACCGCGACGACCGTGCCCTCGGCCAGCTCACCGGCGCCGGGCAGCGCCACCACGGCCGGAACGCCGAGCGCCCGCGCCAGGATCGCGCTGTGGCTGGTCGGCCCGCCCTCCTCGGTGACGAAGCCGAGCACCAGCGTCGGGTCCAGCAGCGCGGTGTCGGCCGGTGCCAGATCGCGCGCGATCAGTACGTACGGCTCGTCGCTGTCCGGCACACCGGGCATCGGCACACCGAGCAGCCGC